>NZ_JBVYOF010000015.1:0-118394 GCF_056133985.1 Chryseobacterium sp. L12 | reverse complement strand
TAGCTATCGGAGCTTACTTTGAAAAAGTAGGTGACACACTCAAACTGAAGATTGCACTCACCAAAAAACGCAGAAAATGGTTCTTCGGAATTTGGGATTACCCCATAGCCTTATCTCAAAAAATATCAACTGCGTGATTTGGGATAAACATTATTATTCTTATCAATTTTATAAACAACAACAAAATGCTGCTTGTTCCAATGCACAATGCAGGGAAAAGGAACTTCAGAAGTAAGCGTATTAAAATCAATCTGAACTCCTAGAGAACGGAAACCTAAGTCTTCTGCTGCATCACTTAAACCCATTAAACTGCTTCCTTCACGAGTCGTCTCCGAAAGATTACGAATTTGCTGCAAAGAAATGCTTTTGCCGTAATGTTTACTGATGATTCTGAGACATGTGGGACCGCAGTCTTTGGCATCGGGTTGAAGGTAATTTGGGAATAATTTCAAATCCTTTCAAATTTAAAAGTTGAGCCATCTTTTGAAATTTCTATAAGATTCTTATTTTTATCAATTTTGTAGTAAATCATAGAACTTTTATCAAGGTAATAAATATTTCTTTTGAAAATTGATTTGAAGATAACAAAAGAGTGCATCATTTCTGAAAATGAAAGTGAAAAATTGTTTTCAGAATCTTTATTAAGTATTCTGTTTTGATTACCGTTATTAAAAATTCCACTCTCTAAGTCAGTAGCTTTTCTACATATTATTTTTCTAGAAATAAAAGCATCTAATCTTATTATTAATTTCTTAGAAAAAACGGAAAAATTTTCTATCCAAAAATAAGTAAGTTTTGAAAAAATTCCAGACTTAATAATGATGTGTTTATGAATTTGAAATTTATTTGGTATGTTTTGCCAATGTTTTTTCCTGCTGTATATATTGCATTTGTATAAAATAAGATGATAATACAGAACTTCAAATTCGTTTTTGAAAGACAAAAAACCATTATTCCAACATAATTTTCCAGGTAAACCTTCTATGATTAAAAAATCAAAATGTGCTTTTAAACTCTCTTTCCGCATTTCTCTCATTAAAACATGATGCATGGATTCAATTTCTGTTTCTATTTCAAAGATATCTCCACCGCCTTCTAAATATTGATGTACAAAATTGCATTCGTCAAAACAAAAATGTTTGTTAGATGTAAATATTTTTTCGTAATCTTTACTTTTTTTGAAGAGCCAATTTGCTTTATCGTTGTTTTCAAAAATCATGAAAGATCCTGTAGGATAATCATTTCTCACAGAAATCACTTCATATGTAGTAAGTATTTCATCTGTGATGAACTCTCTAATTCTGCCAAAGATGATATCAATATCTGTAATGCCCCAATATTCAAAGTTTTTTAAATAATCGGAAAAAATAATTCCATAAGCTGGTTTGAAATCACAAAGTTTGTATGCATATTTGATGTTTATGGACAAACCAAGTTTAAGCGATGCTAGATCATTAAACTGATTTAACAAAAAAGGAATAAACTTCACATTTGGTGGTGCATTTGATGGCAAATTTTGATCGGTGAAAATTAAAAAGTCAATAGTAAGATTTGTACTACATGACTTTAAAAACAAATTGAAATACCATGGAAATTCTCCAAAAAAAACATTAATTAAGCAAATGCTTTTCATAAACAATCATCATCTATTAATTCTGAGATAAAATATTCTAAATCTTTTCTTTCGTAAAATTGTGGAAACTTGAATTGATTGATAAAAATATTTGGTGTGAAATTTAATTCTTTCTGTATATTTTCATCTCCCACTTTTTTCAACAGTTTTTCAATTTCTATATTATTTTTTGGTTCACCATATTTTGAAAGCCATTGTTGCATATTCTTATTTTCAAACCAAAAACTTAAAGCATCAGAAAATTCTAAACCTCCTTGTTCCCGATGTATTTCTATCAATCTTAAGAATAATTTTTTGTTTTTTTTATCAAAATCTTCATTATAATTAAACCGAACTGAAATGTTTAGATTCTCTTCATACTTTGATAGTATTTGATGCAAAATTTCATGAGCTTCCTTGCAGTAACTACAAAACGGATTAGTAATAATAGAGATTTTTAGATTGGCATTTGGATTCCCCAAAACAATATTTTCATGTTCAAAAAACTGTTGGTCATCTTTTTTTAGAGTGTTTTTAAATACACTGTAGTTCCTTTTAAAACGTAGGTTCTTTATATTTTCTTCTTTCAAATTTTTTATGTTTAACAATAACGGTTTTATCATATAAACAGAAAGGGCAATAACACATAAGCTGAAAACAAAAAGTAAAACATCTTTTAAATTAAAACTGAATAAAAAAGAATAATTAATTGCCAAAAGCAAGAATTGTAGATATACCAAAGCAATAATACTAAGACAAATTGGACACCATTTTTTCTCAATCTCATATTGAAAATAAATAGAATACAAAGTCATCGGTATTGCTAAAACTAACTCAAAAAGCAATAGCAAGAAATAACTTTCTATTGTACCAAGAACTGAAAATAAAACTAGAGATAATAATTGTGAACCAAAAAACCAAATACTAATATCAGATATTTTAATGTTTTTCAGCCAAGTATTTTTGTTAGAATTGATTACATTGCTACAATCAGCATTAGCAACAATGGAACACATGTTTTTTGATACTTTAGATTCTATGCCAAGTTCTGTTTTTAATGCTTCTACCGAAAAAAAAATTCCAACCATCGAAATCGCACTAAATAAAACCGAGAATAATGATCCTGAAAAGTAATAAATAATTCCTAGTATAAATAACGACGAAATAGAAATAAAAGATTGTCTTGCATTATTATTTTTAGATTTTGAATTTAGAAAATCTTCTGGCTTTTCTACTAAAAGAACCACATCTCTCCAGTATTGTTTTAGTTCTTTGATGTTGAGTTTTTTCGTTTGTTTTTCATAGGTAAATTGATATAGCCCATTTTTCTCAGTAATATGAGCTAGATAATTTTCTTTTCTATCTTCCCCTAACAAAGCCACAAAAGAATTAGGCAGGTTTTCTATCTGATCTGCAAATATTTTTGCAGCCATATTTGGTATTTTAAAAAAAGAAAAAGCATCTGAAAATGCCAACAAACTAGGATAATCTGGATGAGATTCTATTTGAAATTCAAATTCTGCTTTGTCTAGTGATATACTTTGAGATTGAGCATAAGAAATTACTGCTTCTAAGTTTTCAGATGCCATAAGTAATGTTAAAATTTAAGTTTTAGTTTTTTAAGTTTTCTTCAAGAAATTGTTCTAACTCTTCAGGAGAAATATCTTTTTTGATAATTTTTCCTTCTGAATCTAACAAAAATGTTGTTGGAAACTTATTAATGTTATATTTCTTCGCTTCCGTACCATTTTCATCCAAATATTGCCTCCAAATGAGTTCTTTTTCTTTAATTACTTTTCGCCAATTTCCTTTATTTGAAGTTCTATCTGTTGAAATACCTATGATTTCAAAGCTGCGTCGTTTATATTTTGAATATAATTCTTTGTACTTTGGCATTTCTATTAAGCAGGGTCCACAATTGGAAAACCAAAAATCGACTAATGTATATTTTGTGTCTAAATTATATCCATTTTTCTTTACATCATTATAATCTTTTAAAGAGATTTTTGTAATCTTATCTTCAAAATTTTTTTCATTGAGTTTCTTAATAAAAACCTTTGCTGTACTTGTTTTTTTAATTTTTGGGGATAGATAATTATAAATGTCTAAAAATTTATCATTATAACCTATAACAGAATATCTTTCAATTGCGAACCATAGACTTATATAAGAATTAGGATATTTTTTTGTATAATCCAATAGATATTGGATTTTCTTTTCATTGAATTCTCTTCTAATTTTTTTATAATCTTTTTCTTGGACAATATTTTTATCTTCAACAGCAAGTTCTTCATCTTGAAGAATCTTATAATACTGAGGCAAAAACTTTTTATTTAGTTCAGTATTAATTTCTGAATTTGAAAGATTATAATACTTATTAGGAATAAATTCGTCAATTGAAAGAGTATGATTCCCTTTATCTACGAGTATCATTTGGGTCATTGCATAGCCTCCATTGGAATTTTGAAAACTTAAAAACAAACCTATAGGATAAGAAATCTTTCCGGTAAAAGTAAAATTGTTATTTTCAATTTTGGATATGAAAGATTTGTTTTCGTAAAATGATGTGTCAATGAAAGCAGGCTCTAAATATATAGAGTCTGCTTTTGTTACAGAAGGTTTAACAACCCCTTTGATTTCAAAAGATTTAGAACTATTCTGACCAAATATATTTATGCTAATCCCTAAAGCAATAAATAAAGTTTTCATTTTAGCTCCAACAATAATCATGACGATGTGCATTACAAGTTACACACGTTAGCCCACCACAACAGCTTTTGTTAGCCGTGTAACAAGCCTCTCCTCTTGATGCACATCCAGTACCACCACTACCTCCCATGATACTTCTCATTTCACTTCTAGTTAAGCTATCTTTTGCAGCTTTAAGATTCATTTTTTTCATAATAGAATTATTTAAATTATTTTAACATTTCAAAACTAAAAATAATAATCATAATACCACACTTAATAATTTGCAATTTTTTGGTAATTTTTTTGCAGATTGTGTACAAATTGTGCAAATTTGCTAATCTAAAACATTCAAATGATACAGCATAAGCTTCGTAACCAAAGAAAACAAAAAGGATTTTCGCAAGAACAAATGGCAAAAATTTTAGGAACCGATACTTCTAATTATTCTCGTAAAGAACGGGGAGAAGTAAAAATACATGACGAAGAATGGGAAAAAATGGCTAAAATATTAGAGGTTTCTGTGGAGGAAATCAAAAATCAGGATCACAAATTTTCTTTTCAATTTGAGAACTCTACTTTCCATGATCATTCTGGGAGTAATATAACATATTCTAATGTACCCGATTTCTTCTTAGAAACTCAAAAAAAATACATTGAAAAAATAGAACAAGAAAACGAATCTTTAAAAAAAGAAAATATACAGCTTAAAGAACAACTAAAATAAAAACACTTATGTCAATCACCAATCTTAACAACACCCACCTGAATTCCCAGCAAATTGCCGATGCTCAAGCTGCCATATTAGCATTAGAAAATGCCTTGTCTGCAATCAATATAAATCTCACCGCAGATGACCGAAGAAGATACGGAAGCATTAATGAACAAAATAAACTGTTCGTTAACAAAGTCTATGATTACGGTAAAAACCAACCCTCTCTTGCTGCACCAGAGGTAGATTGGCAAGAGTTTAATAGCGACTATTCATCTCGTCAGGTATTAGAAGGTTTTATCGCTCGTTTAGAAAGTCTTACTACCCGATTGGGCAACGCTAAAATTCTTTATGATTACGACAATTTTCAGGCTGCTCTTACAGATTACGCATACACTACCTACAAGGCTGCCACTTCTGAAGCAGGGTATGAAACCAAACAAAGCGATCTGAAGCAGTTTTTTGCCAAAACCTCAAAAAATACCGAAAATCCATCTTCTGAAAGCTAAACGATATTCAATATCCACAAAAAAGCTTTTTTGTTACCCCGCAAAAGAGCTTTTTTGTGATACAATTGTATTGATTACCACAAATTATCTTTATTGTAGAACAAGGGAGATCTGCGGTTGACATCATGATATATGCTGCATCGATCTGCACTCATTCAGCAAATATATTTCGGGGTTTGGCAATGTATATTTTGGGGTTTCGAACATCAAAAAACAAATCAGTAACCTCAAAAGAGAACTTCGGAACGTAGAATTTGATATAGATAAACGTGTAAAGAGGAGTTGGTAACATATTGTGATATTTAGCGAACGTGTAAAATGTACTTAGAACGTATATTTATTGCAAATAATTCTAAAACAACCTCAGCTGCTGCTCCTTCGTCCCTGTAAAGCCATCCGTTGAAAGCTTCGGAAACTCTTTTCCTTCAAAGAATTTCTTTCTGCCGATTTTAAAAGTATTGTGAATCATTTCAGCAATATTTCCTTCACCTTTCTGTCGGTCAAAGTATCTTTTTTCGCCCAGTTTTCCGCCATGCATAGACTTTATTAAATTTAAAACCTTTTGTGCACGATCAGGAAATGCATTTTCAATCCATTGTACAAAAACAGGTTCTACCGTATCGTTCAGCCTTACCAATGTGTAACCAAAACTTTGTGCGCCTGCTTCTGAAATAGCTTTTAAAATAGCTAAAGGCTCATCACTGTTAAGTCCCGGAATGATTGGTGCAACCATAACATGAGTTGGAATTTTGCTCTCAGAGAGAATTTCAATAGCTTTCAGTTTGTTTTTCGCAGAACTCGTACGTGGTTCCATCTTTCTGCGCAGATCCTCGTTTATGGTCGGAATACTAAGAGATACAGAAACTAAATTCTGTTCTGCCATCGGTTTTAAAATATCCAAATCCCGCAGCACCAAAGCATTTTTCGTTAAAACATTCACAGGATTTCGGTAATCAAGACAAACCTGTAAAAGCTGTCTGGTAATTTCAAATTGTCTTTCGGCAGGTTGATAGCAGTCTGTATTTCCGGAAAGCAGAATCGGAAAAGGTTGGTACCCTCTTTTCTTGAAAAATTTCTCCAGCAATTCCGGAGCATTTTTTTTTACCATTATTTTTCTTTCAAAATCAATTCCTGCACTGTAACCCCAATATTCGTGGGTAGGTCTTGCAAAACAGTAGGAACAGCCGTGTTCACAGCCTTGATAAGGATTCATTGAATATTCCATAGGCAAATCTTCGCTTTTTACCTTATTGACAATCGTTTTAGGAAAAATCTCCGTGAAAGTAGTTTTTATGGATTCTAAATCTTCATCATCAGGTTCATAGGTAAATCTGTCGAAACGGTTATTAACATTCCGTTGCGCTCCTTGACCTTTTTTGAAATTTTCGTTCTGCATATTTTTATAAACGTAAAAATAGGTTTAGAAGTATTGAAAATAATAAGTTTTAACAGGATAGTTTTCCACAAAAAATCCGAAATCAAAAAATGATTCCGGATTTTAAAAAAATTATATTCTTACTATTTCTTACGGGTCGCTACTTAAGGGCATAAAATTCTATTCCATGATCATCATCAGGGTTTTTGTTGTCAAAATGTCTGTGATAATCAGAGTAATAGTCGTTATATTTTCTATTTTTCTTAGATAATATTTTTTTTACGCCAAAAAAACTCAAAACTGCCAAAAGTCCTACGCCTCCTGCCAGTAAAACTCCTACTTCTTTTTTCATATGTAGATATTATTTAATGTTCCAAGATCAATAAGATTTAAAGAAATATTACCGATCTGTTTCAAACTATATCAAATAATATACCTTTTTGTTTTTTAATGAATGATAAATTTTGTTAATTATCAAAATAATGCTTTCAGTGTTTTATGGTTTAAAAATTGTACTAAACATAAAAAAATATTATTATGGAAAGTTCAGAAAACATAGACAGAATGACAACGCTTACCGGTGTCATGGAAACTTTAAGACAAAGAGGAATTCACAGAGAATTCAGAATGAATGAAGACTGCGAAATGAAATATGAAGGATCAGACAAAAACTATAAGCCGGACGAGCTTAGAATTGTAAAAACATACAGGTTTGAAGGTCCGAGTAATCCTGATGATAATGCTGTTTTGTATGTAGTGCAGGATACCGAAAAAAACATAGGAATCATTCTTGATTCTTATGGAGCAGACAGCAATTATCCGGGTCAGGAATTTGATGCTTTCCTAAGAGATATTCCTATTGAAGAAAGCGATGAGTACTAATTTTTAATTCATATTAGCATAAAAGAACATCCCGAAATATTCACTTTCGGGATGTTTTATTTTAAACTTTTCTACGGTATAATTCAGGTTTTAGCTATTTTTATTTTTTTGAAGACTCATTTTTCGTATTGTTTTTAGCTTTATCGGGATTGATTCCTAATAAAGTTTTTTTCAAACCACTTTCCACACCTTTCCAAAACATATTGAAAAAAGATTTTGTAGGATCTCTTTCCACACCTTCTACGATCACAGATTCGGGAAACTGACCGGAGTCTGTTTTAATAAAGATATTGGCAACCGCACTTAGGAGATTCTTTTTTTCTTTGCTTTTTTTGTCTAAAACAGAGATCTTTAAATCCTTGTGTTTGATATTGAATGTTCCACCGATTCCCTCCGGATTGCCTTTAAAGTTAAAAAGCATTTGCTGAATAGATCCTGTTGCCGAAACACTCATATAAGGAACAATAAACGAATTTAGTGCGACAGCCGGAATATTGTCTAAATTTCCTGAAATCGCAAAACGGTCACTCTGATCAGCAGTATTAAAAGTCCAGTTTACCGCCAACGGCGATGTATTCATAAACTTACAGTCAATCTTTATACTAACCTGAGTGGGTTTCCCCTTCATTTTTGCAGAATTGAGATTATTAACATTCATATTAAAATTACTGAAAGTCAATTTTCCAGGGCCACTGCTTTTCGGAGTGTCTTCTTCATATTCTAAAGTCGAATTTTTAAGTTGAAGATTGGTGACAAACATGGGAATTTTAATGGTTCGCAATAACTTTGAATATAAAGGCTTTATTTTCGGATCATCTTCCGGAATTTTACTTCTGAAAATATTGGCATTTGCAGACTGAATGATAACTTGTGATGCATAAAATGATTTATTTTCGGAAAATAAATCCCAGTTGCCCCGCGCAGAGATCTGATCTGCTTTAATATCATACAGATCCTGTTCTACAGGAATCATTCTTATAAATTCCGCTCTTGATACAAGCGGAATCATTGCAAAACGATTGATCTGAAGTTTATTTTGATCTAAACTCAGGGCAGCCGTTTTCATTTGATAGAACTTAGTTTTGTAACTGAAATCGTTTGCAGTAATATGATAATTTTTTACCTTCACAGCCATTCCGTCTTTTGCAGAATTATCTGTTAGTTCAAGATTTTCAATGGAAGCATTAAGATTATTGAGACTTAAAGGTTGCTGGTTACTCTCATAAGTAATATTGGAATTTTTAAGATCAATTTTTCCAATTTTAACGGGAAAATGAATTCCTTTTGCTGAATTTTTCTTTTTTTGTGGCGTTTTTGAAGAAGCTATTTTACCGTTTACGCCATCAATAAAAATATCATTTACATCCAAATTGAGTTTTTTATTTTTAATATCAAACGTATTGATGTTGAATTTTATCAGGTTGGTTTTAAAATCCATTACCAGATCAGAGTTTGTAGGCTTGGCGATAATGTTTTTAATCTGACCGCTTTTGGGTGTTAAACTGAAACTTTCTGCATACAGATTCTGTTGGTCATTGTAATAGATTCCGTTTCCTGAAATTTTGAAATCTTTATATAAAACAGGAATCACTTCTTCCGAACTCTCTTTAGTCATCTGCAATTCGGAAATGTCCATATTCAGATCCTGTGCAAAAAAGAAATCTTTTGCATTCGTTTTCACCATTTGTATTTTTGCATGGCTCACCTTTACATTTTTCAGATCAAGTTCAAAACTTTTTTTCTTTACTGCCTTTTTAACCGAGACACCGGTGTCATAAGCTCTTATAAATGGGTTTACAAAGATGGCGTTGGCGAGAGAAACTTTATTTTTTTTGAGAAAAATATCCTTGAAAGTCATCTTGGGAACCATAAACTGAAACATTTTAGATTTTTCAGGATATGTTTTCTTAAACTGCTCAAATGAAATCAGCGGTTGAAGATGAAAATTCTCAACAGAAATTTGACCGTTGGTGGTTGCAATTTTAGCGATTTTAAGCTCATAAATATCATCGGGCTGAAAAAAGAAATTTTTTCCTTTAATTTTATACTGGTCAAAAATTACAGGAAGTCTTTCTTCAACAGATTCTTCCGTTAATTGAAGGTTTTCCACATAGAGATTAAGCTCTTCCACACCAACGAATTTTTGTCTGGTATGACGGAAAACAGCAATAGTTCCGTCATTGATTCTGATGTTTTCAAATTTAACCGGATTGGGCTTTTTACCTGTTTTTTCGTCAACAGGTTTTGGAAGAATAATATTTAAGTTGGGTTTAGAAAGCAAAAGATCATTGGAGCTGATTATTTTATTAAACACAGCATCGTAGATCCCGAAACGACTTATTTTTAGCGTATCAATCGTTCCCTGAAGTCCTATAACCGAAGTATTTGTTGGGTTTTTATTATTAACAGTAACTCCGGTTGCAAGAATATTTCCTGTTCCCAAGTCTACATTCAAAGATTTATAAGTTACTCGGTAATCCGTATTTTTCTTAATATAGTCTGGAAGTTGGGTTTTGAGCCAGATATTTAAGCCAAAATTTGCCAGTAAAATTATTCCCAACAATATGCCAAAGCCAATAAAAAGCTTCTTAACCCAAGGTTTTTTCATGATTATATCTTGTTTTTCATTAAATTATTAGATTTTCAATTCTACTAAATATCCTTCATGTCCTCTTACATTCATAAAATTTCCGCCTTCAAAAGCTAAATACTGCCCTTTTATTCCGGTAAGTCTTCCTGTAAATTCAGGGTTTTTATCCAGTGTAAAAGAAGTTACTTTTTCAGGTTTGTCAAAAGGATAATCAAACTTCCAGAGATTTTCTCCTTCCGAATAAAATTTTTGGAAATCTTCAGGAAAGTATTCTTTAATCTTCTGCTGAAAATCTGCTAAATCCATTTCGCCTTCAAAGTCATCCTGAAGCATTTTTTTCCAGCTTGTTTTATCTGCAACATGTTGTTTTAGGGCGACTTCTATCATGCCTGCTTCATAGCGGTTTTCTGTTCTGGCAATAGGAAGAGCAAAAGTCGCTCCCTGATCAATCCATCGTGTCGGAATTTGGGTGTTTCTTGTTACCCCTACTTTCACATCACCTGTGTAAGCCAGATATACGGTATGTGGCTGCAGTTGGATTTCTCTCTCAACATTCAAATCCCGTTCCGCAATTCCAAGATGTGCAGTAGAAAGTTCAGGACGAATGATCGTATCACTTGCATAAGGGCTTTCAAAAAAACAGCTTTTGCAGAATCCCATTCTGTAAACTGTTTTGTCTAATCCGCAATTGACGCATTGGTAACCAATATGTCTTATGGTTAATTCTTTCCCGAACAGCTCATTCATGTGAATCAAATCATTGGAAAGATTAAGATAATACTGAATAGGCTCGTCATTGAAGCTCGTCATTTTTAATATTTGTCCCTGAAACTGCATGTTTTAAAATTTTAAATAAATATAGAAATTAAAATCTACTTTGATTTGTTCTATTTCACATAAAATAACATGGTAATCCCAAGCTAAAATTTTAAGGGATTGAGAATAAATCTTTTTTAGAGTAGGTTTTATGTTAAAATATCAGCTAAATACTTTTGGTTTTTGTTCTCATATTAATGTATAGAAAGTTCTTTTTATAAGTTAATTTTATTGTGTTTAAATTGTAAATAATTGTTTTTCAATATTTTAATTGTTGTATATTAAATGTATATATATAAGATTTATGAACTAATTGTTAACATTTTTAAATTAGGCATGTTAAGATTCTTAAAGAATAATATGACAGCGCTTATTTAAGACAGCATAATAAAACTTAAAAAAATTATATAAATCATGAGAAGAATATTACTTTTTTTAGTTTGTTTAAGCACTCATATCTATTACTCCCAATTTCAAAAAGTGGAAGTAGTAAATGACTTAAACGGACAAAAATTAGAAGTCAACGGGAAGCCTTTTATTGTAAATGGTATGAATTGGGATTACTTCCCGGTAGGAACTAATTATAATTATTCATTCTGGACTCAGTCAGATGATTTCATCAGAAAAGCATTGGATGATGAAATGTCATTGCTGAAAAATATGAATGTAAATGCAATCCGTGTATATACAGGAATTCCCAAAAAATGGATTACCTATATCTATGAAAACTATGGCATTTATACGATGCTCAATCACTCCTTCGGAAGATACGGACTTACTATTGACGGTGTTTGGACACCCGTTACCCATTATGATGATGCTAAAACTCAAGAGCTTCTAATGAAGGAAGTGAAACAACTGGCGTCTCAATACAAGAATACACCAGGCTTATTACTCTATTTATTAGGAAACGAAAATAACTATGGTTTATTTTGGCAAGGTGCAGAAACTGAAGATTTTCCAGATGATGAAGAACAGAAAAAATTTGTTGGAGAAAAAAGAGGACGGCCTATGTATCGTTTGATGAACGATGCAGCTAAAGAAATGAAATCGTTGGACGGAAATGTTCCGGTGGCGATTTGTAATGGCGATTTATTGTTCCTAAACATTATTAATGATGAATGTAAAGATGTAGATATTCTCGGAATCAATTCTTACCGTGGTGTTTCTTTTACCGATTTGTTCGATAGAGTGAAAAAAGAATACGGAAAACCGGTACTTTTTACAGAGTTCGGAGCAGATGCCTTCAACGAACTTTCTCAGCAGGAAGATCAGGATGCACAAGCCTACTATCTTAAGGGGAATTGGCAGGAAATCTACGAAAATGCAGCGGGAATGGGAAAAGCTGGAAACTCCATAGGTGGTTTTACGTTCCAGTTTAGCGATGGATGGTGGAAGTACAAACAAACCGAAAATCTGGAAGTTCATGATTCTAATGCTTCTTGGAGCAACGGCGGCTATATCAAAGATTTCAAACAGGGACAAAACAATATGAACGAAGAATGGTTCGGTATCTGTGCCAAAGGTAAAACCGATGCTACGGGTCATTACCAACTGTATCCAAGAGCGGCGTATTATACTTTGAAGGAAATCCATCAGTTTAATCCTTACAACACTAGTGCTTCCAGATCTGGAAATCCTGTGCAGTCTTATTTCGGAAATGTAAATACTGCCGATGCTCAACTTCGTGCGAGAGGAGACAAAGCCGCTTTAAAAGGGGAAAGTACTGATTTGATTAGAATCAGCCAGCTTAGAGCAGATTTCACCACATTTAATACAGGCGGAAGTCTTACAGAAACCCCAAAAGACAAATCAGATGCTTATACCAAATACCCCAATAAACAGGGTTTTGATCATATGCAATCTTATTTCGTAGGAATTGAAGGAAATCCTGCACCCAATATGAGAGCCAATGTCAATTTCAACATTTTAGGAAATGTAGCAGAAAATCCTATCGATCAGATTTTCTACGAAAACCGAGGCAGACCTATCAAAGTAATGAATGCCGACGGAACCATTACCGAGATGAGAGACCTGAACAGAGTACAAGTCTATAGCGCAAGTTACAACTGGAATCACAAAAATTTCGACTTGCACGGTTTCTACAGAACAGGTCATTATCATTGGGCTTATGAAGGAGATTTCTTTAACCTATATCCTGAAGCCAACTATGGGCAAATGATTGATATCTACAATGGTGAAGCTCCTTTTGGTTTTGAATTTACAGGTAAAAAAGAACTAAACGGTCTAAAGATCGCTTTTGGACCAGAGCTTTGGTGGGGAGCCAACCCGGCATTTTTAGTGAAATACTCTAAAAACTTAGGCAAATTCAATTTTACAGGGATTTTCCACGAAGATGTAGACCAAAGAGGAGATTCTCAAAGTTCATTTGCTGTTCCTCAGCCAAAAACCAGAAGAGCAACTTTAGCCGTACAAAGAAAATTCGGCAAGTTTGCAGTAGATTTAGGAGGTATTTGGGCAGGTCAGCCGCTTAACGGCAGAGACTTCCAATTATACAGAGACGGAAACATCTATCAAGACCAAATTAATGGTAATGACAACTGGGGAGGAAAAGCCAAACTTACCTACACCGGAGGAAAATTCAACTGGTACGCACAAGGTTCTGCAATGGGATTGGTTGCTAACGGAGGTTGGGATCAAACGCAGACCTTCACCGGTTGGAGACTAAAAGATACCGGAAGCGGTAACCAATACAATTTCCTTACAGGTTTTACCTACAAAATAGGAAACTTTGAAATCGCACCCAATTTCCTTTGGCAAGAACCCATCGAAGGGCCAATTCCTGCCACAGCAGCAGCTCCAGGAAGACCAAGAAACATTCTTCAAGATCCTTTTGTAGTAAGAGTGAATAGAAAACAAACCGCAGGAGAAATTTTGTTTACCTATGATCCTACTCCTGCAACATGGATGTACGCTTGGGATAGCGACAGAACAGAAGATGCACCATTTGCATTCAGTGCGGGGTTTGTGTACAGACATTTACCAACCACTCAAGATGCTGCTATCGGTATTTTAGGAGACGGAAGATCGTTGTTTGCGTTTCCAGGTGCAGCTCCAGCTGCAGATCTTTGGGAAGCCAACGCCAGAATTGTTTCCAAAATATCGCACGATTTCGGGGTAATTGCCAACATTTATGGAGGAACAGGTCAGGCAAACGGAAGCGACCCTCGAAAAGTAGAACGATTCGGTCTAGACCTAAGAACCATCTACAAAAAAATGAAATTTATTTCTGGAATTAAATTCAACGATTGGGGACCATACGATTTCCACAGAGACTTCAATCAGACATTCCCGATGCAGTTAATGGGAGATTTATCTCTTGAAATCGGAAAACCGGATTGGTGGATTCTTCCTGGAACGAGAATCGGAATCAGAGGAACCTACAGAACGCTAGACCAATACTCCCCAAGATACAACCCGACACAAACAATTGACGGTGCAGGAAACTGGGTTCCTGATCCCACTGCAATTGGCTTTCCCAATGGAAATGAATGGGAAATCAGAACGTACATTCAAATTAATATAGGTAAATAAAACAGAATTTTTAGGGCAGCTTTATCCGCCTTCCGCTACCAATCTTTTTGTTTCGCTTTGCTCAACAAAAAGGATTTCCGCTCAAGTCGGGCTGCAACATTCAACCTTAAAATTTAGAATTAAAAAAATCAAAATGAAAAATATACTTAAAAATAGAATCATAAAATCCGTATTAGGATTATCCATGCTTTTGGCTTTGGGTTGTCAGCGCGACCTGAATGAATTGGAAGAAGCCGGATATCCTAAAAATCCCGAGATTTTTATCGATGGTTTCAGTTCAGGACTCAATTATGCTGCATTTGGAGGCTCTGCTCCTAAAGCATTTCAGGTAGATAATGAAGTAAAATATGCCGGAACAGCATCTATGCGTTTTGAAGTTCCGGATTTTGGAAGTCCGGAAGGAGCTTATGCAGGCGGAAGTTTCTTTACATCTGTCGGCAGAGATTTATCAGACTACAATGCATTAACATTTTGGGTAAAAGCGACCCAATCTGCAAACATTGATATTATCGGATTCGGTAACGATTTAGGAGAAAACAAATATCAGGTTTCTATCAGTGCATTAGCTGTAAACACCAATTGGAAAAAAGTCTATATTCCGATTCCGGATGCAAGCAAACTCATTGCTGAAAAAGGAATGTTTTTCTATTCCGAAGGTCCGGAAAACAACAACGGATACACTTTCTGGATTGATGAGGTGAAGTTTGAAAAAGTTCCGGGTGTTGCTCAGGGAACAGCAGGAATTCTAAACGGGGATGCAAAAACAGTCACTTCTTTTGTGGGAGTAAACCAAAATGTTGACGGTTTAATTTCCACATTCAGCCTTCCGAACGGAATCAATCAGGTGGTGAATCTTACTCCGTATTATTTTAATTTTTCATCTTCCAATCCTTCGGTTGCGACAGTAAATACTCTGGGAAATGTAGCTACAGTTTCAGGAGGTTCTGCGGTAATTACAGCAACTTTGGGTGGAAAACCAGCTTCTGGTAGTTTAACAATCAACTCTCAGGGGAATTTTCTGGCAGCTCCAACACCTACACTTCCTGCAGATAAAGTAATTTCGGTTTTCAGTGACGCATATACGAATGTTCCGGTAGATTATTACAACGGATATTGGGCGCCTTATCAGACGACACAATCTGCAGATTTTACAGTAAACGGAAACAATGTGCTCAATTATTATAATTTTAATTTTGTAGGAATACAGTCTGCCGCCAACCCAATTAATGCTTCTGCAACTTCGCATTTTCACGCAGATATTTACCTTCCAAATGCATTAGCAGCGGGAGCAAATTTCAAAGTAAATATTGTAGATTTTGGACCAAATGGAGCTTTTGGAGGAAATGATGACAGCAATCACGTTACAACCATTACCGCACCTGCTTTGCAGGGGCAAAACTGGGTAAGTATCAACATTCCTTTTAGTGCGATGACAGGTTTAACTTCCAGAAGCAAAATCGGACAGATTATTTTTGAAGGTACCAATATTCCGGCTTTCTACGCAGACAATATATATTTCTACAATGACGGAAGCATTATCCCATCTACACCAGCTACAGCTGCACCAGCACCTTCTCATCCGGCTTCTGGAGTTCTTTCGGTTTTCAGTGATGCGTATACAAATGTTGCCGGAACAGATTTTAATCCAAACTGGGGACAAAATACGGTAGTTTCCCAACTTCTGATTGCGGGAAATAATACTTTGAAATATGCAGGTCTTAATTATCAAGGAACACAATTCGCAAGTCCGCTTAATGTATCTTCTTATGGTTTTGTTCATTTGGATTATTACTCTGCCAATTCTACCAGCCTAAAGTTCTATTTAATCAGTCCCGGACCGGTTGAGAAAGTGTACACTTTGTCTGTACCTTCAGGTATTGGAACTAATACAAATGGATGGAAGAGCATCAGTATTCCACTCTCTGCATTTTCAGGAGTGAATTTGAGCAATATTATTCAGTTCAAAGTAGATGGGAACGGAGATGTTTTCTTTGATAATATGTATTTCCACAATTAAAATCAAAAAGAAGAATTATGAAATTTTTAAATCAACATAAATTTTTAATGTTTACATCGCTTGTTGCTTTTGCATTTTTTGCAGTTTCTTGCGAAGAAGAATCGGTTCAGACGTTACCCGAAAGAAGCTGGGAGCTTACCTGGAGCGATGAGTTTGATGGTGTGGCGGGAACTTTACCTGATGCTGCCAAATGGTCTTATGATATCGGTACCGGAAGTGGTGGCTGGGGAAATCAGGAGTTACAATATTATACCAACCGTCCTGAAAACGTTTCGCTGGACGGAAACGGAAATCTTGTCATCACAGCCAGAAAAGAAAATTATAATGGCTCAGCATTTACATCTGCAAGAATCAAAACCAAAGGGCTTTTCGACCAGCAATACGGAAGATTCGAAGCAAGATTAAAAACGCCTTACGGACCTGGATTATGGCCGGCTTTCTGGATGCTGGGTGCAAACATAGACACTGTTCAGTGGCCTCAATGTGGTGAAATTGATATTATGGAATTACGTGGACAGGAACCGCACATAGCTCACGGAACTCTTCATGGACCAGGTTATTCTGCTGGAAATGCAATTACAAAAGCTTATGCATTAAAAGACGGAAGATTTGATGTTGATTTTCATCTTTTCGCAGTAGAATGGGACGCAGACAAAATTGATTTTTTTGTAGATGATTATCTGTATCAACGTTTGACCCGCGATGAAGTAGAAAAAAAAGGTCAATGGGTGTATAATTCACCGTTCTTTATGATTCTAAATGTCGCTGTTGGAGGAAATTATGTTGGCTTCCCGGTGGATGGAACGCCTTTCCCACAAAAAATGACTATAGATTATGTAAGAGTTTACAAAACAAAATAAATTTTCAAAAATCTTAAACCTTATAGTTTTCAAAACCTATAAGGTTTCACTATAAAACAACATTTTTCAGACCATTACATCCGAGGATCTTTTTTCCTTCGGAAGGGTTTTACAACCAATTTTAAAATTAATTTATCAAAATTTCAATAATGCAATCCACGATTTCCCATATCGAATCCTCTTTAGAAGCTGTAAAAATCAACCACGAAGTTTTTTTCAAAATTTCCGATGCCGAAGCTTTGCGTCCGTTTTTTATGACCATCGTGAGCGACTCCAATCATTGGATGTTCGTGTCCAGCAATGGCGGACTTTCCGCAGGAAGAAAAAACTCAGAATTTGCCCTTTTCCCGTACTACACCGATGACAAAATCACCGAATCGGCAGAAATTACCGGAAGCAAAACAATGGTTCAGGTGCATCAAAATGGGGAAACACTAGTTTGGGAACCTTTTTCCGTTCGCAACGAAGCACAATTTCGCACCACCAGAAATGTGTACAAAAACGAATTTGGCAACAAACTCATTTTTGAAGAAATCAACCACGATTTAGCACTCGCTTTTTCCTACGAATGGAACAACAGCAGCGAATTTGGCTTCATCAAAAAATCAACCATCAAAAACTTAGCCTCCGAAAATCAAAACGTAACTGTTTTAGACGGATTGCAAAACATTTTACCGTACGGAATCGGCAGCGATTTGCAAATGAGGGTCAGCAATTTGGGCGATGCCTATAAACGTACCGAGCTCGATGCAAAATCAGGTCTCGGAATTTTCGCATTAAGTGCCATTATCGTAGATAAAGCCGAACCCAGCGAAGCTTTGAAAGCCAACACCGTTTTCTCCATCGGAACAGAAAATCCAACGTATTTGCTGTCTTCGCTTCAGTTGAAAAATTTCAGAAAAGGCGAAAAAGTAAGTCAGGAAACCGACATCAAAGGAGAGAAAGGAGCGTATTTCGTTCAACAAGAATTAGCATTAAACACCAATGATGAAAAAAATTGGTGGTTTGTAGCCAATGTGAATCAGTCGCAATCGAATGTTATTAACTGGATTGAACGCATTAAAACCGAAAAAAATCTTGCTTCAAGCATTCAAAAAGATATTGATTTAGGCACCGAAAATCTTAAAAAATTAGTTGCTGCAGCCGATGGTTTGCAGTTTACCAACGACGATTTGCGAGACAGCCGTCATTTTTCCAACACGCTGTTCAACATTATGCGTGGCGGAATTTTCGATGACAATTACACCATCGAAAGGTGGGATTTTTCCAAATATATGGAGAAAGCCAACCAACAAGTTTTCAAAAATTCAGATAAAATTTTAAACAATCTTCCAGAGAAATTTTCTTTGTTTGAATTGAAAGCAGCGCTAGAGAATGCTGATGATGCCGATTTTATCCGATTAGCAAAAGAATATTTACCGCTCAAATTTTCCCGCCGTCACGGAGATCCTTCCCGTCCGTGGAACAAATTTTCCATCAACACCAGAAGTGAAGTGGACGGTTCTAAAATCCTCGATTACGAAGGAAACTGGAGAGATATTTTCCAAAATTGGGAAGCTTTGGCGCATTCCTATCCGTATTTTATCGAAGGAATGATTTTTAAATTCCTAAACGCCACGACTTTTGACGGGTACAATCCGTACCGGGTAACCAAAGACGGTTTCGATTGGGAAACCATTGAAGAAGACGATCCGTGGAGTTACATTGGTTATTGGGGCGATCATCAAATTATTTATTTACAGAAATTTTTAGAATTTACCGAAAATTATTTCCCTAATTCGTTAGAAAATCTGTTGGATCAGGAGCTTTTTGTGTACGCCAATGTTCCGTACAAAATAAAATCCCACGAAGAAATTCTGAAAAATCCGAAAGATACCATCGATTTTGATTTTGAATTGGACGCAACAATTCACCAAAGAAGAGCCGAAATGGGAGCAGACGGCGCTTTGCTTACCGATGAAAACGGAGAAGTGTTGAAGGTAAATTTCACCGAAAAAATATTAGCAACTGTTCTGGCTAAATTGTCCAATTTTATTTTGGAAGGCGGTATTTGGATGAATACGCAACGCCCAGAATGGAACGATGCCAACAACGCTTTGGTAGGAAACGGCGTTTCGATGGTGACGTTGTATTATTTGCGAAGAATGATGCAGTTTTTCCAAGGTATTTTTGAAAATTCGGCTTTGGAAAACGTGAAGGTTTCTACCGAATTGGTAGATTTTTACAAAAAAATACGAGAAGGTTTCCAAGAAAATCTTGCGTTATTGGAAGGAAACATCAGCAACGAAGACCGCAAAAAAATCCTCGATCTATTTGGCGAAGCGGCTTCGGAATACCGAAATCACGTGTACACCAAAGGATTTTGGGGTAAAAAACGTACCGTTTCTTTGGAAGGGTTGAGAAGATTTACCAACCTTTCGTTGCAGTTTTTGGAGCATTCCATCAAAGCCAACGAAAGAAAAGACGGTTTATATCACGCCTATAATTTGATGACTTCCAACGAAAAATCTGTTACGATTTCATACCTCAGCGAAATGTTGGAAGGACAAGTTGCGGTGTTGAGTTCTCAATTTTTAACTTCAAATGAAGCATTGAAAGTTCTCGACGCGTTGAAAAATTCGGCGTTATTTAGAGAAGACCAATACAGTTATTTATTGTATCCGAACAAGCAACTGAAAGGATTTTTGGAAAGAAACAGCATTCCTGAAAATTTAGTTCAAAAATCAGCATTGCTTCAACAATTGGTTGCGGAAAAAAATACGCAAATCATTGAAAAAGATGTGTTAGGAAATTATCATTTCAATGGAAATTTCAAAAATGCAGGCGATTTAGAAATAGGATTAGATGCTTTAAACGTTGAAAATCAGGAAAAAACCTTGATTTTAGAAATTTTTGAAGAAGTTTTTAACCATAAAGAATTTACCGGAAGAAGCGGCACATTCTACGGTTACGAAGGTTTAGGCTCTATTTATTGGCATATGGTTTCCAAATTATTGTTAGCCGTGATGGAAGTTTGCCAAAAAGCCATCAACGAAAATGCTTCGCCCGAAACGGTGGGAAGATTGTTGGAACATTTCTACGAAATCAACGCAGGAATCGGGGTTCACAAATCACCGGAATTGTACGGTGCATTCCCAACCGATGCGTATTCGCACACGCCATTTACCAAAGGCGCACAACAACCGGGAATGACGGGACAGGTAAAAGAAGATATTTTGAGCCGTTTCGGAGAACTGGGAATGGTGGTAAAAGACGGACAATTGCAGTTTAAACCCGATTTATTGAGAAAAGAAGAGTTCTTAACGGAAGAAAAAACCATCGAATATTTTGATGTACAATCCAATACTTCATCGTTGAAGTTACCCGAAAATTCGTTGTTTTTCACCAAATGCGAAGTTCCAGTAATCTATGAAATTTCGGAAACTGAAAGCGTAGCAATTTTTAATGAACAATGTGAAGCAAAAATAGAGAACAGTTTAACCATTAATAAAGAAGATTCTGAAAACATTTTCAAAAGAAACGGAAAAGTGTCTTTGATTAAAGTGAAAATCAGAAAAGAACAGTTGAAATAAATCTTTTCCCGCAGATTTCCGCAGAATTTTTCCGCAGAATATCGCAGAGAAAAAGAAATATCAGCGTAAATCAGCGGTTTAAATCAGAGAAGATCTGCGGGAAAAACGGAAAATTTCGATTAAAAATGAAGCTATTCAGCCTAATATCAACCCTTTTTTTGACATTTTTAATGTCCTGTACCAGTATGCAAAAAACAACGAAACCACATAAATCAGCTTCAGAAATTTTGGGAAATCCCAATTATTTAGCAATGTCTTACGGCGGTTATAGAACCAACTCCAGAAGATTGCAACCTACCATTGCCCAATTAAAGGAAGATATGAAAATAATGGCGGCAATGGGCGTGAAAATCATCCGAACCTACAACGTGCATCTTCCGCACGATGTGAATGTTTTGGAAGCTATTCATCAACTGAAACAAGAAGATCCCAACTTTGAAATGTATGTAATGTTGGGCGCTTGGATCGATTGCAAAAATGCGTGGACCGGTTTTGAACCCAATCACTACGAAGAAAGCGAAAGAAACGCCACCGAAATAGAACGTGCTGCTGCTTTGGCAAAACAATATCCCGATATTGTGAAAGTGATTGCCGTAGGAAACGAGGCGATGGTAAAATGGGCAACAGCGTATTACGTGCAGCCTTCCGTGATTTTGAAATGGGTGAATCATTTGCAAGATCTAAAGAAAAAAGGAGATTTACCAAAAGATTTATGGATCACCACTTCTGATAATTTTGCAAGTTGGGGCGGTGGCGACAAAGAATACCACACCAAAGAACTTACAGAGCTCATTAAAGCGGTGGATTATATTTCGATGCACACCTACCCGATGCACGACACGCATTACAACCCGATTTTTTGGGGAATTTCGGAAGATGAATTTCAGTATTCTAAAGAAAAACAGTTGGAATTGGCAATGTTGCGTTCTTTGAAATACGCACAATCGCAGTACAATGCAGTGAAAAAATATATGCAAAGTTTGGGCGTAGAAAAACCGGTACATATTGGCGAAACCGGTTGGGCAACTTTTTCTAATGAATTGTACGGAAGCAACGATTCTAAAGCGGTGGACGAATACAAATCGGGTGTTTTTTACAAAATGATGCGAGACTGGACCAATAAAAACAATATTTCGTGTTTCTATTTCGAGGCGTTTGACGAGCCTTGGAAAGATGCCGGAAATGCAGGCGGTTCGGAAAATCATTTCGGATTGTTTACCGTAGATGGAAACGCCAAATATGCACTTTGGGATTTAGTAGATGAAGGTGCTTTCAAAAAATTGAAAAGAGACGGAAACACCATTCAGAAAACCTTTAACGGAAACCTGAAACGATTATTAGACAGCGTAGAAATGCCTCCACATCGTGAGTTTGAAAAACAATTGATGGAAACGAAGTGATATTTTTCCCGCAGATGAGCGCAGATGATTTTTCGCAGACTACCGCAGAAAAATAGTAAGAATCAGCGAAGATCAGCGGGAAAAAAAATCAGAATAAATAAAAAAATGATTGCAAAAAGCCTACATATTGCCATACTAATGAGTGTAACAATGAGTTGTACCGCACAAAAATCGTGGAAAGCCAATATCTACGAAACTTCGGCAAGCGGAAATCAATTAACTAAAATTGATGCGAGAAATGCTGTTGAAAATTCAATTAAAATAAACATTAAACCCGAACAACAATTCCAAAAAATTACGGGATTTGGTGGCGCTTTTACCGAAAGTTCGGCGTATTTACTGGGTAAATTAAGCCCCAAAAATCGGGAAAAAGTATTGCAATTGTACTTTGGCAAGGAAGGTGCTAATTATTCTTTAACCCGCACCACGATTGCTTCTTGCGATTTTTCTTTGAACAATTACACGTATGCTCCGGTTGCCGATGATAAAGAACTGAAACATTTTTCGGTAAAGGAAGATATGGACGATTTGGTGCCGATGATTAAAGACGCACAAAAAATTTCCAAAGATGGTTTTAAAATTTTGGCTTCACCGTGGACTTCACCACCGTGGATGAAGGACAACAACTCTTGGATCAACGGAAAATTATTGCCGCAATACAACGAAACTTTTGCTTTATACTTTTCAAAATATTTAACCGAATATAAAAAATTAGGCATTCCGATTTGGGGAATTACCGTGGTGAACGAACCTCACGGAAACGGCGGAAATTGGGAAAGTATGCTCTTTACGCCAAAAGAAATGACGGATTTTGTGGAAAATTTCCTTGGCCCAAAATTAGAAAAAGACGGTTACGGAAACGTGAAGATTTTCGGCTACGACCAAAACCGAGCGGAACTCAAAAATTGGGTGGACGAAATGTACCGGTCCGAAAAATCGTCGAAATATTTCGCAGGAACTGCCATTCATTGGTACGAAAGCACTTGGAAAGTGTTTGAAGATGAGTTGCAATACGCACACAAAAAAAATCCATCCAAACACTTAATCCAAACCGAAGCCTGCATTGATGGCGATATTCCGAAATGGAAAGACGATTCTTGGTATTGGAGTCCTGAAGCTACCGATTGGGGTTGGGATTGGGCAAAAGAAGAAGAAAAATATTTGCACCCGAAATACGTTCCGGTGTTCCGTTATGCAGGAGATATTATTGGTTGTTTGAACAATCAAGTCGATGGCTGGATTGATTGGAATATGGTTTTGGATAAAAATGGCGGTCCCAATTGGTTCAAAAACTGGTGTGGCGCACCGATTTTGGTAGATCCCGAAACCGATGAAGTGTATGTAACGCCTTTGTACTACACGATGGCGCATTTCAGCAAATTTATTCGTCCCGATGCGGTACGAATTGGTTTTGAAAACCCGGATAAAGAATTGCAAGTAACGGCGGCAAAAAATCCCGACGGTTCGGTTGCAGTGGTGGTTTTCAATCCATCGGAACAGGCGAAAAACATCGAAATTTCTTTAGGAAATCAATACATATCCACAAATATCAATGCGAAAGCATTGCAAACCGTTCATCTAACTTTTTAAAAACTAAAAGTATATGTCACAATCAGTAATTTCAAAAAATAAAGTTCCATTAGGACAGAAAATAGCTTTCGGTTTGGGAATGTTGGCGAACCAAATGTTTCCTGCAGCACTAGGAATCTTCATCGTAGTATTGGTTCAGAATTTAGGATTTTCTGGTTGGATGTTAGGATTAATTTATTTTATTCCAAAGTTGTTTGATGCCATTACTGATCCATTGATGGGGTTTATATCGGATAATACCAAGTCGAAATGGGGCAGAAGAAGGCAATATGTTATCATTGGTGGCATCATTACAGGGATTGCGTTTGCATTAATGTTTCAATTGTATTCTTCTAATTCGCCAACGTTCAATTTCTTTTATTTTTTACTGATTTCATTAGTTTTCTTTTTGGGAATTACCATATTTAGTGTTCCGTATGTGGCAATGGGTTATGAAATGAGTGATGATTTCCACGAACGAACCAATATTATGGCGGTGTCACAATTAATCGGACAATTGGCTTGGGTTATTGCGCCTTGGTTTTGGGTGATTATGTATGATCCCGATTTTTTCCCTACCGCAGAAATAGCCACCAGAACTTTGGCCATCTATGTTGCCATCGGTTGTACCATACTCGCAGTTATTCCGGGTATTTTTATCAAAAGTAAATCAACGCTCAACGAAAATTATGAACCCTTAAATTTAAAAAACGCGAGTAGAAGTTTTGATTTAATCATCGAAGGATTTAAAGAAGCTTTAAAAATAAAGCCGTTTAAAAAACTATGTATTGCTACTTTTTTAATTTTTAATGCATTTAATACGGTTGCAAGCTTTACATTTTTTGTAATTGTTTATCATTTATTTAATGGAAGTCCAGCTGATGCTGGGATTTGGCCAACTCTTTTTGGTTGTTTAGGAGCAACCTCTACAACGCTTTTTGTGATACCCATCGTGAGATGGATGGCCAATAAATATGGCAAAAAAAATGCTTTTATCATCTCTCAAAGCATTTCTATTTTAGGGTATATTTTGCTTTGGTTTTTATTAGTTCCGGGCAAACCCTATTTGTTTATTATTGCATTGCCTTTTTTCTCCTTTGGTATAGGGAGTTTGTTTACCATTATGATGTCGATGACCTCCGATGTGATTGATATTGACGAACTCAATACCGGAAAAAGAAGAGAAGGAATATTTGGCGCTATTTATTGGTGGATGGTAAAATTTGGCGCTGCTATTGCGGGTGGATTAAGTGGTTTAATTCTAACTTGGGTAGGCTTCAAAGAAGGGATTCCTACAACACAACAAGAAGGGGCAATTTCTATGTTGCATATTCTTTTCTCGGTAATTCCAATTGCAGGTACATTAATAGCCATTTGGGTAATGTGGGATTATGATGTGTCAGAAGAAAAAGCCAGAGAAATAAGTGCAGAATTAGCCAGAAGAAAAGCGCCAAAACCTTCTGGATACGGTGCCAACAATATATTGAAAGGAATGAATTTGGCTGGACTTTCCCGATTGCAACTGCAACAGCAATTTCCGCAGTATTATTTCCCAACCTTTGATTATACCAATGTTGAAGGCATAAAAACTGAATTTTACAATGTTTTCAAAGCCGGAATGAGTGGCATTTGTTTCAGTGCATTCACCGAAAAACAATTTCCGGGCGATTACATCACTGAAGAACAAATCCGAAAACGCTTGGAAGTGCTGCAACCTCATACACAATGGATCAGAGTCTTTTCTTCCACG
Source organism: Chryseobacterium sp. L12 (assembly GCF_056133985.1). Lineage (NCBI taxonomy): Bacteria > Pseudomonadati > Bacteroidota > Flavobacteriia > Flavobacteriales > Weeksellaceae > Chryseobacterium > Chryseobacterium sp. L12. Next base: position 92,487 of record NZ_JBVYOF010000015.1, on the reverse strand, counting down.
CACGGACACGAAAATATCCCGAAAATTGCCAAAGAAATGGGCTTCAAAGTATTGATGGGAGCGTGGATTGGCAAAGATGAAACCGAAAACCAACAAGAAATTCAGGCTTTAATTCAGTTAATCAAAGAAGGAAATGTAGATATCGCCGCCGTTGGAAACGAAGTATTGTTCCGTGGCGACCAAAATGAAGAAACGTTGTTGAGCTACATTCAACAAGTTAAAAATCAAACGATGGATGTTCCTGTAACGTATATTGATGTGTATTACGAAATCATCAATCACCCGAAATTGGCAGCAGCAACCGATAAAATTTTAATCAACTGCTACCCGTTCTGGGAAGGTGCTTCTATAGACAATGCCGGAATGTATTTGCAGGAAATGTATCATCAAACCAAAAAAATAGCGGGTGGAAAAGAAATCATCATTGCAGAAACCGGTTGGCCAAGTAAAGGTGACGCCGTACAAAATGCACAACCATCGCCAGAAAATTTAATGCGATATTTCTCCGAAGCACAAAAATGGGCATCGAAAGAAAACTTAACGCTGTTCTATTTCTCTTCTTTCGACGAATCTTGGAAAATCCATTTCGAAGGTTGGGCAGGAACTTCATGGGGATTGTGGGATGCCAACGAAAAATTCAAATTTTGAAAATAGACGCAAGATATTAGACACGAGACACAAGATTTTAGAAACTGTCAATAATCAATTAACCATTATCAACTCATAATCATCATTACCAATGTCATACAGAGCAGAGCAATATTTATCCTTACCCAAACTCAATCAGGATAATTATATTATAGGAAAAACCGAAACCGAAAAAAGAGATTTGTTTCGGGAAATTCTCAACAATGGCGTTCACGGCTTTTGTTTCAGTTTGTATGAAGACGGACAAAAACCCGGCGACATCATTTCCGAGGAGCAAGTTCGCCGAAGAATGGAAATCCTGAAACCGCACACATCGTGGGTTCGCTCGTTTTCTTGCACCGAAGGCAACGAACACATCCCGAAAATCGCCAAAGAATTCGGAATGAAAACCCTGGTCGGAGCTTGGTTGGGAGACGATCCCGAAATCAACGAAAGAGAAATTGAAGGATTGATAAAACTCGCCAAAGAAGGATATGTGGACATTGCAGCCGTAGGAAATGAAGTGATGTACCGCAAAGATTTAACCGAAGACGAATTGCTGGATTTCATCAACCGTGTAAAAAAAGAACTCCCCGAAATTCCCGTAGGTTACGTAGATGCCTATTACGAATTTACCATAAAACCAAGAATTACAGAAGCTTGCGACGTTATTTTGGCAAACTGTTATCCGTTTTGGGAAAGTTGCCCCGCCGAACATTCGCTCAATTATATGAAGCAAATGTATTATCAGGCAAAACAGGCAGCCAACGGAAAACCCGTCATCATTTCCGAAACCGGTTGGCCAAGCAAAGGCGAAGATTTGAAGGGCGCTTTTCCGTCCAGAGAAAACGCTTTGAATTACTTCATCAACACCCAATTGTGGTGTATGGACGAGCAAATCGACTGTTTCTACTTTTCCTCCTTCGACGAAAGTTGGAAAGTAGGTCCCGAAGGCGAGGTCGGCGCACATTGGGGAATCTGGGACAAACACGAGAAGTTGAAGTATTGAGAAGAGTTGCGAGTTACGAGTTACGAGATGCGAGTTTTTTTTGGGCAGCTTAATCCGCCTTCCGTTCCCGCTTTTTTGCTCATCGCATCCTGAGCTTTGCCGAAGGACTCCTCACAAAAAGAGCTCCACTCAAGTCGGGCTGCGAGAGATTCAACGCAAAAACCTTGTCAGGGTTTCAAACCCTGACAAGGTTGAAAAAAAATAAAAATTTTTAAAAAAAATAAATGACATAGGAAACGGAGGCGTTAACAAAACAAAGTTTCGCTGATTCCATTGAAACATTAAAAATGGTGAAGCAAATTTTAAAAGATTTCCGTTAAAAAATTTCCACTGTTTGAGTGGCGGCAAAAAAAGAAATGAGAAAAACTAATCTTTTTTTCCGCCCGAGTTTGGAAATTTTAGGAAATGTTTTAAAATTTTAGCCGAGTTTCCAAGTCTTGAACTTTTGGTTCTTTTGTTTGACTTCGTCGAATCTTCGATTTCAAGACAAAAGAACATTAATACAAAAATATTATGCTTAAAAAATTACAGCATTTCGTTTTATTCCTTTTCAGCACACTCTATTTGGCACAGGTCGATGTCGTGTACAATGATTTGGTCTGGTCCGACGAATTTTCCACCAACGGAGCCGTTGACAATGCGAAATGGCATCACCAAACCCAATTGCCAAATGGCGGAAGTTGGTACAATGGAGAACAACAACATTACACTAATCTCGTTACCAATTCCTTTGCAAACAATGGAAACCTGAATATTGTTGCTAAAAAAGAAGTATTCACGGATCAAGGCTACACCAAGAATTACACTTCGGCAAGACTCAACTCAAAATTTGCCTTTAAATATGGGCGAGTAGATGTTCGTGCAAAAGTTCCAAAAAACCAAGGAACGTGGCCTGCAATCTGGCTTTTAGGAAAAAATGTCAATGAACCGGGTGGCTATTTTGCTTCCACTTATGGAAATACCAGTTGGCCGGCTTGCGGAGAAATCGATATGATGGAATACGGAATTTTCCCATCAGCTCCTGAAAATTATATTCAAAGTACATTGCATACGCCATCATCTTCCGGAAACTCTGCCAATCACGGCGGAATGTTGGCTTCATCGGATATTACGGATAATTATCACATTTATTCGATGAACTGGTCGCCGAATCAAATTACATTTTTGCTGGACGGAGTAGCGTATTACACGTACAATCCTTCGGTGAAAAACGCATCAACGTGGCCCTTTGATAAAGAGCAATATCTACTTTTAAACATTGCAATGGGTGGTGTTGCAGGAGCTATTCCTTCCACATTTACCAATGCTTCTATGATTATTGATTATGTAAGAGTTTATCAAAACACCACTCCGGATACGGCTGCACCGACCAATTTTACGGCAACTGTTGGAGCTGTAACCAGCGATTCTGTAGAATTATTATTGAATGCAAATGATAACTTTGGAGCAATTACTTATCAAATTTCTGGTGGAGCTACTCAAACAGCTTACGGAACTTCGGGCGTTCAAAAATCGGTGATTATTTCAGGATTGAGTCCTACCACAACGTACAATTTTACCGTAACAGCCAGCGATGCCGCAGGAAATACGGCTGCCAATAATCCCATTATATTAAGTGCAACCACGCTTTCCAATATCAACACCGCCTGCAACGGAACTTCTACTTTGGCTTCGCAAGGTGCATTTTCTACGGGATACAAATACGGTTTCCAAACCATCGGAACCGATGTAAAAGTAACGTTTGAATTGTTAGATACCGATAAAACGGGCGTTGTGGCTTATTTGTGGAAGCAAACGCCTTTCACCGAAACCGCAATGACGAATACTTCTGGAAAGATTTTTACTCAAACTTTAACAGGGCAAACGTTGGGATCTACCATCAATTACGCCGTTAAATTTGCGTATGCAGGTGGAATGTCGGTAACGAAATATTATTCTTATGTGGTAGGAGATGCGTGTACATTGGGAGTAGAAAACTTTTCTGCTTCGCAGGAATTCATTTATCCCAATCCTGTGGAAACAGTTTTGAATTTAAAATTATTTGAGAAAAAAAATATGATTACTCTTTACGATTTTTCAGGTAAGAAAGTACTTGAGAAAAATATAATAGCCAATTCTGAAATAGATATGACTTCTTATCCTTCAGGGAATTATTTAATTAAAATTGAAAACTCAAAAGGAACAAATACTCATAAATTCATAAAAAAATAGTTGTTAAAAAGATCAACTAAAAATATTATTAACCCTTAAATTTTTATAAAATGAAAAATTTATCTCTTTTTTTAATGTTGTTGGCATTTACGTTTGGCTTTTCTCAGCCAACAACCAATGCACCAACACCGACACACTTGCCGGCTAATGTAATTTCGATATTTAGTGATGCATATACTAATGTTGTCACTAATTATAATCCAAACTGGGGGCAGTCAGGAACAGTAAATCCTACATTTATTCCTGTTTCTGGTTCTGGAAACAATGTTCTGGTTTATTCTAATTTCAATTATCAAGGAACGGAGCTTACAACACAAAATGCAGCTTCAATGGAGTTTTTGCATATTGATGTTTGGTCTAATACTTCCGGTGCAATTCTGAAAGTTTCTCCAATCAATAACGGAACAGGAGCAGGGGAATTTTTGGTTAATGTACCATTAACCGCAGGTAGCTGGAACAGTGTGAATTTGCCAAAATCAGCTTTCACCGGAATGACATGGAACTCTGTTTTCCAGTTGAAGTTTGATGGTCAGTCGGGAACGACACCATCAACTGTTTATTTAGATAATATCTACTTCTGGAAAAACCCTGTAGATCCTACTGCCGATGCTACTTTAAGTGATTTGAAAGTTAATGGAACAACTGTTGCCGGATTCAGTTCTGCAATTACTACTTATTCTGTACAGTTTCCGCAGGGAACTACTGCTATTCCACAAATTACCGCAGCTATAACAAGCAATACAAACGCAACAAGAGTAATTACGCAAGCTGCTTCTATTCCTGGAACAGCAACAGTTGCTGTAACGGCTCAGAACGGCACAACGACGAGAATATATACGATAAATTATACCGTTTCGGGTCCCTCAACAGCCGCTCCAAATCCACCTGCAAGAGCTGCTGCTGATGTAATATCTTTCTTTAGTGAGGCATATACTAATGTTCCTGTTTCTGAATGGTCTACTTCTTGGGATGATTCTACAATTCAGGATGTTACAGTGGCAGGAAATGCTGTGAAAAAGATTACATTTACCAACTTTCTTGGTGTACAGCTTGCTAATTATATAAATGCTACTGCAATGACGCATTTTCATATGGATTATTTTATAGATGCAGGAACAGACTTAGTAGGCAAAGTATTCAATCCGAAATGGTCAAATCATGCTTCTCAGGCTGGGGAAACTTCATCATTTTTATTGAATCATTTACCTTCAACAACAGGAACATGGGTTTCGATTGATGTTCCGATCAGCGACTTTAACATTCCAGGAGGACAAATCAGAAACTCTTTGTATCAATTCCTAATTTCGAGTAATCTTGGAAGTGTTTATGTAGACAACATCTATTTTTATAAAAACGGAACTTTAGGAGTAAAAGACATTCAAAACAAAAAAGAAGCAAGAATATATCCAAATCCTGTAAAAGCTGGGGAAACTGTGACGGTTGATGGTAAAGTGAAATCTTTGGAGATTTATAATATGGCTGGTCAGAAAGTGAAAAATTCAGTAGATAATACCGTAGCTACTGATGGTCTTTCTAAAGGGCTTTATATCATCAAAACCACCAACGAAAAAGGAGAAACACAATCTTCTAAGCTTGTTATTAACTAAATTATGTTATTTTTTTTAAAAGCTCGTCATATTTGGCGGGCTTTTTCATTTTAATTCGTTATTTTTGATATGATGGTGAAAAGACTTCTTAGCTGTATATTGTGTTTATTGTTTGCTTTAATATACTCACAAAGCATTCAAAATATAGGTTTGCCTTTTATTCAGAATTATCTGCCTAAAGATTATGGCAACCATGGTAAAATCTGGGAAATAAAAGCAGCAGACAATGGGATGGTTTATATGGCTGCGGAAAACGGTGTTTTGGAGTTTGATGGTCAAAACTGGAACAGATTTAGGAATTATAAAGGATATACGAGATCTCTTCACATTGCAAATGCTTCTACCATATATGTTGGCGCAGATATGGATTTCGGCGTTTACAAAAAAGACAAATTTCAAAAGTTTTCTTACACTTCGCTTTATCCTTACCGAAAAAATAACAACGGCGTTACAGAAGAATTTTGGGGAGCGTATCAGGTAAAAGATAAGATTGTTTTTATTTCGCATCAGAATTTATACACTTTGTATTGGGGGAAAGTTTCAAAAATATCAGCTCCGGTAAGATTCACAGACAGCTTTTTAGTAAACGGATTACTTTACCTTGCTGACGACAGGAAGGGATTGCTGCAATTTGATGGAAAAAATTTGAATTTAATCTGTTCTTATCCTGAAAACAGCCAATTAGAAATAGCTGGAGTGTTCAAAATAGCTAAAGAACTTAGAATTGTCACTAAAAACCATGGGATTTTTCAGGTTTCAGAAAAGAAAATGACACCCGCTATTTCGGAGGTCAATTCTATTCTCGAAAAAAATAAAGTTTTCAGTTTTACTTCAATTGATGATAAATATTTAGCTTTTGGAACGATTACCGATGGACTGTATATTACAGATCTAAACGGAAAAATTGTTCAGCATATTAATAAAAACAAAGGCTTACCCAATAATACTGTTCTTTCTCTTTTTTATCAAAAAAATGGCAAATTGTGGCTTGGTTTGGATTATGGAATTGCCTCTGTAGACATAAGCAGCAGTATTTCTTACTTTTACAGTGTCAACGGTGATTTTGGGACAGGATATACAGCCCTTATTAATGAAAGTAAATTATTTTTGGGTTCCAATCAGGGATTATATTATACAGACTGGAATAATTTTAGAAATAATCAGAAAAATCCACTTTTTAATCTTATCAAAGGTTCGGACGGGCAGGTCTGGACTTTAGAAACAATTGAAGGAAATATGTATTGCGGTCATGATAGAGGATTGTTTCTAGTAAAAGATAATGTATTTCAGAAAATCAACGATGAGTATGGTGTTTCCCAAATAATTCCTTTTAGAAATAACTATGTATTAACCGGTAATTATAAAGGAATTTCTATTTATAAAAAAGAATTTGGCAGATTGAGATTTGTAAAAAATATGAAATACATTCTCGGAGCAGTAAGCCAGATTCAAATCGAAAGCAACCAGACCATCTGGATTAATATTCCTAATTACGGAGTGATAAGAACCGATTTGGATGTAAATCTTAACCCGGTGAACAGAAAAATTTTTCTGGATTCTGAATTTGAAGGAAATTCTCCTCAAATCTATAAAAATGATGGAGAGATCATGATTGTCACCGCAACTCATGCATACAAATATATTTCGGCTGACAAAAAATTCAGATTGATGAATGATAAAATCGGCGCGGCAGTCATCAAAGAAGTGCTTCCCGGTTTTTATTTTCCTAAGAAGATTTCGCCAGAATATAACTTTTATCCTGTTTACAATGGTTTTGCGCTGGAAAAAACACCAAACCAGAAAGTAAATTTTCTTGCAGATTTAGTTTTCAGAAAAGCTAAGGCGTTTAATAATCATAATGAAACAGCAATACATCATCAGCAAAGCATCAGCTATAAATATAATAACTTTCATTTTAGCTTTATAGCTCCTAACGAAGAAGGAGTGGAATATCAGTATTATTTAAAGGGTTTTTCAGATAAATGGTCGCCCTGGAGTACTAAAAATGATGTAAATTTTTTAAACCTCAAAGAAGGCGATTATACACTTCACATTAAAGCAAGAAAAGAAAATTTTTTCTCGGAAACGAAAAAAATTAATTTTACGGTAAAAGCACCTTGGTACAGAACAATATACAGCTATGTTCTATATGGACTAATCATAATTGCTTCATTTTACTTTTTGAGGAAGCATCATCAAAACAGACTTAAAAAACAGGCTTTTGATTTCCTGCAAAAACAGCGGGAATCTCTGAGAGAGCAGTCCGAAAAACACCGTGAGGAAATTCTGATTGCAAAGCAAAAACAGATGGAAACAGAACAGCAAAATCTAAGAGAGGAAATCCGAAGGAAAACCATTGAGCTGGCTACTAAAGCAAAAGATGATGAAGACAAAAACAGAATACTTTCTATCATTAACTGCAAAATAAAAGAAATAGAAGATACCCCAAATATTTCTAAAATTAGGTTGGGAGAAATCCGCAGAATGCTCAGCCAGTATCTTCATACAGAAGATCACACGTTTGAAATTCAAATGGATGAGCTGCATCAGGAATTTTTCAAATCTATGAAAGTCAGGTTTCCCAATCTTTCTATTTATGAGCTGCGGCTTTGTGCCTATCTCCGAATTGGTTTAAACTCAAAAGAAATGGCAGATATTTTCCAAGTGCTTCCGTCAAGCATTAATGTAAGCAGATCAAGACTGAGAAAAAAACTAGGGCTAAAACCCGAAGATGATTTGTATAACTTTCTTAACGGATTTTAAATATTTATAACCAAATATTTATTCTCTTTATTTTAAGATATTGTATTGAGTCTCATTAAAAAAACTAAGTGTAAAAATCAGTTATAATGAGTGCTAATTATAATTTCAAATATTAATTCCATTTTTATTATGCATCTTTTTCCAAATAACTTAAAATTGAAAAATTTAATGTATATTACATCGTCTAAATCCATCTCAAATGAAAAAAAATCAACCCTTTTTTAAATTAAAATCCTTTTATATTTTAGTTGCATTTTTGATATTAAACTTTGTGTATTCGCAGAGTAATTATAGTATTTCCTTTCAAGATAAAAATATTGAAATTCCGGAGAATATTAGCACATTTGAATGGAATCAAATGCCTGAAAAGGCGAAGTTCAATGAAGGTTATTTTGGTTGGTTTCAATTTTATGAAACACCAAATCAGACTATACAAGATGAGTTGAAAAATTCTAATATTAAGTTATTGGATTATATTGCCAACAGAACTTACTTGTTTTATTCTCCTATCAATACAACTGTTGATTATTTAAAAAACCTCGGTGTTAGAGGCATTATACCTGTTGATCCTTCAAATAAAATTTCAAAAGAATTAAATCATTCAGCTTTTGAGCCTTGGGCAATGGATGGTAATAATATAAAAATAACTTTGCAATTTTATAAAATTGTTCCTTTAGAAGTAGTTAAAACAGAATTAAGCAAAATAGGTGTTAAAATTGAACAAGAATATAAAGATTCAGATTTAATTGATATATCAATGCCGATACAAAATTTGAATAATTTAGCAGATCAATTTTTTGTCAAATGGATAGAATTGATACGAGCTCCAGCAGTGAAAGAGGATACCAGAGGGAAAAGTTTACATAGATCTAATAGTTTAGTCACACAAACAAGTGCTGGTACAAATTATACAGGTTTAGGAGTTGGCATATTAGTACGAGATGATGGTATTGTAGGCCCTCACATTGATTTTCAAGGACGAATAACCAACACTTTTGCTACTGGAACTGGTCAAAATCATGGTGATGGTGTAGCTGGTATTATGTCCGGTGCAGGAAATTTGAATCCAGACATGAGAGGCATGGCTGCTGGATCGAATGTTTATGTTGTTAATTATGCTTCCAGTTTTTTGGACATACAAACTCAAAATTATATAAACAATAATACAGTACAAATTACTAATTCATCATATGGTAATGGTTGTAATAGTGGCTATACAACTGTAGCAAGAACAGTGGATTTACAATCCAATTCAAATTCTAAATTATTACATGTTTTTTCGGCAGGTAATTCAAATGGAACAGATTGTGGATATGGTGCAGGTGGACAATGGGGAAATATCACTGGTGGACACAAACAAGGTAAAAATGTAATTGCGACAGCAAATGTTTTTTTTAATGGAACTATAGCAACTTCGAGCAGTAAAGGTCCTGCAAAAGACGGTAGAATAAAACCAGATATTACAGCCAATGGTCAAAATCAAAATTCAACCGATGAGAATAATCAATATCTTGTTTTCGGAGGAACTTCTGGTGCTGCTCCTGGAATTGCGGGTGTTTCTGCACAGTTGTATGAACTGTACGCCTCTTTAAATTCAGGTGTTCATCCGCCATCAGCATTGATAAAAGCAGTTTTGTTAAATACTACTAATGATTATGGAAATGTAGGTCCAGATTTTCAATTTGGCTGGGGAATAGTGAATGGAAATAGAGCAGGAAAACTTATTCAAGACAATAGATATTTTAATGCTACTGTTTCGCAAGGTGTACTAAATTCACATACTATAAATGTACCTGCAAACACTTCTCAAGTTCGATTTATGCTTTATTGGAATGACCCTGCAGCTACGGCTGGTGCAACTAGTGCATTGGTAAATGACTTGGATCTTATTGTAAAAAATCCTGCCAATAACTCTTTCTTACCATGGAAACTTGATCCTACTCCAAATGCAGTAAACTTAAATACTCCAGCAACAAACGGGATTGATAGACTAAACAATATGGAGCAAGTATTGATTAATAATCCTCCTTCTGGAAACTATACTTTAGAAGTTACTGGTTTTAATGTACCTGTAGGACCACAACAATATTTCATAGTTTATGAAATAATAACAGACAAATTAGTAATTACGTATCCAAATGGGGGCGAAAAGTTTGTTCCAGGAACTAGTGAAACAATTCATTGGGATTCAACAAATAACACTCAAAACTTTGTTTTAGAATATACTACAGATAATGGTTTAAGTTGGAATCCAATTGCTACGGTTAATAACAGTGTAAAACTTTATTCATGGACGGTTCCATCAACTATTACAGGCAGTGCGAAAATTAGAATTACAAGCGGAAGCATACAAAGCCAAAGCGTAAATCCCTTTTCAATTGCAAATATGGCAACTGGTTTGCAGATTACTCAAGTATGCCCCAATTCAGCAAGTTTTTCATGGAATGCTTTAGTTGGAGCTGAAGAATATGAACTATATAAATTAGGAATAAAATACATGGAAATTGTTGGGACTACAACAACAAACTCCATAACTATTCCAATTACTAATCCTAATGACCCCATTTGGTATGCAATTGTTGCAAAAAATAATTCGTTAGGTTGGAAATCAAGAAGAACAAATGCACTTTATTACGCTGGTGGATTGTTAAATTGTTCTTTTTCTAATGATTTAAATTTAAATGCAATTAACAATGTTGCAAGTGATTTTAATTTTGTTTGTAATACTTCACCTGTAATTATATCAGCAAGTGTAATAAATTCGGGTACAAGTCCTCAATCAAATTTTTTAATGCGTTATCAAATAAACGGCCAAGCACCAGTAGATCAAATTTATAATGGAACATTAAATCCTGGTCAGCAAATGAATTTTCAATTTACAACGCCAGTTTCGTTATCAGTTGATGGTAATTATCAATTAACCGTTTCTGTTCTTAATTCAGGAGATTTAAACACACTTAATAACAACAAACAATTGAATTTTTACGCTACAACACAAGCCGCTCCAATTAATATTACAGAAGATTTTGAAACTACTTTTCCGCCTCAATCTTGGTCTATAATAAATGCAGATAATAATACTACTTGGGTTGAAAGAACCAATGTTATAGGTATTAATGGTGCAAATTCTAAAGTAGCATATATAAACAATTACAGTTACAATGCTCCTTTACAATTAGATATAATTCAATCGAAAATTTATGATTTAACAAATGTAAGTTCCGCTAATTTAAATTTTCATCTTGCTAAAGCACAATATAGTGCTACATCATCGGATGGTTTGAGAGTAGAAATTTCTACAGATTGTGGTTTAACTTACTCAAGTGTCTATTTTAAAGATGGTCTTACTTTATCTACTATGCCAAGTTATGTTACTTCAATCTGGACACCAAGTTTAGCCACACACTGGCGATCAGAAACTATTAATCTTTCAAGTTATTTAGGACAGGTTGTTCAAATAAGATTTATTAATATCAACGGATATGGCAATAGCACTTTTATTGATAATATCAATTTAGTTAGCACATTAGCAGTAGAAAATAGCAATATCAAAAACAATACGATTTCTATCTATCCAAACCCATCAAATGATGGTGAATTTAGTATAAAATTTGCAGAAGCATCTTTCAAAACTGTACATGTTACTATTCTTGATATGGCTGGAAGAATGGTTTACCAAACCACGACAACACCAAAAAATAGCACTTTGAATGTAAGTGCTAATCTTACAAAAGGAAATTATATTGTAAAAATTATTTCTGAAAAAACAGAAACTACAGAAAAATTAATAGTTAGATAATCTCCCATGCTGGCGCAAGCATCTTGCTTGTGACCACAAAGTAAATAAACGCAAAAAGCACTCTGTAACAAGGGTTGCTTTTTTTTATCTTGTAATCCTGCATAGGCTTTGCCGAGATATAAGAACGTATAATTAGTTACTCCTTAAAATATATTTAACACATTGAATGTTAGTATTTTAAATATTAATTCATTTGTTTTTTCTTGCAGGTTTTTGTATTTTAGAGCTTTAAAACCTTGCAAATATGTTAGGAAAAAATCCAGAAAAACTGCCAGAATTATTTCGCCCGATGTTGGTGGATTTTATTGATAACAAGTACGAACTTGTATTGCTTTCAGAAAAAATTGATTGGGATTATTTCGAGAAAGAATATTCTCCATTGTATTCTAAAGTAGGCAATGCAAGTCATCCGATTCGGTTTATGGTAGGCTGTATTCTTTTGAAGCACCTGTACAATTTGGGCGATGAAACCCTTAGCTTAGCATGGATTATGAATCCTTACATGCAGTATTTTTGCGGAAGAGTTTTCTTTGAACATGAATTCCCGTGTGACCCGAGCTTAAAGCATGAAACAAAATCCACGTTATGTTAGATACATTTGCCATTGTTCTTTTTTAAAATTAAGAATACTGACATATACTCGGTCAACTTAATTTTTATAAATTTGTGATTCTTCAAACACTTATGAAAAATACACTTTACCTGTTCTTTATTTTATGTACATTAATTTTCAAAGCTCAATCTTTGAAAACAGTTTCAGTTTTCGATTCTGAAGAAAATAAGCCAGTTCCTAATGCAAAAATTCTTACAGAAACAAGAGTTTATTATACTAATGAAGATGGTAAGGTTTTAATTCCTGAAAATATTAAAGAGATTGAGATTTCTGCACCTCTTTATGAAAATAAAAAAACCGGCATTTCCGCTCAAATTTTTCTAAAACCTCTTTTCAAAGAAATTGAAGAGGTAACAATTACAAATATTGATTTAAAAAAACTATTCCAAGACTTAATTGATAATTACAAAACAGTTTACTATTCAAGCCCTTCACTTTATTCAGGAACCATAAAACAAAAGTCATTCGTTGATGGAAAAATTTCACATCTTTTGGTAGCAGATGTTAATATCTGGACTAAATTTAATTTTTTTAACTTCAGTGCATCGAAAGACGCCGACAGCTTTTTCAATATTGGTCTTAATAATATTAGATATTACAAAACAATAAAGCTGGACGAAAAATATCCTTTTCAATCTGTTCCGAATTTACAACCGGAAGATTTTGTAGGAACTTTCTTCATGAATCGTCAGATTGTGGGAATGCTGAATGTTTTTAAGGATACAAAAATAAAAACTTCATTACTATACGAAAATGCAGGTATTCAGAAACTCCGTTTTGAAACTGAAAAAAATGAGAAATTAGGAGTGAAATTTGCCGGCTTTATAACGTATAATAAAAATGACCGTGCAATTGTAAATATGCAGGTGGATATTGATCAAAACAATGTTGAAACAGAAAAAAAAGCAAAAAACGGCGAACTTTACAATAGTAATACGACTAAGGCAAACGTGTTTTTTGACTTTTACAAAAGAAACAACAAGTATTTGCCATCACTTATTACAGTTACAGGAGAAGGGTATTGTGAATTTAAAAACAGAAAAATACCATTTGCTGCTTATCAGGAAATAAAGCTGGAAAATTTCGTTGAAGGAAATAAAAGAGGTTTGAAAGAAAAAATAGACCTCTCCAAGCCTTTTGTAGAAAATGTTCCCGATAAAAAGATCAATGAAACCAGCACATTGCTCTCTAAAGAAGAACAGAATTTTATTGACACAAAACAATAATATAAAACAGCAAATGATATATCTCGTTACCGGAGGAAGCGGTTTCATAGGTTCCCATCTGATAGAAAATTTATTAAAAAAAGGACATTCTGTCATTAATGTTGACAATTTTGATGATTTTTATGATTATAAAATAAAAATCGAAAATACTTTGGAGTCTTTAAACATAAATCAGCAATTTGAATTTGCAGATAAGAAAAAAGATACCGAAAGACTTTCTGCTCTTACAAAATCCCCACAGTATCAGTTGTTTTTTCAGGACATCCGGGATAAATCTGGGCTGGAAAAAATTTTCAGCGAAAATACAATAGATATGGTAATTCATCTGGCTGCTCTTGCCGGAGTTCGTCCTTCTATTGAAAGACCTCTGGAATATGAAGAAGTAAATGTCCGCGGAACGATGAATCTTCTGGAACTTTGCTGTCAGTTTCACGTTAAAAAAATTGTCTGTGCATCTTCATCCAGCGTTTATGGAAACAACCAGAAAGTTCCTTTCTCTGAAAACGATAATGTAGATAATCCTATATCGCCTTATGCTGCAACCAAAAAATGTGTAGAGATTTTAGGTCATGTGTACCATGATTTATATAAAATTGATATGATTCAATTAAGGTTCTTTACCGTGTACGGACCGAGACAAAGACCCGATCTTGCCATTTACAAATTCACTAAATTAATTTCTGAAGACAAAGAAATTCCCTTCTATGGTGATGGCAATACGGCAAGAGACTATACGTATATTGATGATATTATTGATGGGGTTTTAAAGTCTGCCTCTTATCTTGAAAATAATTCAGATGTTTACGAGATCATTAATTTGGGAGAAAACGAAGTTATTACATTATCTGAAATGCTTTCTGAAATTGAAAAAAATCTTGGTAAAACTGCCATCCGGAAAAATCTGCCATTACAACCGGGTGATGTATTGAAAACCAATGCAGATATAGCAAAAGCAAGACACTTAATAGACTATCATCCTGCCACAAACTTCCAAAATGGCATAAAAAAATTTGTGGAATGGTTTTTGAGAAAATGACAGCAATACGCCGGAAAAACTTTGGTAGCAATACTTTAAAGTTTTCAGCAATAAATATTTTATTAAAAGAATTGAAAATCAAGTCATAAAAAAGTTTATAATATAACCTATTTTTATACTTTTGCAAAAAAAATAAAAATTATGTACTGGACATTAGAATTAGCTTCTTATTTAAGCGACGCACCTTGGCCGATGACAAAAGCAGAACTTATCGACTATGCGATCAGAACTGGTGCACCAATGGAAGTAGTGGAAAACCTTCAGGCAATTGAGGACGAAGGCGAAATCTACGATGCAATTGATGAAATCTGGAGCGATTATCCTACAGATGAAGATTATCTTTGGAACGAAGACGAATATTAATAAGCACCTAAGCTTTAGGCATCACGCTTAAAGCTTTTTTGCCTTTTCTACATATCAATTTACACGTTAAGTGTTATTAAAACGCTTAAAGCATTTCGCTTAAAGCATAAAGCAAAAATTTATGAGTTTTTTAAACAAAGTTCTTAAAGGGTTTTTGGGAGACAAAAAAGCGCAGGACCTAAAAGAAGTAAAAAAAGTTGTAACAAAAATCAAAGCCGTTGAACCAACGATTCAGCAATTGTCTGATGATGGTTTGAGAGAGAAAACTGCGGAGTTTAAATCTAAAATAAAAGAGGCAACAAGCAGCATCTCGGCGCAGATAGAACAAATTAAAGAGCAGATCAAAAACTCCAAGAATGTAGATGAAAAAGAAGCTCTTTTTTCTAGAATCGAGACTTTAAAGAAAGATTCTTACGAAATTGAAGAAAAAGTACTGGCTCAGGTATTGCCGGAAGCTTTTGCTTTAATTAAAGAAACATCCAGAAGATGGGCTCAGAATGGTGAGATCCGTGTAACAGCGACAGATTGGGACAGACAATTGGCGGCTGCAGGAAAAGATTTTATCGAAATTCAGGGCGACCAGGCTGTATGGAAAAATTCATGGAACGCTGCAGGAACTCCTGTAGTATGGGACATGGTGCATTATGATGTTCAGTTTATCGGCGGGGTAATTCTTCACAGCGGAAAAATTGCCGAAATGGCAACAGGTGAAGGTAAAACGTTAGTAGGAACACTTCCGATTTACTTAAATGCGCTTCCGGAAAGAGGAGTACACGTAGTAACCGTTAACGATTATCTTGCAAAAAGAGACTCGGCATGGATGGGACCATTGTATCAGTTCCACGGAATGTCTATTGACTGTATTGACAACCATCAGCCAAATTCTGACGGAAGAAGAAAAGCATACAATTCGGATATTACTTACGGAACCAATAATGAGTTCGGTTTTGATTACCTTAGAGATAATATGGTGACTTCACCAACTGAATTGGTTCAGAGAGAGTTGAATTTTGCCATAGTTGATGAGGTTGACTCCGTATTGGTGGATGATGCAAGAACGCCGTTAATTATTTCCGGTCCTGTGCCGCAAGGAGACAGACAGGAATTTGATGTTTTGAAACCTTCTATCGACAGAATCGTTGAGGTTCAGAAAAAAACAGTTTCTGCAATTTTTAACGAAGCAAAAAAATTAATTGCCGCAGGTAACACCAAAGAAGGTGGTTTCAAGTTGCTTCAGGCTTACAGAGGTCTTCCAAAAAACAGACAGTTAATTAAATTTTTATCGGAGAGCGGAAACCGTGCATTGCTTCAGAAAGTAGAAGCGCAGTATATGCAGGACAACAACCGTGATATGCCGATTGTAGATAAAGATCTTTACTTCGTGATTGAAGAAAAGAATAATCAGGTGGATTTGACCGATAAAGGGGTTGAATACATGTCTCAGGGGAATTCGGATCCTAACTTTTTCGTACTTCCGGATATCGGGACAGAAATTGCAGAAGTTGAAGCTAAAAATTTATCTAAAGAAGAAGAATTTGAAGCTAAAGAAAAACTTTTTTCAGAATTTGCCGAGAAATCTGAGCGTGTGCATACGATGAGCCAGTTGTTGAAGGCATATACTTTATTTGAGAAAGATGACGAATATGTCGTTATTGACGGGGAAGTAAAAATCGTTGACGAACAGACAGGTCGTATCATGGAAGGAAGACGTTATTCAGACGGTCTTCACCAGGCAATTGAGGCTAAAGAAAATGTAAAAATTGAAGCAGCTACTCAAACTTTTGCAACAGTTACCCTTCAGAATTACTTCCGTATGTACAACAAATTGGCGGGGATGACGGGTACAGCAGAAACTGAAGCGGGAGAATTGTGGCAGATTTATAAGCTGGATGTAGTGGTAATCCCTACCAACAGACCAATTCAGAGACATGATAAACAGGATTTGGTGTATAAAACCAATCGTGAAAAATACAATGCAGTAATTGAAGAAATAGAAAGACTTACCGCAGCAGGAAGACCTGTTTTGGTGGGTACAACTTCGGTTGAGATTTCACAGTTATTGTCAAAGGCGCTACAGCTTAGAAAAATTCAGCATCAGGTTTTGAATGCGAAACTTCACAAAAGAGAAGCGGAAATTGTAGCTGGAGCAGGACAGCCGGGAGTGGTAACCATTGCAACCAATATGGCGGGTCGTGGTACCGATATTAAGCTTTCTAAAGAAGTAAAAGAAGCAGGAGGTTTAGCAATTATCGGGACAGAAAGACATGATTCCAGACGTGTTGACAGACAGCTGAGAGGTAGAGCAGGAAGACAGGGAGATCCTGGAAGCTCACAGTTTTATGTTTCTTTGGAAGATAATCTGATGCGTTTATTCGGTTCTGAAAGAATTGCCAAAATGATGGATAGAATGGGGCATAAAGAGGGTGAGGTAATTCAGCATTCTATGATTTCTAAATCTATCGAAAGAGCGCAGAAAAAAGTAGAAGAAAACAACTTCGGAGTAAGAAAAAGATTGTTGGAGTATGATGATGTGATGAATAAGCAGCGTGACGTAATCTACAAGAGAAGAAAGAATGCATTATTCGGAGATCATTTAAAATATGATATTACCAACATGATTTTTGATGTGGCAAACTCTATAGTTTCTAAAGGGAAAGTATCCGGAAATTATAAAGATTTTGAGTTTGAAGTCATTAAAAATTTCACAATGGAATCTCCGGTTTCTGAAAATGATTTTAAATCAAAACAAATTCCTGAGCTTACCAATATTCTTTTCAAAGCTGCTCAGGAAGATTATAATATGAAGCTTAATCTCCTGAAAGAGAAATCATTCCCGATTATAGAAAATGTATACCAGAATCAAGGTTCTATGTTCAAAATGATTCAGGTTCCTTTTACAGATGGGACAAAGACATTAACTATTGTTACTGATCTGAAAGAAGCTTATGAAACACAATGTGACAGCTTGATTAATGATTTTGAAAAGAATATTACTTTATCCATTATTGATGAAAACTGGAAACTTCACCTTCGTGAGATGGACGATTTAAGAAGATCTTCTCAAGGTGCGGTTTATGAGCAGAAAGATCCTTTGGTAATTTACAAACAGGAATCTTTCCATCTTTTCAGTGAAATGGTAGATAAAATGAATAAAGAAATCATTTCATTCTTATACAGAGGAGAAATTCCTGCGTAAGATTTAATTTTTAAAATAGAAAAGTCCTGTTGATGATCCGACAGGACTTTTTATTTGGAATAAATCTTAACAAGCTGACAAAAATCACTCAATTGATTAATTTAGAATAATTAAAAACAATATATTTGCAAAAAGTTTTTAATATTATGAAGAAAGTTTTGGTGTGTGTATCTATTTTGGGTACAGTTGCAGCAACTGCACAGGAAAAAGATTCTGTAAATGCAAAGAATATTGATGAAGTAGTTGTTGCCGGATATTTGTCAAAAGACAGCCAGTCTGCCAACAAAATGCCTTTGAAAGATATTGAGAATCCGCAGGTTTACAATACTGTAAATAAAAATGTAATCAAAGAGCAGGTGGTGACCAATTTTAATGATGCCTTGAAGAATGTTACCGGAATTACAAGGCTTTGGGAGTCTACAGGAAGAGGCAACGACGGAGGAGAATTTTATTCAATGAGGGGATTTTCTTTACAGCCCAACCTTATCAATGGAATGCCGGCTTTTAATAACGGAACACTAGATCCTGCCGGAATTGAAATAATTGAAGCTATAAAAGGACCTTCAGGTACATTGTATGGCGGAAGCGTAATTTCTTATGGCGGTCTTCTGAATGTTATTACTAAAAAACCGTATCATTATTTCGGGGGAGAAGTAGGCTACGTTACCGGAACTTATGGTCTGAATCGTGTAACAGCAGATGTGAATGCTCCCGTTGCAAAAAATATGTTTGCAAGAGTAAATGCAGCGTATCAAAAACAAAATTCTTTTCAGGATGCAGGATACAGCGAATCATTTTATGTAAATCCTTCCTTGAAGTTTATTGCTAATGATAGACTTACTTTCTTTATCAATACTGAGATTAAAAAATCTGATGCAGCCAATGCTCCCATGATTTTCTTAAGCAGATACAGTCCGTTATCATTTAATTCTATTGATGTATTTGAGCAGAATTACAAAAAATCGTATACTTCAAATGATCTGAATATCAAAAACTCTACTTTCAATATTCAGGCACAGGCTCAATATAAAATATCCGATAACTGGACATCAAGTACCATACTTTCCAGAGGAAATAGTAAAACAGATGGTTACTACCAATATTTATGGGATTCTTCCAACGGAAATGAGTTTACAAGATTTATCACGAAGGCTTACGGAGAAACCAATACAACAGGAATTCAGCAGAATTTTGTAGGAAACTTCAATATCGGAAGCGTAAAAAACAAACTTTTATTCGGATTAGATTACTTGCAAAGAGAATTTTTGATTGGAGGAACGGGCTGGACAGGATTCGGAACAATTTCTTTAATAAACCAAACCGATACATCTTTTCAAAACTTAAATAAATCTGCTGTAGATAATGCGCTTGCAGGAACCAATCAGGAAATAAATACAATGACGGCACAGATTTACAGTGCGTATGTTTCAGATGTGATAAATATATTTCCTAACTTATCTGCAATGTTAAGTTTAAGACTTGATCATTTTACAGGAAACCCTACGGCATTTGCTACGGAAGAATCTGAGCCTACTACTACTTTGTCTCCAAAATTAGGATTGGTTTATCAGCCGATAAAAGATAAGGTTTCAGTTTTTGCAAATTACATGAACGGATTCCAGAATGTTGAGCCGCAACTGGTTCAGTTTACAGATCAAACCGGAAATGTTACCGGACAGGAAGTCCGCTATTTTACTCCGGAACAGGCGAATCAGTGGGAAGTAGGGACTAAAGCAAGCTTAATCAAAGATAAACTATCTATTACAGCGAGTTACTACGATATTAAAGTTAAAAACAAATTGATGGGAACAGGTCCTGATGTAAGTCAGGGAGGAGAGGTAGAAAGTAAGGGTTTCGAAATAAGTGTTGTTGGTAGTCCGATTGAAGGATTAAATGTTATTGCAGGATTCAGTTCAAATGACAGCAAAGTGGTTGCAGGAGATGATACTTATGTAGGGTACAGACCTGAAGAAGCTGGACCAAGAAATATTTTTAATTTTTGGACTAACTATAAAATCCAGCAGGGAGTTCTGAAAAATGTAGGAATTGGTTTTGGAGCCAATTCTGCAAGCGAATTATATACATTAAACAGAGCGGCAGTCGGTACTTTTGCAATTCCTAGTTATGCTGTTTTCAATGCGGCATTGTCTTATAATGCTGAAAAATATTCAGTAATAATGAAACTGGACAATATTGCCAATAAAAAATACTTTACAGGATGGTCTACAGTAACTCCGCAAAGACTGAGAACATTATCTCTAAGTTTAAATTATAAATTTTAGAACAAAAATACTTTGAGTAAAAGAAGTTTTTTATAAAATACATTCTGAGCCAGGCTTTTTAAAGCTTGGCTTTGTGCGTTTAATTCAATAGTAGAAATGAGAAAAAAACATCATCATCAAAAAAAGAAGCCGACACTTTTCAAGAAATGGACGGGAAAGCTGCATCTCTGGTTCGGACTTTCTATCGGGCTTATTATATTTGTTGTTTCGGTGACAGGAGCTTTATACGTCTTTAAAGACGAAATAGAAAACTATACCCGTAAAGATGTTGTTTATCATAACGAAAAAAATATTGAGCAAAAGCAGACTCTTCCTATTCGTGTTTTAGAAAAAGCTGTAGAAACTCAGGTTCCGGAAAAATATAAGATTCATTGGGTAAATGTTCCGATTGATAAAAAAATGTCTTATCAGTTTTACTGGTATGAGCATGATACGGAAGGAACCTGGAACTATTTTGATGAGTTTCCTATTTTCAAAGTAGCCTATGTAAATCCATATACAGGTGATGTTCTTCGGGTTTATGATGAGAAAAACGGCTTCTTTCAGATCGTCAAAATGATTCACTGGAGTTTTTTACTCAAACAGGATTGGGGAAAATATGTTGTGGGAATACCGGTCATCATTTTTATCATTATGCTGATTTCAGGAATTATTCTGTGGTGGCCAAAAAACAGAGCAGCCCGCAAGCAAAGATTTTCATTTAACTGGAAAAATGTTAAAAGCTGGAAAAGAAAAAATTATGATTTACACAACGTTTTAGGTTTTTATACATCCGTTTTTGGATTAATTTTCGCCATTACGGGGCTTTTTTACGCTTTTTTTGTAGTTCAGACCATGATATACGTAGTTTTTTCCGGCGGAAATACTGTTTACCCGGACTTTTCTCATATTACTACAAAAGCTCCTGTCGAAATGCGTAATGAGACAACTTTAGATAAAGTAATGGCAACTGTAGAACAAAAATATCCCGATTCTTACGGATATTCTATTGATTTGGGACATCCGCATATGGATGATCATGAGCATCCTAATTTTTCAGTTTTTGTGAAACATCTTTCCTATTCTTATCATAAAAACAGCAGCCTTATTTTTGATGAAAACTCAGGTGAGCTTCTTCACACACATGATCATGATGACAAAAATCTTGGTGAAAAAGCAATTGCAGCCAATTACGATGTTCATGTAGGTTCTATTTTGGGACTTCCTACCAAGATTATCGCATTTGTTGTAAGTCTTATGTGTGCATCCTTGCCTGTAACAGGTTTTCTGATTTGGTGGGGTAGGAGGAAAAAGCAGAAAAAAGCTGTAATATCATTCAAAAAATAAAGAATTATTTCTATTAATAAAGATTAAATCAATCTTTTTTATAAATTTATTGCTTCTAAATTATACAATAATAAAAATGTCAGTAATAGATTTGTCAAAACAGGTTGCATTAGGGATAGATATTGGTGGAACAAATACCAAGTTCGGACTGGTTAATCACAGAGGTGAAATTATAGTTAAAGGTTCTATCTCTACCGATCAGTATGAGACAGCAGAAGCTTTTGTGGATGCTTTATACGAAACCATTAAGCCATTGATAGATAAACATTGTGACGGAAAAATAATGGAAGGTATCGGAGTAGGCGCACCGAATGCAAACTATTACACCGGAACAATCGAACACGCACCCAATCTTCCATGGAAAGGAGTGATAAATTTTGCTGAATTGATGTCTGCAAAATTTGGAAGCCCTTGTAAAATGACCAATGATGCCAATGCTGCTGCTCTGGGAGAGATGATGTACGGAGCTGCACGTGGGATGAAAGATTTTATTATGATTACTTTAGGAACCGGCGTAGGAAGCGGAATTGTTTCGGGAGGTAATCTGATCTACGGACATGATGGTTTTGCCGGAGAGTTGGGACATACCATTGTAAAACCGGGAGGAAGAAAACATTGGAGTACAGGCTCTGAAGGCAGTCTTGAAGCGTATGCTTCCGCAACAGGAATTTCTATCACCGCTAAAAAAATGAGAGCAGAATTTCCAGATTCTATGCTCAATAGCTATCCTGAAGATGCCATCAATTCTAAAACAGTTTATGAATGTGCAGAAAAAGGAGACGCTGTCGCTATTGAAGTATTCAGATATACAGGTCAGAAGTTAGGAGAAGCTTTGGCAAATTTTGTTATGTTTTCCTCACCACAGGCAATACTCTTGTTCGGAGGCGTTATTAAAGCAGGAGATTTTATTTTAAAGCCTGCAAAGCTCCACATGGAAAGAAATCTTCTTCCTATCTTCAGAAATAAAGTAAAACTTGTCTTTAGTGAACTTGATGAGGCTGATGCTGCAATTTTAGGAGCAAGCGCATTGGTTTGGGAAAAGTAGAATTGAATAATTTATACACAAAAATAAAGCATCCGAAAATGGATGCTTTTGCTTTTTATATTTAGGTTAAATTGATTCTGAAAACTGCTTTAAAAGATCAGTCAGTGTATTCACATCATGTACTCCGCTTTGCTTGTACAGCAATTCACCGTTTTTGAAAACAGCTAAGGTTGGAACTCCTCTTACGCCTACCTGAGCTGCAATATCTGGGTATTGGTCTACATCCAACATCATAATTCTTGCAGACTCTCCTACATTTTCTTTTACTTTTGTCAAAACTGAAGACTGTACTTTACAAGGCTGACACCATGTTGCGAAAAAGTCAATAAGAACCGGACGTTCAGAGTTGATAACTTCCTGAAATTTTTTAGACATTTAGATCAAATTTAAAGGACTTTAGACTGACAAACAAAATCCGAAACCGGAAGTTTTTCTGTTTTTTTTATTCCGTTGAATCCTCCTTCTATTTCCGTGAAATTTCTGATTCCGTGAGAGTTAAGAATACTGGCTGCGATCATGCTGCGGTAGCCTCCCGCACAGTGTAAAAAGAAATGTTCAGAATCATCAATCGCAGAAACCCATTCGCTGATGATATCTAGAGGTCTGCTATACGCATTGTCAATATGTTCTGCGGAATATTCTGAAATTTTTCTTACATCAATTACTTTTGAATTTGCAGTAAACTGTTCAGCAAATTCAGCAGGAGAAATCCTTTTTACTTCGTCAATTTCTTTGCTGGATTTTTTCCATGCATCAAATCCTCCTTTCAGATATCCCAAAACATTGTCAAAACCAACTCTGCTCAATCGCATAATTACTTCTTCTTCAGTTCCTTCATCAGAAACCAATATGATAGGTTGCTGTACATCTACTACCAATGTTCCTACCCAAGGTGCAAAGTCTCCTTTTAGACCAATATTGATCGAATTGGGAATAAAACCTTTGTGAAAATCTGCTGGATTTCGGGTGTCTAAAATTAAGGCACCCGTTTCTTCTGCAAAGCTTTCAAAGTCTTCAACAGAAATAGGGTTAAGACCTTTATTCATGACAACTTCCAGACTTTCGTAACCACCTTTATTAAGTGCAACATTCATCCCGAAATATTTCGGAGGAGCAGTTAACCCATCCAAAACTTCTCTTATAAAAGATTCTTTATCCGGCTGATTGAGTGCGTAGTTTGTTTTTTTCTGATTTCCAAGAATATCAACAGTTTCTTTCTGCATATTTTTTCCGCAGGCAGATCCGGCTCCATGTGCTGGATAAACAGTAATGCTGTCATCCAAAGGCATGATTTTCGACTGTAAACTGTCATAAAGAATTCCCGCCAAATCTTCTTGCGTAAGATTGGTTGCTTTCTGGGCAAGGTCAGGTCTTCCGACGTCACCTAAAAATAAAGTATCTCCGGTAAAAATAGCAGTTTCGATACCATTTTCGTCAATTAAAAGATACGTTGTGCTTTCCATAGTGTGACCGGGCGTGTGAAGAGTCTTTATTTTGATTTTTCCAATTTCAAAAATTTGACCATCTTCAGCAATGATTGCCTCAAACTGAGGTTCTGCGGTGGGACCGTACACGATAGAAGCATTTGTTTTTTCACCTAAATCCAAATGACCCGAGACGAAATCTGCATGAAAGTGAGTTTCAAATATATATTTTAGAGTAACATTATCTTTTTCTAATCGATCCAGATAAGGTTTTACCTCTCTCAGCGGATCTATAATTGCTGCTTCATTTTCTGATACGATATAATATGCACCTTGTGCTAAACAGCCTGTATATATTTGCTCAATTTTCATTTGGGATTGATAATTTGTCTTTAATGTACAAAAATCGGATATTATTTTCTAAAAAGCCAGTAAAATGAATATCTGTTATGATAGAATAAATCTATAAAGTTTCATTTAGTTTAAATCATAGAATAATTTGTAGTAGATATCATCTAGCTCCTCAGAAATCTTATGGTTTTTTTTAAACTCTACATAGGATGTTTTATAAGTCTCACCTTCAGGATAATCAATTACTCCCATGTTTCTGTTATAGAGGTAATGTTTAATGAGTTTATTATCAGAAATTACAATCAGATCTTCAAAATATTTTTTTGTTTCAGGAGTTTGTTCCCAATTGTTTTTGTTTGTTTTGTAAAATTCCAGCATCTTTTCTGTAGCATAAACTTCAGATTCAATTTGCATATCATTAAAGCCTGTTAAAATATCTTTTATATCCAGATTTTTTTTCAGCCATTCTATTTTGGCTTCTGCAGCGACGAGGGTTGCTTTCGTCATCATAGAATCTCTTTTTACGATAGGAGAAAAGAGAATGTCCGGAGAATCGTTCACCGGTAATGTTTTTGTTGCGGCAATATCCAAAACACTGAAATAATTTTCTGTTTTCTGTTTCAGATCAAGTAATTGCTCGTTGGTCATTTCGTCGCTTGAGACTCTTATTTTAAATGTCCATCCGCCACTTTCATAGATTGCAAGTAGAGAGTTTTTTTCAACAGGTCTTATTCCATTGAAGAAGTCGGCTTCAACCATTGAATTTTTGAACAGTGAATAAATATAATGTACATTGAGTTGATCACCCGAAATTTTTCCGAATAAAGGTTTCATCTCAACATGGGTTTGTGAGTTTTTATTAATGGCAACCCAATAGCTCAAAAACTCATCTCTGAGTGTCTGATTATTAATTTCTTCTTTCGGATAGATGTAAATGGTAAGGACGGTTTTATTTTTCTTAGATTGTTTTTGTACATAACTGATTCCCATATTTTTATTTTTAGAATCGTATGATCGCACTGTTTCTCTCTCAAAACCTGCCCATAGTTTCGGGAAAACGGTTTTTGTCCATTGATGGGTAAAGTCATCTTTTACTTTAAGATCAACGGGTTTTTGATTTTGCTGAGAGAAAATAATAACTGAAATAAAACAAAAGGAAAAAAACAGACTTTTTCTAAACATAATTAAGGTATTCTGACTGCTAAATTAAATTTATTTTATTAAAGTGGTGGTGTAGTCTAATAAGTAAAAGAGATTATTAAAACTTTTTACAAAAAACTTTATCTTTAGATGTTAAAAAAATCAAATGAGAGACAAAACAAAATTTATTGACGAACTTACTGCAAGATATACTCCGAAAGGGGAACATATCATTTTAGGCAAAGGAATGTTGGATGGCGATGTCGTAACGGAAGTGAATGTCACCATTCCTTTAAAAACAATCAACCGTCATGGTCTTATTGCCGGAGCTACAGGAACCGGAAAAACAAAAACACTCCAGGTTTTTGCAGAGCAGCTTTCGCATGCAGGAGTTCCGTCTTTAGTTTTAGATATTAAAGGAGATTTTTCGGGTATTGCAGAAGCCGGAAAAATGAATTCTGTTATTGAAGAGCGATACGCAAAAACACAACTTTCTTACAATCCGCAGGCTTTTCCTGTTGAGCTGATGAGTATTTCGGGCGGAAAAGGTGTGAAATTACGTGCTACAGTTACCGAATTTGGTCCTGTTTTATTAAGCAAGATTTTAGAACTGAATGATACCCAGCAAAGTATCATGTCGATTGTTTTCAAATATTGTGATGATAAAGGATTGCCTTTAATAGACTTAAATGACCTCAAGAAAGTTCTGCAATATGTTACGGATAATCCGCAGGGAAAAGCAGAATTGTCAGCCAATTACGGCTCTATTGCCTCTGCGTCTTTAGGTGCAATTTTAAGATCCATCGTTGCTTTGGAACAGCAGGGAGCATCAGATTTTTTTGGAGAGCTGAGTTTTGATGTTCATGATTTACTGGAAACACGAGATGGAAAAGGCGTTGTTAATATTTTACGGGTTGCAGATATTCAAAGTAAATCGCAATTGTTTTCTACGTTTATGCTTTCGCTTTTTGCTGAAATTTACATGACCTTTCCGGAAGAAGGCGACAGCGGAAAACCTAAACTGGTTCTTTTCATTGATGAAGCGCATCTGATTTTTGATGAATCTTCCAAAGCTTTAATTTCACAAATTGAAACGATGGTGAAACTTATTCGTTCTAAAGGTGTCGGGATTTATTTTATCACTCAGATTCCAGGTGATGTACCGGAAAATGTGCTTTCTCAGTTAGGTTTAAAAATTCAACATGCATTGAGAGGTTTTACGGCAAAAGATAAAAAAGAGATTTCCAAGGCTGTAGAAAATTATCCTTCAACAGAATTTTATAATGCTTCAGAACTCATCCAAAATTTAGGAATTGGTGAAGCTTTTGTTACTGCGTTGGATGAAAAAGGAATTCCAACGCCTCTGGTTCATACTTATCTAATTTCTCCCGAATCCAGAATGGATGTTTTGAATGATGCCGAAGTTTCAGATCTGGTTTCAAGATCTGCACTGGTCGCTAAATATGAAAAGCCGATTGATAGCGAATCTGCCTACGAAATCTTAGTGCAAAGAATGGAGCAGGCTGTCGAAAATTCAGCTTCTACACAAAAAACAAAACCGGTAAAAGAAGAACCGGGAATGTTTGAAAAGGTTTTAAACAGTAGACAGGGAAGAACTTTTACAAATACTTTGCTGCGTGAAGGTGCAAAAGCGATTTTAGGAATGCTCGGTTTAGGAGGTAGAAAAAGAAGGTAACTGCAAGTTTCTGGAATTTTATTATTTTAGCAGAATTGCGTTTTAACAACGGACGATCAAAAGGTTTGGTTTTTGATTGCTGAATTTGTAAAGTAAGATTAGAAATAAATGTATTCAATTATAGATATAGAAAGTAATGGTGCAGGTTTCAGAAAAGAATGCATTATAGATATTGCCATTTATCGCTATGATGGTCAGAAAATTGTAGACCAGTTTATCTCTTTGGTAAATCCTGAGAGTGATATTACCCCTTTTGTGCAAAAACTGACCGGAATTACTCCAAAAATGGTAAAAACTGCTCCAAAATTTCATGAATTGGCAAAAAGAGTTGTAGAAATCACACAGAATACCACATTGGTGGGTCATAATATTGATTTTGATTACAGAATGCTCCGTCAATCATTCAGTCGGCTTGGGTATGATTTTAAAATCAATACTTTAGATACGATACCTCTGGCTAAAAAGCTGATTCCTGATGAGGTAAGTTATTCACTTCAAAAATTGGTTAAATCTCTCGGTATTCCGCTTTCTAATGCTCATAGGGCAGAAGGTGACGCAAGAGCTACTTTAGAACTGTTCAAGCTTTTAATCTCAAAAGATACAGAAAACGAAATTATTCAGAAACAGCACGAAGAGACTAATGCTAAGAATTATATTAACAAAATCAGAGAGTTAACTCAGGATCTGCCTAACGAAAAAGGATTTGTCTACTTTCAGAACGGAGACGGAAAAATTATTTTTTCGGATTATGTGCAGGACATTAATAAGTTTTCTAAAAAACTGTTTAATTCCAAATCCAAAAAATGGGAAATAATACAGCAGGAGGTGGAACAGATTCGTTTTGAACTTACAGGCTCGGATATCATTGCCAAATTGATTCTAAATTCTAAAGGAATTAAAAAAAGGGAAGTGTTTCCATTCGGACTGTATTTTAGAAAACAAAAGTATATTGTAGAGAAAAATAATTTAAACAAAACCGAAAAACCGATTCTCAGATTCAAAGCATTTACGCAGGGTACAAAAGCTGTTCAGTTTATTCAGCTTCTTGAAGAATGGAAAGATCCTGAAAATCTTAAATCTAAAATTGATTTCAGAAAAAGAAACGAACTTTGGCTGGGAACGGGCAGAAAGCTTGGCGAAAAATTATTTATCATCGTAGAAAACGGAAAGCCTGTTTCGTATGGTTTTTATGAACTTTTTACCCAGATTCAGACGATGAGCAAAATTTCAAAACTGAAAATTGATCTGCCGCTTCCCGTCACAGATCTTATCAATGACCTGCAGCTCGCTTTGCTTCGCAGTGATTTTGAAACACTTCCGCTGCCAAAATAACGAGGCTTCTTCAGAACCTTTTTTCTCAATGTAAAAAAGAAATAGTATTTTTGCAGAAATTAAACAAAGCAATGCAGAATTTTAAACAAAATAAAACCGGAAAAAAGGGAGCTGTAAAGTTCTCTAAGGTTTGGAATATTTAAAAGAGTAGCTTGCATAAAATAATCATTGCGGCAGACTCTTTTTTAAGAATCTGTCGTTTTTTATGTCAAAAATGAAATTATGAATTCAAAAGATTTACTTAAAATTGCCAATGAATTTGGTACACCGTTGTATGTATACAATGCAGACTCGATAAAAGCACAATACGAAACACTTTCTTCGTCATTTTTAAAACACACCAAGTTTTTTTATGCTGCCAAAGCTTTAACAAATATCAATATATTAAAGTATATCAAAAATTTAGGAGCTTCATTGGATTGTGTATCCATCAATGAAGTAAAATTGGGTTTAAAGGCAGGATTTCCAAAAGAAAAAATTCTTTTCACGCCCAACTGTGTAGATCTTGCTGAGATTGAAGAAGCGATGCAGTATGGCGTTCACATCAACATCGACAATATCTCTATTCTGGAGCAGTTCGGGAACAAATACGGAAATTCTTATCCGATTTTTGTCAGAATCAATCCGCATATTTATGCCGGTGGAAACCACAAAATTTCTACAGGACATATTGATTCAAAATTTGGTATTTCAATTCACCAGATGCGTCATATTGAAAGAGTAATGAAATCAACGAATCTGAATGTAGAAGGGCTTCATATGCATACCGGAAGTGAGATTAAAGATCCGGAAGTTTTCATTCAGGCATTGGAAATTATGCTGGATCTGGCTGAACATTTTCCGAATCTGAAATATCTTGACATGGGAAGCGGATTCAAAATTCCTTATCAGGACAGTGAAATGGAAACAGACGTAAAAACTTTAGGAAAGAAAGTAGAAAAAGTACTCTCCGAATATGCCAAAACAGCCGGAAGAAAATTTGAGCTATGGTTTGAGCCCGGAAAATTTTTGGTGGGAAAGAGCGGATATCTTCTGGTAAAAGCAAATGTTATCAAACAGACCACCGCAACCGTTTTTGTAGGAGTAAACTCAGGATTTAATCATCTGATCCGTCCTATGTTTTATGATTCTTACCACGAAATTGAAAATTTATCCAATCCGAAAGGAGCCGAAAGGATTTATACTGTTGTAGGAAATATTTGTGAAACCGATACTTTTGCATGGGACCGAAAACTGAATGAGGTAAGAGAAGGTGATATTCTGGCTTTTCATACTGCGGGAGCTTATGGTTTTGAGATGAGTTCTAATTTTAATTCAAGACTTAAGCCTGCGGAAGTTTTATTTTTGGACGGCAAAGCACATTTAATCAGAAAAAGAGACGAGTTTGAAGACTTACTAAGAAATCAGATTGAAGTTTTATAATTTAAACTTAAATAAAAAAAAGGAAACTTCACTTTTGTCGTGGAGTTTCTTTTTTTTGGCTCAATTTTTACTGTGAAATTTAATGATTAGCTTTTATGTAATACAGCTCAATTAATTCTAAAAATTACGCACATGAAAACATTAACATTTTTACTAGCCTTAATCACTGCCAATCTTACTTATTCTCAGGTTTTAGATGAAAGAGACGATTCTTTTATGATGGAAAACAATAAAAATTTGCTGAAAATTGATATCAAAGAACCTTTCATGCAGGTTGCCATAAAAGGATGTTCCGATTTCAAACCGGCGAGTTTTGAAGGTGGAGCAGCCGCATACAAAGAGATACTGAGAAAATACATGTATACATTTCTAAATTCCGATTTTTATACATTAACGGGCGATTTTACTTTTACACTTACTATTGATGCGATGGGCAAAGTGATTGATATTGCAGGAGATCCAAAGGTGCTGAACAGTGAAATTTTTTTTGATGACATGCAATATGTTGTAAGAAGAATTAAAACAAATTGGACACCCGCAATGTGTAACGGAGAACCTGTAAAATCTGAAATGAAATTAAAAATGAATTTCTCATCTTTGTCATCTGATATGTAAAGATGATAAAGTATTTTGTGATGATATGTTTTCTGTTAGGCTTTAAAAGTTATTCGCAGGAAACAAGGGTAAACTCTGAAAATCCTGTAACATATAAAAGTGCAGAATTTCCGGGAGGTGACAGTGCATTTTCGAAAGAGTTTTTGAAAATGATTCATGCATATATTGACTTGGGTTTGTATGCGGTGAACGGTAAATTTGTTTTCACGTTTGATGTTGATGAAAATGGAAAAGTAATCAATCTCAAAGTTTTACCTAAAGTTAAAAACAGTGAAATGTTCATAGAAGATATGCAGTTTGCAATGAAGAAAGTAAAGAAGAAATGGAAACCGGCAGTCAAAAATGGGAAACCTGTACTATCACAAAAAATAATCAGTATTTATTTTACATCAGATCATTTTGATCATGGAGATTAATCTTTTATCTTTTTAATAAAAATCCTATTTTAGCTGTTGTTAATTTACAATAGCTATTTTTTTTGGTATGAATAAATTTTTTGTTTTAGTTGGTCTGTTTATTACATCATTTTTTAATACTCAGGTTTTATATGATGATAATATCAAAGGATATGAAGGAGGCTCTGAACAGTTCTATGCTGATTTGAATGATGCTTTAGTTAAAAATGGTTTTGAAAAATGTAATAATAGGATGTCTGAAATGTTTGTGGCAAAAGTTGAAATTATCGAAGGTATTGCTAGAATAAACAACAAGAATGTTCTAGATGACTGCGCAACACAATGGTTTATTAAAGGATTTAATAATATCAATAAATCAAAAAAATGGAAGTATGCAGATGGAAATTTAAATAAATTTTCTATAACATTTTATCCAATTGATTACGGAAAAAATTTTATGAAAGGCTATACTCCAGAAAAGCTTGTAAAAAATGCTGAGTTTCCCGGTGGAACGATTGCTTTTAGAAATGCACTATTTGAAAAATTAAGAAATCAGAATATTAATCTTAAAGATTTACAAATTGTTGTCAATTTTACCATTAACAAAGAAGGAGATTTAAATAATATCATTGTAGAAAAACCACAAAATTTAGGATTAGATTTAAAAAGTAAAATTATCAAATCGATAGAACAAATTAATACGAAATGGAAACCGCAATCTTTCCGAAATATTCCAGTGTCCTCAAGATTCAGAATTCCAATAACATTCAAAGGTTAATTAAAAACACTCCTGACATTCTGTCACAATATTTTGTATCTTTGCAAATTCAATAAGTTCAGAATTTAATATTTTGAGTTCAAATCTTTATGTGTAGAACCTAGACGTTAAATTTTAAACCTTAAATAAGATTATCGTGCAGGAAAAATATATAGACGAAACAAAACAGGGAGAAGCTTTCGCCATTGCGGAAAAAGCAGAAAACTCAAAGAAACTGTTCCTGGAGAGCTACGGTTGTCAGATGAATTTCTCTGACTCTGAAATTGTTGCATCCATACTTAATGAGCAGGGTTACAATACAACATTAAAGGTTGAAGAAGCAGACCTTATCCTTTTAAATACCTGTTCCATCCGTGAAAAAGCCGAGCAGACCGTAAGAATGCGTCTGTCTCAGTTCAAAAACCTGAAAAAAGAAAAGCCGAATATGACGGTTGGTGTTCTGGGCTGCATGGCAGAAAGATTAAAAACCAAATTCTTGGAAGAAGAACAGTTGGTGGATCTTGTGGTTGGTCCCGATGCATACAGAGATTTACCCAATCTTTTAAAAGAAACCGAAGACGGAAGAGATGCAATCAACGTAATTCTTTCGAAAGAAGAGACTTATGCAGATATCAATCCGGTTCGTTTGGGCGGAAATGGGGTTACAGCTTATGTAACTATTACAAGAGGCTGCGACAATATGTGTACATTCTGCGTCGTTCCTTTCACGAGAGGGCGAGAAAGAAGCCGTGATCCGCATTCTATTCTTGATGAGTGCAAAAGCCTGTGGGAAAATGGGTATAAAGAAATTACCTTATTGGGGCAGAACGTAGATTCCTACCTTTGGTATGGAGGCGGTCCTAAAAAAGATTTTGCCAAAGCATCTGAAATGCAGAAAGCTACAGCTGTAAATTTTGCACAGTTGCTTGATCTGGTTGCGAAAGCCGTTCCTGAAATGAGAATCCGTTTCTCCACTTCCAATCCGCAGGATATGAGTCTGGATGTATTCAGAATGATGGCGAAACACGATAACATCTGTAAATATGTTCACCTTCCGGTTCAGAGCGGAAGCAACAATATGCTGGAAGCCATGAACCGACAGCACACCCGTGAAGAATATTTAGATTTAATTAAAAAAGCAAAAGAAATCGTTCCTGAAGTGGGTTTCTCTCAGGATATGATCGTTGGTTTCTGCAACGAAACAGAAGAAGATCATCAGGATACATTAAGCTTAATGAGAGAAGTGGAATATGACTACGGTTATATGTTCGCTTATTCAGAAAGACCGGGAACTCCTGCTCACAAAAAGATGGAAGACAATATTCCTGCGGACGTTAAACAGAGACGTTTGGCGGAAGTTATTGCTTTACAGGGAGAACTGTCCAGAAAAAGAATGAAATCTTATGTAGGAAGAGTTCACCAGATTTTAATTGAAGGAACTTCCAAAAAGAACGAAAACCAGTGGAAAGGAAGAAATTCTCAGAATGCAGTTTGTGTTTTCGATAAACTGGAAGGTCAGAAAATTGGTGACATTGTGGACGTTTTTGTTTTTGATAATACACAAGGCACACTTTTAGGGGAAACGGTAAATAAATAATTTAAAATTCTTATGGCAGCTTTATCCGCCCTCCGTTCCCGCTTTTTTGCTCGTCGTTCCTCCTCGCAAAAAGAGCTCCACTCAGGTCGGGCTGCGAAGTGAGGTTTCAAAACAAGATTTTATCGTTAAATGAAAGATTTACAAAATACACCACTTTTAAATACGATTTCTGCATTATTAGAAAATGCCAGAAAGAGTGTTGTTGTTGCTGTAAATCAAACAATGGTTCTGACCTATTTTGAAATTGGAAAAACAATTGTAGAAGACGAGCAAAATGGAGAACACCGGGCAGAATACGGAAAAACGCTCCTAAAAGATTTGTCTTTACATCTTAAGGAAAGATTTGGAAAAGGGTTCTCGGTAGAAAACCTTGATAGAATGCGATTTTTCTATAAAACTTATTCTGAACAAATTTCGTCAACACTGTTGACGAATTCTTCAAATACAATTTCCCAGACACTGTCTGTAAAATTCAATCTTTCATGGTCTCACTATTTAAAATTAATGAGAATAAAAGACCCTAATGAAAGAAAATTCTACGAAATTGAAAGTTATAAAAATAACATAAACAAGATTTTATTAACATTTTAAACTCAGACAATGGAAAAATTTCATAAATATTGCCTAAGTGTATTGTTGGTAATAATCTGCAGCAATATTTCAGCTCAAATTTCCAATGGAACAGCCGAAAGTGAAGACTGTAAACAGTTGTATGAACTTTATAACCGGATTTTAAATCAGGGTTGTGAGGATTTACAGGAAATTGGGGTAAAAGAAGATCTTGTGCATAAGATAACGATAAATCAAAAGCAGTACGCAATTGATATTATCGGTAAAATTTTTCCTAATAAACAAAAGAACAATTTTCATCAAAATATAACGGGAACAGATTTTTCTGAAAAAGAAAAACACAGTCTTCTCCTGAAAAACTTTGAAAACAATAGCAGAGAAACGCTCTTCGCTGAAATTTTATATTTTAAAACCAAAGTTTCAAAAGTCAGAAATAAAGATTATTTAGACGTTGTAAGTTAAATTTAAATCCAATTATTTTTAAACTAACTAACAGATTTACACTTATTAATGTAAGTCATATTTAAATCAATAATCTAAAAATTTACTTATGAGCAACGAACTTCAAAATATAAAAAACCGTTTTGGAATCATCGGAAATTTTCCGGCTCTCAATCGTGCATTAGAAAAATCTATACAAGTAGCACCTACCGATATTTCCGTTTTGGTTATCGGAGAAAGTGGTGTCGGGAAAGAATTTATTCCCAAAATCATTCATTCAGAATCAAAAAGAAAACATCAGCCTTATATCGTAGTGAACTGTGGTGCAATTCCGGAAGGAACAATCGATTCTGAACTTTTCGGACATGAAAAAGGAGCGTTTACCGGTGCAACAGCTACCAGAAAAGGATATTTTGAAGTGGCAGATGGCGGAACGATCTTTCTGGATGAGGTAGGAGAACTTCCTTTGCAGACGCAGGTTCGTTTGCTTCGTGTCTTGGAAAGCGGCGAATTTATGAAAGTAGGTTCTTCACAGGTTCAGAAAACGAATGTAAGAATTGTTGCCGCAACGAACGTGAATATGATGAAAGCAATTCAGGACGGAAGATTTCGTGAAGATTTGTTCTATCGTTTGAACACCGTTCAGATTGATATGCCTGCTTTGAGAGAGCGGAAAGGTGATATTCATCTGCTGTTCAGAAAATTTGCCATTGATTTTGCAGAAAAATACAGAATGCCTGAATTGGAGCTTGAGCCAAGCGCAGTTCATTATATCGAAAATTACACTTTTCCCGGAAACGTACGCCAGCTGAGAAATTTGGTAGAACAAATGACCGTAGTGGAAAGAGAAAGAAAAATATCAGTAGAAAAACTGACAGAATATATTCCGATGGATGCCCATCTTCCAATGGTTGTCAATCAGCCGAATACACAAAAGCAAAGTGATTTCGGAAGTGAAAGAGAAATTATGTACAAAATTCTCTTCGATATGAGAAACGATATTAATGATCTGAAATCCTTAACTTCGGAACTGATTAAAAACAGGGGAAACTCGGATCTGAGTAATCAGGAAAAAAATCTTATCAACAGAATTTACACTTCAGAAACCCAACAGTCGGCAAATCCGAATTCTCTTTTGTTTTTTGAAAACAATAATAATTCAGGACAAAATAATATTCAGAATCCTACAATTATATCTAATTCCGATGATAATTTTGATGATTTTGAAGACGTGGAAATTGAAGACAATAAACCGGAATCTCTTTCACTACAGAATAATGAAAAAGATCTGATTGTGAAAGCTTTAGAAAAGCACAACGGAAGAAGAAACAGAGCAGCAGATGAACTGGGAATTTCTCAGAGAACGCTTTACCGTAAGATTAAACAGTATAATCTGGAAGATTAAATATTTAACCCGAAACACCAATAAATGAATAAGCTCACAAATCTTTTTATTTTGATATTATCAGTAGGATTGCTCAATTCTTGCTATACATTTACCGGCTCTTCTCTGAAAGATGAGAAAACAGTTCAGATCAATGAGTTTCCTAATAATGCAGCTTTAGTAAACCCAACACTTTCTCAGCAGTTTTCGACGGACATTCAAAACAGATTCCTGCAGCGAACTACTTTGAAAGGAACAAAAACCAATCCGGATATTTTAATTGAAGGAGAGATTATAGATTATGCCATCACGCCGACAACTATTAGTTCGTCAACACAGCAGACGAGCGCTGGAACAATTCAACAGTCTCAGAATAAGCTTACGATCACCGTGAAAGTGCGTTACGAAAACAAACTTCATCCTGATGTGAGCTTTGAAAGAAATTATTCTGATGAAGCCGTTTTCAACAGTGATTTGTCACAAAGCCAGATTGAAACATCACAGGTAAGACTGGTAACAGAGAGAATTATTAATAAGATTTTTAACGATATTGTAGCTAATTGGTAAAGTGATGAATAACAGAGTTTTAGAATTATTAAAAAATCCGAAAATTATTCAGTCAGAAGATTTAAGTCTTTTGAAAGAGGAAATTAATTCTTCCCCGTATATTCAGAATATCCGTGCACTTCACCTTTATGGAGTTCATCTTTTTGACAGAGAAAATTATCAGAAAGAATTATCTACTACAGCGGCCTATACTACCGATAAAAAAATCCTTTACCAGCTGATTAACGGTAAATTACAGCAGCAGCCATCAATTCCAAAGATAGACGAAGAAACTAAAGCTGTTGAAAAAGAAAATGTAAGAGAGAAAGTAAAACATGATTACGAAGCTGTCTCACAGGATCTTATTGCTCCCAAACCGGAGATTAAGCATGTTTTGGTAAACGGAGAACGAAACAGGATTTTATATGAAGGAGAGGAGAACTTCCTGACTGATGAAAACTCTGAAACAATTGATCTGGAATCTACATTAGAATCCGGAGTAATTGTAATTCAAAAAAGAGAAATATCTACAGAAACTCAAAATACAGAAGAAAAAAATCTTCAGGAAACTGATTTAGATGAAAAACAGACCGCTTCCAGCTCTTTAGATTCGGAAATGCCTGAAACTTTACTTTCTGACAAAGATAATACACAAGAAATTCAGGAAAAAGTTCATATTTCAGAGCCTGAAATTGAGACAGTAGCAGAAAATCTGAATGTTGAAACGGTTATTAATGAAGATAAAATTGATTCTGAAAAGGTTTCCGACAAAGTAAATGATAAATCAGAATTAAGCTTCCTTAAAATTGAGTCTTTTGAACCCGAAAGTGGAACAGAAGAAATTCAGAATCAAAGTACTATTTCAGAGCCTGAAATTGAGCCAGTTGCAGAAAATCTGAATGTTGAAGCGGTTATTAATGAAGATAAAATTGACTCTGAGAAAGTTTCCGACAAAGTAAATGATAAATCTGAATTAAGCTTCCTTAAAATTGAATCTTTTGAACCTGAAAGTGAAGTAAATGCAGAAAGCTTGCCTGAAAGAGAAGATCATCAGGAGGAATCAAAGGTGACTCTAAATCCTGAAACCATCATTAATGAAGACCGGATTGAAACACCTAAGATTGCTGAACAGATAAAGGATGATGCTCAGCTAAGTTTTCATGGAACAGAATCTTTTCTCCCTGAAATAAAAATTGAAACTTCTCATTCTGAAGTTCAAACAAAAATTGAGAGTCCTAAATCTTCTGTAAATAAATATGAAGAAGAGATGAGACGCCTGATTGAAGAAGTTGAAAAAAGGATGAAAACGGAGAAGAAAGCAAATACTGCTGAAACGCCAAAAGATGATGATCATCCAGGAAATGAGATCAGTTTCGCAGAAACACAGGATTTTGTGATTGATACTAAAGAAGAAAAAGAAAATTTAACTTCAGATAATCAAAAAAATATTTCGGACGAAATAAATAATGAAGAGGAGGAAAATAAGATTGTAAACTCGAGCTGGAAGCCGATGAGTTTTGAAAGTAACCTTCCCGATGCTTTATTAAACAAAAAAAATGAAAGTAAGGAAATCTCAGCAGAAGAAACAGAAATTGTAAAAATACAGGAAGATAAATCTGATCTTGAACAACCAAAAACAGTTTCTGAAACTGAAATGAATGATGAATCTGAAATTGAAGAAAGCAAAGCAATAACAGATGATGAAAGCGAAAGTGGGGAAGTTCCTGTAATGAATGTGTCATTCTTTGGATCAGAAATTTCAAGTCTGCTGATTAATAAGGAAGACAATAAGCCAAAGGAGAAAACACAGCAAGCACCAATTGCTGCTGAACCACTAAAAAAACAAGTTGCTGACAGTAATATTCCTGGTTTTATCAATACATGGCAAAGCTGGCTGAAAATTGACCGTACAGAAGAGATTCTGAAAGAAAAGGCTATAACTAAAACTAAAGTTATTGAATCTTTCATTGAAAACAATCCTAAAATCAGTCAGCTGAAAGATGAAGTAAATTTTGTGGTGAAAGAAAAAACTGACGATATTTCGCATCTGATGACAGAAACTCTTGCTAATTTGTACATTGAGCAAAAGCTTTACACAAAGGCAATTAATGCATTTCAGATTTTAATCGGGAAACATCCTGACAAGAAAGATTATTTTGAAGCCAAAATTCAGGAAATAAAAGATAACAGAGGAAAAAATTAATAAAATTTAAGATGGATAATGTGAAACAAATTACCTTTGGCGGAGGTTGTTTTTGGTGTGTTGAAAGCTGTTTTAATATGCTTAACGGTGTAATTTCTGCTGTTTCAGGATATTCAGGAGGTCATAAAGATCATCCGACATATGAGGAGGTTTGTACAGGAGAAACAGGTCACGCAGAGGTTGTTCAGATTACTTATGATGCGGATGTGATCTCTTACGAACAACTGATGGATGTTTTCTTTTTTCTGCATGATCCAACACAGCTCAACAGACAGGGAAATGATATAGGAACCCAGTATCGTTCAGTAATTTTTTATAAAGATGAAGAGGAAAAAACAAAAGCGGAAGAAGCTGTTGAAGCATCAAAAAAATCGGGAAGATGGGAAGGAACTTATGTGACCGAACTTTCAAAACTGGAAAAATTTTGGGCTGCTGAACAGTATCATCAGGGATATTATAACGAGAATCCGTTACAGCCTTATTGCAGCGCTGTTGTAGGACCTAAAATTCAGAAGTTTAAAAAGTATTTCGGGGAGCTCGGAATACTCAAAAATGAAGCTTAATAAGTTCATACTATAAACATATAATGAAGCCCGAAAATAACTTTCGGGCTTCTTTAATCAAATCGATATGCAAAGGTTGAATATCCGTAGTGTGTTGCGAGATACTTGGCTGGAGATAATATTTGCGAGATTAAACCCGAAATTTTAAACCCAAACTCTGAACTCTATGAAAGCAGCTTTTTTGCCATCTCGGAAATACTTTTCCCGTCAGATTTTCCGGCTAAATTTTTAGATGCTATTCCCATAACTTTACCTAAATCTTTTATAGATTCGGCACCAGTTTCTGCAATAATAGCCTTCATTTCGGCTTCCAGCTCTTCTGAAGAAAGCTGTTTAGGCAAAAACTGTTCTATAATTTTCATCTGAGCTTCTTCTACTTCTGCCAAGTCATTTCTTCCCTGTGCAGAAAACTGGTCGTAAGAATCCTTACGCTGCTTCACCATTCTCTGAAGAATGGCAATTTCCTGCTCCGGAGAAACTTCTTTTCCCAAAGCTTCAGTTTTCAGTAATAATATTTGTGCTTTCACAGCGCGAAGAGAATCTAAAGCTACTTTATCTTTAGCTCTCATTGCTGTTTTTATCGCTTCGTTTATGGTAAGTTCTAAACTCATGTTATTAATTTGAAAATTTAAAAATGAGATAATTTGAAAATGCAATAATAAAAGTGAATTGATAATTTTCAAATTCTCAAATTACCACATTTTCAAATGATATTTAGTCAACGTCTTTATTCAAAAATCTGTTTTCTCTGATCTGCATGTTTCCGTTGTTATCAGAAAGATAGGTGTTGATATTTTGGTCTGATGCATTGCTTCCGTCAATCGAAATATTTTTTCTCTTGAAAGCAGGAACAGATTCAAACTCATTAGCCATATCAAAATTCTGGTAACGGGAATTGAACTCTTTCAGCTTATTTCTTCTTTCCATTACACGCTCCTGATCTGCGGGTTTGCTGACAAAAGTAAATTCGCTTTCTGTCTGTCTTGGCATTTCAGTTTTTGGCTCTGTAATATTTTTTGGCTCTTCTTTTACTTCAAATATATTCTGAGCTTTTGGAGCGGTTTCTTCTGCCGTTTTTGTGAAAGTTTCTACTTCGTTTTTTGGCTGTCCGAAATCTGCTTTTGGTTCGTTTACCGGTTCATTTACCGTAAAACTAAATTCTACAGGCTTTTCATCAGCATACTTTCTTGTAAATGTATCGTTGTCTGACTCTTCTTTTTTGTTTTCAAAATCAAATGAAAAAGACTGAATTTCCAGATCATTATCGCCCTCATCGTCAAAAGAGAAAAGATTGTATGCATCATCCTGAGATTCTTCACTATTTTTCCAGCTCTGAACAGGGTTGTCAATCGTATCTTGCTCTCTGTCAGAGAATTTTATTTCAGTTTTAACATCTTCATCCTCAATAATCATTTTTTTTTCAGTAGAGGAAACTTTAAACTGAGGCGTATCCTGATCTTCATCATCTAATCTGAAAAGATTTTTACCTCCAAAATCATATCCATGCTCTGGTGTAGTTTCTCTTTCTTCCTTTGTTTTGAAAGGTGAAGCTTTCGGAGTATCTAAAGCATCATTCAAACCAATTCTGATTTTTTCTGTAGGACCGGCAAATTTTTTGTTATCGTTAGAAAAACCGGTTGCAATAACCAATACACTTACTGCATCGCCCAATTCTTCATCTGCACCAACTCCAAAGATAATATCTGCAGTATTTCCTGCCTCTTTCTGGATATAGTCCATGATAATTCCGATTTCATCCATCGTAGCTTCTTCTGCACCACTTCGGATAAGCAAAAGTACATTTCTCGCTCCAGTAATTTTATTGTCATTCAATAACGGAGAATCCAATGCTTTTTTCACTGCTTCTTCTGCTTTGTTTTCGCCTGAAGCCATACCTGTTGACATCAATGCTGTTCCGGAATTTTGAAGAACCGATTTGGCATCACGGAAGTCAATATTTACATCAAAGTAACCCGTAATTACTTCTGCCATTCCTTTAGCTGCGTTGGTTAGTACCTCATCAGCTTTAGAAAATCC
Organism: Chryseobacterium sp. L12; assembly: GCF_056133985.1. Lineage (NCBI taxonomy): Bacteria > Pseudomonadati > Bacteroidota > Flavobacteriia > Flavobacteriales > Weeksellaceae > Chryseobacterium > Chryseobacterium sp. L12. The sequence goes on along the minus strand of NZ_JBVYOF010000015.1, from coordinate 50,911 downwards.
TTGTTTGAAGCCTAAATTTCCAAACTGCTGTCTCAATTTATCATTATTGATAACAATTAAAGAATCAACATTATTTCTCAGCTTTTCAAGACCATTTTCTGCCTGTTCCAGTCTTCTTTTTCCTTCAAAGCTGAAAGGTACGGTAACAATTCCTACAGTAAGAATTCCCATATCTTTGGCTACTTTAGCAATAACGGGAGCAGCTCCGGTTCCTGTACCACCACCCATTCCGGCGGTAATAAAAACCATTTTCGTATTTTGTCCCATGGCTGCTTTGATGTCTTCTATACTTTCGATAGCAGCTTTTTCTCCTACTTCTGGGTCTGCACCGGCACCAAGACCTTCGGTAATGGTAACACCCAACTGTACTTTGTTGGATACCGGATTGTTGTCTAAAGTCTGAGCATCGGTATTACAGATCACGAAATCTACTCCGTGAATTCCTTTTTCGTACATGTGCTTTAATGCGTTGTTACCGCCGCCGCCAACACCGATTACTTTTATAATTGATGAATTTCCTTTTGGCAAATCAAATGAAAATCCTTGTGAACCTATATTTTCCATGTTTAATTTTTTTATAATTGATAATCGACTCTGATAATTGATGAGAAAATCATTCATCGCTTACCATTCATCATTTATTTTTATTCTACTTCTTCAAAGAATTTTTTTACTTTTTCCATCAAAGATTGCCCGAAAGTCGGCTTTGACTGTTTTGCAGGCTGTGCCTTTACCTCTTCATGTACCTGTTGAGGCATCATCGCCGGCTGGGAATCTTCAGTTTCAGTTTCAGATGTGTGCTTTTCTTCAGTTTTCGTTTCTGCTTTATTTTCAATAGTTTCTTCTGCAACGACAGTTTTTTTGTCACGGATTTTCAAACTTTCCATTAATAATCCGATGGAAGTAGCAAATTCCGGTCCCTTAAGATACTGATTTTTATCGTTTGCAATATACTCATTGGCAAAACCGATTCTGCTGTCGAATCCTGTCGTATAATTTGCCAATTGACGAAGATGTTTCAGGTTTGAACCACCTCCAGTCAAAACGATTCCTGCAATCAGTTTTTTCTTCTGTTCAAATGCGCCGTACGCCTTTAGTTCTGTATTTACCATTTCCAGAATTTCTTCTACTCTTGCATTGATAATCTGCGCTAAAGTTTTAAGCGAAATTTCTTTATCCGGTCTTCCGTGAAGTCCGGGAATGGTTACAAATGTACTGTCTTTTTCCAATTCAGGAACTGCAGAACCGAACTTAACCTTTAATTGCTCGGCATGCTTTTCTATAATTGAACATCCTTCTTTAATGTCTTCTGTGATAATACCACCCCCGTAAGGAATTACACAAGTATGACGGATGATATTATCTTTAAAAATAGCAATATCTGTAGTTCCGCCACCGATGTCTACAATGGCAACTCCTGCTTCTTTCTCTTCTTTGGTAAGAACAGCTTCGGAAGATGCTAAAGGCTCCAGAGTAAGTGCTTCCATCTCCAAACCGGCTTCTCTTACGCATCTCGCAATGTTTCTGATGCTTCCCATTTGTCCTACTACCACATGAAAATTGGCTTCCAGACGTTTTCCGTGCATTCCGACAGGCTCCTGAATTTCTCCTTCAGAATCAACCTTATATTCCTGCGGAAGAACGTGGATAATTTCTTCACCAGGAAGCATCACCAGTTTTTTTACCTGATCCTTCAGTGCTTCAATATCATCATCCGTAATAAATTTATCAGGATGTTCACGCATAATGTAATCGGAGTGCTGTAAAGAGCGAATGTGCTTACCTGCAATTCCTACTGTTACCTTTTTGATAGGAACTCCTGCGCTGGATTGTGCTTCCGAAACAGCCGCTTTGATTGAATTGATCGTCTGCGAAATATTATTCACAATACCTTTGTGAACCCCAAGACTTTTGGCTTTCCCAACACCGAGAACTTCTATTTTCCCGTGTGCATTCCTCCTTCCGACAATGGCGACAATTTTGGTTGTCCCAATGTCCAGACCTACTGAATACTCTTGATTTTCCATTGTTTATATCGATTTGATTTTTTATCTATTTTTACTTTGCCTTCGTTTTCTGCTTTGCTGCTGTTGTTTTTTTCTCTGTTTTCCTGACTTCTGACTTTGCTGTCTGAGTTTTTACAGAGGCTGTTTTTTTAGTTTCAGAGACCTTTGCCACTGGCTGTTTTTCTTTTTTTAAGGAAGTGTTTTCTGAAATTTTTGCCAGATCTTTTCCTCTTGCTTTCAGTAAACTGTCATTTTCCTTAAAATAAGGATTCAAAGTAGTAACAATCTGATTCTGATACTTCACCGAAATCATACTGTATTTTTGTGAATCCTGGTAAACAAGATATTTTTCTACAAAGGTTTTGAAGCCTTTTACCTTGAAATCTATATTGTCTAAATCTCCAATTTCCACTTTATAGTTCCCCTCACTTGTAAGGAGATTGTAGTCATTGTTTCTGTCTTTTGAAATTCCTATAAAATATCTTTTACTGAAATCATCTTTATCTATTTTTTCGACGAGTTCTGCAAGCTTTTGATATTCATCTTTTTTTACATCTCCGGTAACCAGCATACATGGATGAGAATATGTTTTGGAAATCGGAAACTCTACTCCTTTTTCATCTACATAAAAATCTTTTCCGTCTTTATTTAATCTGAAAACCGGTACCCTCTGTTTGATATCTAAATTTAATTTTCCATTCAGATTTAAATAAACATTTGCGCTGTCAACAGCCGGAAGCGCGTTGATTTTCTTTTCCAGTTCAGGAATATTTAAATCTCCTACCTTTCTGGAAGGATTTTCTTTATTGACGATCTCCCGAATGTCTTTTTCATCAATAAAATAAACCGGTGTTTTCTCGTTCATCTTCACAGAAATCTTATTGTCTGTAATCTTTTGTCCGCTGAATTTCTTCAAAGAGAAACTCAACAGAAATCCGAGGATGATTACTGTGATGACAATTTTTAAAATTCTGTATTTATTTTTCATTTTTTTTAGATAACAGATTTCAGATGTTAGATTTTAGACATTTCAAACTGTTTTTTGATTATTAATTTTTAATTATTCTTTATTTTTCAAGCCACTCACAAATAGGATCATACAGCGTATCTATATTCCCTGCACCAACCGTGAGCAAAATGTCAAAATCCTTTTCTTTTATTGTATCAAATGCTTCATCTAATGTTGAAACTTCTTTTTTACCTAAATTCACTTTTTCCAATAGCCAATCTGAAGTAATTCCTTCAAAATTTTCCTGAAGTTCTCTGGCAGGATAAATATCAAGCAGAATCAGTTCGTCAGACTTGCTTAGGCTTTCTGCAAAACCATCCGCAAAATCTTTGGTTCTGCTGAATAAATGCGGCTGAAAAACCACCAGAAGCTTTTTGTCTGGGTTAAATGTTCTCACCGAATCTATTACTGCGTTAAGTTCTGTCGGGTGGTGGGCATAATCATCAATGTAAATTTTACCACTCTCAAAAATATGTTTGGTATACCTTCTTTTTATTCCTTTAAAAGAGGAAATTGCTTTTTTCAGGGTTTCAAAATCGACTCCTAAATGATGCAGAATAGCAATAGCTACTGTTGCATTTTCTACATTATGCGTTCCGGGAATCAGCCAGGCAAATTCTTCTTTCTGACCATTATGGTAGAAGTCAAACATCATCCTGCCATCAACAATACGGAGATTGTCTGAATAATAATCAGCTTCTTCGTTTACAGCGTACGTGAGGTGAGGTCTTCCGATTTCGATTCCTTTTCTTACAAAAAGCTGTTTGTCTTCCGGGACTAAAGCCGCAAACTCTCTGAATCCTTCTTCAATGGTATTTTTATCTCCATAAATATCCAAATGATCAGCATCTGTAGAAGTAATCACTGCCCAATCCGGAGAAAGATTGAGGAAACTTCTGTCATATTCGTCTGCTTCTACAACTGAATATTTATTGCCGTTATACAGAAAGTTGGATTTAAAATTCTCAGAAATCCCGCCTAGAAAACAAGAAAACGGTAAATCTGCTTCTTTACACAAATGAGAAACCAATGTTGATGTCGTGGTCTTCCCATGTGTTCCCGCAATGGCAATGCAGTTTGTATTTTCTGTAATTAGACCTAAAACTTTTGCGCGTTTTAAAACTTCAAATCCATTTTCATTAAAATAGTCTAAAATTCCCAGCCTTTTAATGGCAGGAGTATAAATCACCAACGTATCAGCTTTCTTAATTGAAGTGATTTTCTCATCAGCAATATCTTCAAAAACAATATCAATTCCTTCGCTGATCAGAGCTTGCGTGAGTTTGGTATTGGTTTTATCATATCCCAACACATTCTTGCCTGAAGCATGAAAGTAGCGCGCCAAAGCACTCATTCCGATACCTCCGATTCCCACGAAGTAAAAATTTTGATATGTATTTAAATTCTTCATTCTTTTTTGTATTGCTGTATTCATGTAAATGTATAAATGGCACATTAATACATTTTACAGTTTATTTAAAATCTCATCTACAATCTCTTTTGCTGCATTAGGTTTGGCAAAATATTTCAGATTGTCTGACATTTCTTTTCTTAAATTTTCATCTTCACATACTTCTGAAAGTGTATTCCAGAATTTTTCTTTCATTTCAGAATCTTTCACCATTCTCGCAGCATTCTTTTCAACCAGATTCATTGCATTTTTGGTCTGATGATCTTCTGCTGCAAACGGAAACGGAACCAAAATTACAGGCTTTTGTGCCACTGCCAATTCTGAAATCGCTATAGCTCCGGCTCTTGAAACGATTATATCCGCAGCAGAATAAGCTGTTTCCATCTCTTTGATGAATTCTTTAATTTGAATCTGGTTGTTGGTTGTTGGTTTTTGGTTGTCGGAATTTCCATCAACTGATAACTGACAACTATCAACAATTTCTTTATAATCCAATTTTCCGGTTTGCCAGATTAGCTGATATCCTTTTTCTTTCAGATTTTCAAGACTGTCTTTCCAGCCATTGTTTAAGGTTCTTGAACCTAAAGATCCTCCAACAGAAAGAATCGTCAATTTATTTTTATCTAAACCTAATTTCTCTTTTGCCTGAGAAGATTCCTGCATTCCTGAAATAATGTTTTCACGAATAGGATTTCCAAGGAAAAATACTTTGGAATTTGGAAAAAATTTGTCCATATCCGGATAAGCGGTGAAAATAGCTTTAGCTTTTTTCCCATTGGCTGTATTGGTTTTTCCGGGAAGCGAATTCTGCTCCTGAATAAAAGTCGGAATTTCCATTTTTGCAGCCATAAACAAAGCCGGTCCGCTGGCAAAACCACCTGTTCCTATTGCAAAATCCGGTTTAAATTCTTTTATAATTTTTTTAGCTTTAAGCAAACTCGAAATAAGTTTGAACGGCAAGCCTATATTCTTAAGCAAATTTCCTCTGTCGAATCCTGCAATATTTAATCCTTCAATCTTGTAGCCGGACTGCGGAACTTTTTCCATTTCCATTTTTCCGTTGGCTCCGATGAACAAAAACTCTGCATCAGGAAATCTTCTTTTGATTTCGTCTGCAATAGCAATGGCAGGAAAGATGTGTCCTCCTGTTCCGCCGCCGCTTAGTAAAACTTTTAATTTTTTGTTCATACTTATTTATTATTGATAAACGATGAGTGATAAGCGATATGAAAATCAGTTATAAATTATCATTCATCATTTATATTTATGCAATGTCATTTATCTCTGCAATGCTTTGTTTTTTTCCTAATCCTTCTTCATCGTAAATCTGTATTCTTGAACTTATATTCAAAATAATTCCTAGCTGGATGTAGGTTACCAGCATAGAAGTTCCTCCATAACTAATCAGCGGCAATGGCTGTCCGGTAACCGGAATGAGATTTACGGCAACGGCAATATTTACTGCCAACTGAATAAAAATCATTACTCCGAGGCTCAAAACCAGCAACGAGCCGAAAAATGCGGGCATTTTACTGGCAATCATCACAATCCGGACAATCATAATCAAATACATGCTGATTAAAAATCCGGCTCCTATTAAACCATATTCTTCCACAATTACCGCAAAAATAAAATCGGATGCAGATTGAGGAAGCATTTGCTTTAATGCAGACTTTCCTGGTCCCATTCCGGTTATTCCGCCGTGAACGATGGCTGCTTTCGCCTGCATCACCTGGTAATTTTTTGCTTTTAAACTTTCATCATCAACATCGGCTGTTTTTGCTTTGCTTGATGTAAAGGTTTCAATACGGCTCATCCATGTATGAACACGGTTTCCGCCAATTAAATTTGTATTTAAAGCAATCAGTAAAAACAAAACAATCGCAATAAATGATGCAGAAATAAATCCTGCAATATATTTCCAGTGAAGTTGCCCGATAACCAGTACAATCACAGAAACCATTAAGATCATCAAAGCTGTAGAACCGTTATCTTTTGCAACCAATACGAAAACCAGTAAAATAGGTCCGAAAATGTACATCACATTCTCAATCGGAAGCCTTTCTCTCGTTATTTTCTTGGTTAAATATCTGCACAAATAGATAATCAACATTAAAAAAGCAAAAGATGAAGGTTGAAACGAAATCGGTGTTCCGGGGATTTTCAGCCATCTTGAGGCACTTGCGCCGTCGATCGTCTGCCCGGTAAATATGGTGACAATCAGCAAAATAATCGTTAATCCCAGCATGATGCTGCTGAGTTTTCCCATGTATTCATATTTTACTGTTCCCACTAATCTCATGATTCCCAGTCCCAGAACTACAAAAAACATATGTTTCATTACGTGACCGGTAGTGGTTCCGTTATTTACAATATATTCCAGATTTGAACTTGCAGAGTATACCGGGAAAATAGAGAAAATGGAGATCACAAGAATGACCATCCAAAGCACTTTATCGCCCTTTAGAAATTCAAATCTGCTTTCTGTAATCTGTTCGTTCATATTGTATGCGGCTAACTGCCTTTAGCTTTTAGTACTTGTTCTTTAAACTGTTTTCCTCGGTCTTCGTAGCTTTTAAATAAATCAAAACTTGCACAGCATGGCGAAAGTAAGACTGTATCTCCTTTTTTAGCAATAGATTTTGACATTTCTACTGCGCTTTCCATACTTGAAGTGTTGTAAATAAAGTCTTTTTTATCTTTAAAAAAATCAATGATCTTCTGGTTATCAATTCCTAGACAGACAATTGCTTTTACTTTTCTTTTAACTAAATCTTCTATTTCGGTATAGTCATTTCCCTTATCAACTCCGCCTACAATCCATACCGTTGGATTTTTCATGCTTTCTAAAGCGTAGTATGCAGCATTCACATTGGTTGCTTTGCTGTCGTTGATGTATTTTACGCCGTCGATTTCAGTAACAAATTCCAATCTGTGTTCAACTGCCTGAAAAGTCATCAATGAATTTCTTATGCTTTCGTTGTTGATTTCCAATATTTTACCTGCAATTGATGCCGCCAAACTGTTAGCAACATTATGATTTCCCAATAGAGAAAGCTCATCAATCTTCATTGATAATTCATCCTTTAGCTTAATCACAATTTTATCTTCTTGAATAAAACCTCCTTCCGCTAATTTTTCATGTGTTGAAAAAGGAATCATTTTAGCCTTTACTTCAAACTTTTCGAGAATATTTTTACTCATTTCGTCATCTTTGTTGTAGATGAAAAAATTGTCATTCTCCTGATTTTCAGTAATTCTGAATTTGGCTAATGCATACTCTTCGTAGTTGTAATTGTACTGATCCAAATGATCTTTAGACAAATTAAGCAACATAGAGATATATGGTCTGAAGTTCTGAATATCATCTAACTGAAAAGAGCTTACTTCCAAAACATAATATTCATAGTTTTCATCAGCAACCTGCTTTGCAAAACTATAGCCGATGTTTCCGCCAAGACCTACATTTAATCCGTCATTTTTCAGGATATAATAGATCAGGGATGTTGTTGTTGTTTTTCCGTTGCTACCTGTGATGGCAATGATTTTCGCATCCGTAAATTCAGAAGCAAATTCAATTTCGGAAGAAAGTCTGATTCCTTTCTCATGAATTTTATGGATGATGTCTGCTTTTTTCGGAATTCCCGGACTTTTTACAATCCAGTCTGCATTCAGAATTCTTTCTTCATCATGATTTTCCTCTTCAAATTCAATTTCATTTTCCAATAAAAATTGTCTGTAGTGATCTTTAATGGCAGATCTGTCTGAAAGAAAAACTTCCAAACCTTTCTTTTTAGCCAGATAAGCAGCACCACAACCACTTTCTCCTCCTCCTAAAACAACTATTTTCATAAATAATCTTTTTGTAAAAATGTAAAATGTAAAACGTAAGATGTAATTCTAACTGTTTTACTTTTCACAATGTTCTATCTCATTTTCAATGTAATGAGACACACAATTGCCAGCATAACTCCGATGATAATCATTCTGTTAACGATTTTACTTTCGTGAAAACCGTCTTTCTGATAATGATGGTGTAAAGGTGACATTTTAAACAATCTGTTGTTCTGGGCGTATTCCAGCCCGAATTTTCTTTTTCTGTATTTAAAAACCGCTACCTGAAGCATTACTGAAATATTTTCTATCAGAAAAATTCCACAAAGCACAGGAATCATCAGTTCTTTTCTTAATATAATAGCTAAAACGGCGATTACCCCGCCCAACATAAGACTTCCGGTATCCCCCATAAAAACCTGAGCAGGATACGTGTTATACCAAAAAAAGCCAATCACTGCACCCACCATTGCTACTGCAAAAATGGTAGTTTCACCCATATTCGGGAGAAACATGATATTCAGATAATCTGCAAAAATGATATTTCCCGAAACATAAGCAAAGAAAGCCAATGCCAAAAGGATAATTGTGCTGGTTCCTGCAGCCAATCCATCAATTCCGTCGGTAATATTAGCTCCATTGGAAACTGCTGTAACAATAAAAATCACAATCGGAATAAATACTACCCAAGCCCACTCGTGAGCATCTTCATCATTCATCCAAAATAGAAATCCGCTGTAATCGAATTCATTATTTTTAGCGAAAGGAACTGTAGAAACTGTAATATTCTCAGTTGGCATAAAATTTTGCTCAACATTGTTTCTGTTGACCACTTTAGCATCTGCATATTTCCTTTTTACTGTAATGTCTGAGTGAAAATACATGGTTACTCCCACAATCAGTCCCAATCCAACCTGACCTACAATCTTAAATTTGCCACTTAATCCGTCTTTGTTTTTTTTGATTTTCTTTAAATAATCATCTAAAAAACCAATAGCTCCCATCCACAAAACTGTTACAAGTAAAAGGATGATATAAATATTGGTAATTCTTGTAAACAGCAAAACCGGAATAATGGTCGCCAAAATAATGATGAGCCCTCCCATTGTAGGAGTTCCTTCTTTTTGTTTTTGCCCATCTAAACCTAAATCACGAACCAATTCGCCCATCTGTTTTGCTCTGAGATAATTGATGATTCTCTTTCCGTATACCAAAGCAATAGTAAGGGAGAGCAAAACTGCCATTCCTGCACGGAAAGAGATATATCTCAGCATTCCGAGACCGGGAACGTGAATTCCGTGATGGGTTAAATATTCATATAGGTAGTATAGCATTTTGTTTAATTTTGGTTAGGAGCTTAAATTATTACTTACTCATAAGCTTCCAAAGCTCATTAATTACTTCTTTGTCGTCAAAATGATGTTTTACACCATTGATTTCCTGATAATTTTCGTGACCTTTTCCGGCAACGAGGATAATATCTTTTGGCTCGGCAAATTTTATTGCCATTTTTATCGCTTCTTTTCTGTCGGGAATTGAAGTGTATTTGCTGAAGTTTTGAGGCTCAACACCAGTTTCAATTTCTTTTATAATTGCATTGGGGTCTTCCGATCGCGGATTATCTGAAGTGATGATCGCCAATGTTGATTTTTTCGTGGCAATATTTCCCATTTCAGGTCTTTTTGCATGATCTCTGTCGCCGCCGCAGCCAAAAACAGTGATCAGTCTTTCGTTTTTTGTTCTGATATCATTGATGCTGTCTAAAACATTTTCCAATGCATCCGGAGTATGAGCATAATCTACAATAAAGAAAATTCCGCCGTCTGATTTGAAGGTTTCAAACCTGCCATTTACTCTTTTTAGTGTGCTGATTGTCTGAAGAATTTCATCATCTTCAAAACCCAATTCAGAGGCAATCCCGAAAACCAACAAAAGATTATATATATTGAATTTCCCGGTTAATGTAGTCCAGAATTCCTTTCCGTTAAAATTCAGGAGCATTCCGTTGAAGTCGACTTCTAAAAGTTTTCCGTGATAATCTGCCAATGTTTTCAAAGCATAAGATCTTTTTTGTGCTTTTGTATTCTGAAGCATTACATTTCCGTTTTTGTCATCAATGTTGGTGATGGCAACAGCTTCATCATTTAATTCATCAAAAAATCTTTTTTTTGTTTTAAGATATTCATCAAAAGTTTTATGATAATCTAAATGATCGTGTGTAAGATTCGTAAATCCTGCAATTTTGAAATGTAAACCTTCAATTCTGTTTTGGGCAATTCCGTGAGAACTTACTTCCATAAAAGCAAATTCACAACCTTCTTCAACCGCCTGCGCCAAAATTTTATTGATGGTAATTACATCCGGAGTAGTGTGTGTTGCTGGAATTATTTTCTCTCCGATTCTGATTTCAACTGTGGAAAGCAAAGCGGAATCGTAACCTAAATTTTTAAAGACATCAAATAGTAAAGTAGAAACAGACGTTTTTCCGTTGGTTCCGGTCACGCCAATTAATTTTAAATTTTCAGAAGGATTCCCGTAAAAATTAGAAGCCAGCCTTCCTAATGTTTTAGAAGAATCTTTAACTTTTACATAAGTTACATTTTCGTCTAAATTTTCAGGAAACTCTTCACAGACAACCGTTTTTGCTCCTTTCTCAATAGAAGATGCGATAAATGAATGTCCATCCGCAAGCGTTCCTCTTATTGCTATGTACAAAGAGTCTTTCGCCACCTTTCTGCTGTCGAAAACCAAATCGGACACCTCACGGTTGTGATTACCATGAATTTCTATTACCGGAATTCTGCTTAATAAATCATTTAACTGCATTTTCTTATGCTTTATTTAGTTTTGAAGAGATAAATAAATTCTCTGGTTTTTACTTATACTTGTTCCTTCCAGCGGAAACTGCTCTTTTATTCTGCCAACACCTTTAAAATCTATTCTATAGCCTAAATTTTCAAGCTGCGGAATTACATTTTTTCCAATTAATCCCACCACATTTGGCATCTTTTTATTCTGCACAGTCACTTTTACGTTAGGTTCTACCAGTTTATTCAGGTTAACTTTCTTATCGACAAGCATTTCTTTTTCAACATTTTGCGGTGTTTTAAGGAAAGTTTTACCTGCTATTTCTTTAAAGACCGGTGCTGATACTGTTCCTCCATAAAATCCTTTAGAAACATTAGGCTCGCTGATCATTACATAGCAAGTGTATTTAGGATTATCAGCCGGATAAAAACCAGCAAATGAGGCTCTGTATTTCATAGGACCGGGAAGCCAGTATTCAAACCTTGCGGTTCCCGTTTTTCCAGCCATTCTCAGATTGGGTGTGAAAATACTTTTTGCGGTTCCCTTTTCTACAGCTTTTGTAAGAGCACTGGTCATCATTTTTATGGCTTTTTCGGATGCCATTTTGCTGACCATTACCTCTGGTTTTGCATCATACAATACCTTTCCGTCCTTCATTATTTTGTCGATAAACAAAGGCTTAAGCATTTTACCTCCATTCGCTACTCCGTTGTAAAAAGTAGTAAGCTGCAAAAGGTTGAAATTGCTTGCATATCCAAAAGATGTAGAGGCAAAAGTTCCCTTGCTCCATTTTTTATGCTCCGGAGTGTATACAAATGGTTTTGTAATGCCTGGAAGCTCGATATTCATTTTGTCGAGCATTTTCCATCTTTTTAAATGATCAAGAAAGATACTTGGTTTATCACCATAGAATTTTGTAATTAATTTAGCTGTTCCTACGTTGCTGGATTTTGCTAAAACATCACTAATGTCGTACGTTCCGTGTCCGTGTCCATCACTAATTCTTTGTCCGGCATATACCCAAACTCCGTTTCCGATATCTACTGTTGTATTCTCGTCAATAAATCCGTCATCCATTGCTGCTAAAAGCGAAACCGTTTTAAAAGTCGATCCCGGTTCAATGCCATCTTTCAGTGCATAATTATAGGAGTCTGTATAACTTCCGTCTTCGGTTTTGGTTAAATTAACCAAAGCTCTGACCTTGCCTGTTGATACTTCCATTACGATAACGGTTCCGTGCTTTGCTTCGAAATTGATCAACTGTTTTTCTAATGCAGAATGAGCTATATCCTGAATCCTGAGATCTAAAGTTGTATAAACATCCTGTCCGTCTGTAGGTTCGTTTACTTTCCAGTAATCAATTGGTTTCCATTGAGAAGAATTGACTCTCTGTTCCAATCTGCTTCCGTCGGTACCAGTAAGATATTTTGAGAAAGCACCTTCAAGACCGGAGCTGTACTTCCCATGATCCATCCCGATAGTTCCGGCTCCGATTTCTGTGGTTGCAAGTTCACGCTTATAATTCCGGTCAACAATAAAGCCTCCTTTATTTTTTCCTTTTTTGAAAATCGGAAAATTTCTGATCCTGTCATATTGGTCAAAATCAAGACCTTTTACCAAAGTATAATATTGGTTTTTTTTCTTTCTCTGCTCGTCAAATCTTTTTCTGAACTCAGCTCGTGACTTTCCGAACATTTTGCTTAAAGAATCTGTAAGAGCGCCGATATTATTGCTGTAAACGGTATCTTTTATGGTTTTAAAATCAAGATAAATATCATATCGCATTACGGTTGTTGCCAAAATAGAACCGTCTGATGCGTATAAATTTCCTCTTGCTGCCTTCAAAGTTGCTGTTCTGTAATTATTGTTGATATAATCATCTTTAATTTCCTGAACATTAGTGTTTTGAAGAATAATGATTCTTCCCAAAAACATTACAAAAACGCATAAAGCAACCACTGCAAAGAGGTAGCCCCATCGCAGCGTTTTTTTTCGCTTGTTGTCGTAATCATTTTGTTTTTGCATCAGTACTGTCTAATTTTATTAACAATTTGTGCGGATGGCTTTCCAACGGCATTAATGAATCTGCTGCTACTTCTTTACCCAGCTGAGATTCCATTTTTACTTTAATTAATTTACTCTGTGCAAATGCATTTCTGGATTTGTATTCTTCTGTCTGTTCCTTCAGTGCATTTACAATTTTTATTTTTTTATTTACCAGATGATTGCTGTAAATCATTGCCATCATTAATACAAAAAGCAGCAGGAAGTACTTGTAGTACATCTTTAGCTCATCCCGATTGAGGAAATTTCCCTTTACAATATCTATAAAGGTGAGTTTCTTTTGGGGTTTGTATGTTGTTCTTTTTGCCACAGCTTTTTTAATGTCAATTTGCTTTTGCAGTGAATTTACTTTGTTGTCAATTATCAATTTTAAAAATTCACCGCTGCCAATTCACTCGTTCACGTTTATATTTTTATTCCTGTTCTCATTTTTGCACTTCTGGCTCTTGAGTTTTCTTCAATTTCTTTATTATCAGGAATGATTGCTTTGCTTTTTACCAGTTCAAATGCTTTTTTATAATTTCCGAAAATATCTCTTTCCGGCTCACCTTCAAACATACCGTTCTTCAAAAATCTTTTTACAAGACGGTCTTCAAGAGAGTGATAAGAAATTACGACAAGCCTTCCTCCCGGCTTTAAAATATTATATGACTGAACCAGCATTTCTTTTAAGACCTCCAGTTCCTGATTTACCTCAATTCTGATTGCCTGAAACAACTGTGCGTAAAATTTATTTACTTTATGCGGTGGGAGGTAACTGAAGAGTTTTTTCAGATCTTCGGTGGTTTCTATGTTTTTGGATTTCCTGTGATGAACGATGTCCCGCGCCAGTTTTCTGGCTTCTCTGAGTTCGCCGTAATAATAAAAAATGTCTGCCAAAGCCTCTTCATCATATTCATTGATGACTTTTTTCGCATCAAGACTCTGCATTACATTCATCCTCATATCAAGCGGAGCATTGCTTCTGGTAGAAAAACCTCTTTCTGCTTCGTCAAACTGGTGTGATGAGACACCGAGATCAGCCAAAATTCCGTCTACCTTAGAAACTCCGTACATCAGGAGAGAATTTTCTAAAAACCTGAAGTTTTGATTGATAAGTGTAAATTTTTCGTCGTTAAAAGAATTTTCAAGCGCATCAAGGTCTTGGTCAAAGGCGTATAATTTTCCTTTTTCGGAAAGTCGGCTTACAATTTCACGGGAATGTCCACCACCACCAAACGTGCAGTCCACATAAATTCCGTCAGGATTCGTCACCAAATCATCCACACTTTGCTTCAATAAAACGGGGTTGTGATACATTCTGTATTTGTGTTTACATTAATTATTCTTCATCAAAAGCTCCCATTACATCTTCTGCCAGATTGGCAAAATCTTCTTCGTTGGTTGCGATTACTTTTTCATAAGCTTCTTTATCCCAGATCTCAAAAAGTTCTCCGGCACTTGTGACCACTACATCTTTCGTAAGATGGGCAAAAGTGGTAAGGTCTTTAGAGATCTGCAGTCTTCCGGCAGTATCAAGCTCTACGGTCTTTACGCCTGCGGTAAACATGCGGATAAAATCTGCATTTTTTTTGATGAATCTATTCAGTTTATTAATCTTTTCCATCAGTTTGTCCCAGGCTTTCATAGGATAAACTTCAAGACATGGTTGGAACACGGAGCGTTTTACCACAAAGGTTTTATCCTCAAAGTTCTCCATCTGCTTGATAAGCGATGAAGGTACTTTCAGGCGACCCTTGTCGTCTATTTTACACTCATATGTTCCAATGAAATTTCTCATTTGGGACAAAATTAGAAATATTTTTCCGAAATTTCCCACTTTTTCCCACTTTTTGACTTAATGTTAATAAGTTTTGATATTTGTTGATTATCAGCGAGATAAATATTTTTGCTTATTAATCTTTGAAAGCTTTATTCACCGCATAGAAAAAAGAATTTCAAATTTCTTTTCAGAAGTGGGTGAATATATTATTTTTAGTTTAAATTAGAGACATCAAAACAATTTTGGTGTTTAATTTGTATTTTTGCAAGGCTTATACAGGCACTTTATGAGATTTAGTACAAAAAAAGAAAAGAAATATAACTTTATAGAAGCGGGAGAAGGTCATCCGCTTGTGCTTTTGCACGGGCTTATGGGTGGTTTGAGTAATTTTGATAAAATGGTGAATTTTTTTTCAGAGAAAGGATTTAAGGTGTATGTGCCTCAATTGCCGATTTATGATTTGCCGGTACTCAATACCAATCTTACGACCATTGCAAAATACGTTATCAAGTTTATTGAAACCAATATCGGAAAACCCGTAACCATTGTAGGAAACTCTATGGGTGGTCATGTAGGTCTTATTTTAACACTTGCAAGACCAGATCTGGTGCAGAATCTCGTTCTTACCGGAAGTTCAGGATTGTATGAAAGAGCTTTTGGTGACAGTTTTCCGAGAAAAAATGACCGCTCTTATATCAGGAAAAAAGCTGAGGAGGTTTTTTATGATCCTGCAGTAGCTACGGAAGATCTGGTAGATGAGGTCTTCAGTGTTGTAAATGATCGGATGAAAGGAATCAAAACCGTCATGCTGGCAAGAAGTGCGATTAAACACAATATGCTGAATGATCTGCCCAAAATATCCAGACCTACGTGTCTGATTTGGGGAAAGCAGGATAATGTAACACCACCGGAAGTAGCAGAGGATATGCATAAATTTATTCCGAACTCAGATTTATTCTGGATTGATAAGTGCGGACATGCTGCGATGATGGAAAAACCGGACGAATTCAACGAAATTCTTTACAACTGGGTAAAAGATAAAGTATAAAACAATAGCCATTAAGAGAGTTCTTAATGGTTTATTTTTCTAAATAAAAATCAGATCAATGGTTATTAAAACAGCAACTTTTGTAAAAAGCAGCGGCAAATGGCAGGAATGTCCTGAGCCGAATATGCCTGAATATGCTTTTATCGGGAGATCAAATGTAGGAAAGTCTTCGCTTATCAATGCGATGATGAATCATAAAGATTTAGCAAAAACTTCGGGTACGCCGGGAAAAACCCAGCTTATCAATCATTTTTTAGTAAACGAAAACTGGTATCTTACCGATTTGCCGGGATATGGATATGCAAAGGTTTCAAAAGTTATCAGAAAAGATTTTGAAAAGCTCATTACCAATTATATTTTAAACAGGAGAAACCTGGTCAACCTTTTTGTGTTGGTAGATTCGCGTCACAGTCCGCAGAAAATAGATCTGGAATTTATCCAGTGGTGCGGAGAAAGCGGTGTTCCGTTTTCAATAGTATTTACAAAAGCGGATAAACTTAAACCTAATGTTGCGCTTCAGAATATTGAAAATTATAAGGCTGAACTTCTTAAAACATGGGAAGATCTGCCGGAATTATATCTTACTTCAGCAGAAAAAAAAGAAGGCTGTGAGGAAATTTTACATTTCATTCAGAAAACCAATGAATTTTTAGCCAACAATAGTGTAAGTTTTGATGAGTAATATAATCTGGAAAGTAAAGAGCTTTGAAGAAATGACGACTTCTGAACTTTATGAAGTGATCAAAGCGAGAGTAGATGTATTTGTAGTTGAACAAAACTGTCCTTATCCTGATCTGGATAATTATGACAGAAAAGCCCTGCATTTGTGGGCGGAAGAAGATCATACCGTTCTAGCTTACTGCAGGATTTTTGATAAAGAAATTAAATATCCTGAATGTTCCATCGGGAGAGTTTTGACCTCGGAAAAAGGGCGTGGAAAAAATTTAGGAAAACAGTTGATACAATATGCTGTTGAAATTATTGAAAACCGCTTCAGAACTTCAGAAATAAGAATCTCTGCACAAGATTATCTGTTAAGGTTTTATTCCTATTTCGGATTTGAAGATACGGGTAAAAAGTATCTTGAAGATAATATTCCGCATTCGGAAATGTTCAGAAAGTAAGATATTGCTACCTTACGAATGGCAAATAAATAAACCGGACTTTTTTAATCCGGTTTTGTTTTTTTTGTATTATTGAGTTCATTTTTTTTTGAAATTGACTAATCCTTTACGAATTGGGATCAATAAATCGGTCAATCCGTTCAGTTTTATTTCATAAATCGTAGCAAGCTGCATCCCCAATTTTCCTTTTGGCATTCCCTGTCTCTGAAACCATTCCAGATAACTAATCGGAAGATCTGCCAATACAGTATTCTGATATTTTCCGAAAGGCATTTTTACGGTACATATTTCCTGTAAAATCTCAGGATTGATTCCATTCTCCATTTTTTATACCATTAAATCTATTTTTTCTTCCAGTTCATCATCTTTGTCGGGAAGCTGAAGCTCTGGCGTTTCATCATCTGAAAATTCATTTCTGTATACCTGAATCAACAGTAGGGTAAATGAAACCAGAATAGGACCAAAAACCAATCCCATAAATCCAAAAAGTTTCATCCCCATGATGATCCCGAAAACGGTGTTAAGCGGATGAATATCTTCCAGCTTTTTAAGAAGAGTAAAGCGAAGAACATTATCAGTAAGACCTACTACAACCATACAGTATGCTCCCAAACCTAATCCTGCACCTGTGTTTCCTTCCGCAATCATAAAAATACATATCGGAACGTATATAATCGCAGCTCCTACAATAGGAATCATCGAAGCTACTGCGGTTAAAGCAAAAAGCAAGATCGGACTTGGTGCTCCAAAAATGAAGTAACCAACCAATGCAACAATTCCCTGTCCTAAAGCTACAACTGGAATTCCAATAGCATTTGCCATAATGAGTTTTCTCATTTTTTCTCCAATCATAGATACGTTCGATCTTTTCAAAGGAGCGGCAGATGTAAGAATGCGCTCAAAAAGTCTTGGCTTTTCAAACATAAAGTAAAGAATAAAATACATTGAAGCGATTACGGTCAGCGTATTAAAGGTACTGCTCAGTGCTGATGTAGAATATTTTCCGGCAAAATCTTTCAGCTTCGTCATGTTTTCTTTACTCAGAATGTCGAAATTGGTTTTAGAATAAACAAAATCATGAATCTTATCTATAAAAATATTGAACTTTTCCATGTAAGCCTGCGCATTTCCCAGCTTTTCGATCAGCAGGTCAGCAATGAAATAAATTGGAAGGATGATGATGATCAAACTTGCGAACATCAATGCAAGAGAAGATGCCCAAGGTTTCCATTTTCGTTCTTCCTGGAGATAGAAATTGTATTTTCTGCATACTACATAGATCGTAATTGCTCCTAAAACAGACGGAATAAACAAGGCAAGATTAAAGCAGATAAGAACTGCCAAAATCAGAATAATTGCAAGAAGCGAGACCTGTTTTATTTTAATACTGCTGATTTGATTTTCTTTGTGTAACATTTAGTGGTTTGTTATTTGTCTTGGTTTTCCTAAAAATGCACAGTAAGTAGAATACATTACGATGTTGATGAATGGTAAACTAAAAATTATACCAACACAGCAAAAAAGTAATCCTGAAAGACTGATTATTCCTCCCAATAGTGCCGTAAGTAAAAAAACAGCATAATTATCTTTAGCAATATTAAATGTCTTGTTGAGGGCATCCATTGTGGTGGCATTTTCAAACAATAAAATAGGATACCCCATTAAAAATAAAGGATATACAAAAAGGAAAGGCAGTCCGCACAACATTAATGATACAAAATAAATGATGGTAGTGATAAGCCCGTAAAGCAATATATTCCCGAGATTTTGCCGATAACCAATAAAAAGATCAGAAAACTGAATTGGAATTTTGGTGTTAAATTTATTGGTAATATAAATTAAACCAACACTGAGTGGTGCAAGCAGGATGCCCCAAAGTCCTGAAAAAGAATAATAAACCCGTGATTCCGGTCTTTCCCAAATTGAAGAATTGGAAGAGAGTTCGCTGAAATTCCCATAATCGAAATCCTGCCATATTGTAAATCCCGTTAATGTTTGGATGATGCTGTCACCAATGATATAAATAATCATGTATAGGATGACATACAGAAATACACCCTTATACATTTCAAAAGCGTGAGAGATAATAGAGCCGGTTTCTCTTGCAGGAACAGAACCCTGCTCATCAAATTCGTTAAATTCTGACATAGCTTAATATTTTTATGATTACTCAAATTTAATTTTTTTGAGTCATTAAACCATGAAAGATTCAGTATTTTATGATTTTTCTGAAAAAATAATCTTGTAAAGAGAATAAATCATGGCGTTCCAAAAAGGAAAAGTGAAAAGCGCACCCACGAAAAATACTCCAAAACCGATGTATTTGAAAATGAAAGCAATCAGAATACAAACAAAAATTTCAATAAAGTAATTTTTCATTGCTTTGAAGCTTAACGAAAGTCCCTCAAAAATGGTTTTGTTCTGGAAAAACATCAAAGGTGCAATAAATAAGGTAACAGCAATCCAGAATACCGGAAAAATGACTGTTCCTAAAAGTTGTGAGTAAGGTAAGATCCAAAACAGAAAATAAGAACCGTATCTGAAAAAATTGGAACCATTATATCCTACAAACAGATCAGAAAGACCGATTTCTTCATTCAGATCCATCTTTCTGTAGATTTGGAAAAAGCCCAGATTTAAAGGATAAAGAAAAATGATGGTTCCTAAGAAAGAGTACATAAACATTCTTGAACTTTCGGTCTGCGAAAGAGCCTGAGCTTTTTCCAGATAAGCTTCTGTACTTGTTTTATACGCTTCGATCAATGCCTGATTCTGTTCCCATATTCCGAATTTTGTGGCAAAGAAAAATAGGGAGGTAAAAAAGACGGAAAAATAGATAATGGAAAACATCAGTTGATAGATCAACGTTTTATTCCAGTAGAAAAACGCCTGCTTTACTATAAAATCTATTCCCGGTTTTTGTGGATAATTCTCCTGCATTGAAATTTTTTATGCAAAAGTAAACATCAATAACTATTTTTGCGGAATGTTTTCTGTAAATACTCAAAAATTTTTGGAAATGGACGAACTTTCACAGCAGAAAGTTCCTTTTTTCTTCATGATTGATTTTTTGGCAGACCATATTGAAGTATTTAAAGAGAATGAGTTGAAAGAAAAAGGTTTGTTGCTTGATTTTCAATTGTTTTCTAATGCTTCTGAAAAGCCTGAATTAAATAAAAATCCCGAATTGCATTCTTATCCCGAAACGCTCGAAAGTTTCAGAAAGGGCTTTGAATATGTTCAGAAAAATATTCATTTAGGCAATTCCTATCTTACCAATTATACCAGAAAAACCAAAATTGAAACAAATCTAAGCCTTGAAGAGATTTTTTATCATTCTAAAGCTAAATATAAAGTATTATATCCGGATTTTTTCGTATTTTTTTCTCCCGAAACATTTGTAAAGATCATTAACGGAGAAATTTTCACTTATCCGATGAAAGGCACTATTGATGCTTCTGTAGAAAATGCCGCCGAAGTGCTTAAAAATGATAAGAAAGAAAAAGCAGAACATTATACAGTTGTAGATCTTTTAAGAAATGATCTCAGCAGAGTGGCAGATGATGTAAAGGTGGATAAATTTCAGTACATTGATTTTTTAAAAACCCACCAGAAAGATTTGTACGCAATGAGTTCTGAAATTTCGGGAATAATAAAGCCTGAATATGTTGGGAAAATCGGAAGTGTAATGCGGAAACTTCTTCCTGCCGGTTCTATTCTGGGTGCGCCAAAACCCAAAACTCTGGAAATTATTCTGGAGGCAGAAAACTACAACAGAGGGTTTTACACAGGCATTTGCGGCTGGTTTGATGGTGAGAATCTCGATAGCTGCGTGATGATAAGATTTATTGAAAAAGAAAATGATACGCTATACTTCAAAAGCGGCGGTGGAATTACCCACATGAGCAAACTGGAAGACGAGTATCAGGAAATGAAAAATAAGATATATGTTCCAATTCATTGAAAGTATTAAAGTAGAAGATCAGGAAATTTTCCTTTTGGAGCTTCACCAGAAGCGTACAAACCAGACCTTTGCCAATTTTGGTAAGGAAGGTTCTATTGATCTGGAAAAAATTTTTAAAAACCTGAATCACGATGAAGATGGTTTGTATAAACTAAAAATTACCTACGATTTAGACAAACGTTTCCGTACAATGATGATTCCTTATGCTATTCCGGAAATTCATGATTTTCAGTTGGTTGAAAACAATAGCTACGATTATTCATTCAAGTTTGAAGACCGGAAAGAACTGGAAAGAATGAAGATAAAAGCTAAAACGGAAGAAATCATTATCGTAAAAAATAATCATATTACCGACACTTCATTTTCTAATCTGCTTTTTCTAAAAGGTAAAGAATGGTTTACACCGACAACCTACCTTCTGAACGGTGTACAGAGACAGAATCTTCTGAAAAAAAAGAAAATCAAGGAAATGGAAATCACCCTTCAGAATATTAAGGAGTTTTCTCATTTTCAGTTGATTAATGCGCTGAATGACTTTGATGATATGTTTATCTACCCGATTCACAAAATCAGCAATCTTCCCGGAAACAATGATTATTTGGATTTTTAATTGAATTGTTTCAGCACAGATTATGTTTCATGGCAAAAAGCACAAGTCCGACTCTGTTTTTGATTTCTAATTTGATGAAAACAGAATCTCTGTAGCCGTCAACAGTTTTTGGGCTTACAAACATTTTGTCAGCAATTTCTTTATAGGTCAGTTCGCTGCATGCCCATTTAATAAATTCGAGTTCTCTGCCTTTTAATTCTGAAAGTAAAGATTCGGTTTTAAGATCTTCGGTTTTCACCTTTAGTAATTTTTGTGCGACGAAATCGGTATAAAAGCTGCCCTTTTCGTATACCGTATCAATTGCCTGAAATAAAATGGAAGGCTGCATATCTTTCAGCAAATATCCTTTGGCTCCGGCTTTCAGCATTTTGATCAGAATTTTTTCATCATCTTCCATGGTAAGTGCGATGACTTTAATTTCGGGATGATTTTTAGAGAGCCATTCCGTGGTTTCGATTCCATTTTTAAAGGGCATATTAATATCCATCAGAACAACTGCGGGAAGTTCTTCTGATTTCTGCAGTGCTTCAATAAAGTCTTCACCGTTCGGCTGATTCATCACCACACGATAATTGGGATTTTCCACGATCATATTTTCCAGTGCTTTAGACATTAGGGTATGATCGTCAACAATGGCAATGGGAATTTTTTTCATAGGTAGTTTTTTAGGGTAATCAGTTTTTATGATAGATTATGGTTGTCTTTGTTCCTTTTTCCAATTGAGAACTGATGGAAAAGTCTGCCTGAATGATTTTTGCGCGAAGCTGCATATTTTTCAGTCCCGAACCGTCATTTTCTGTGGCAGTATCAAACCCTTTTCCGTTATCTGAAATCGTAATGGAAAGAATGGATGGCGTTTCATCAATCGTAATTTCTACTTTCTTAGCTCTTGAATGTTTCAGAATATTGTTGATACTTTCCTGAATGATTCTGAAAAGAATAAGACCATTTTTCGGAGAAATATCAATGTCATGCTTTTGTGAAATGATTTCAATATCCAAAAGTCTCAGCTTTCTGATTTTTAGAATTTCACGCTCCAGAGATTCCATCAGTCCGAAATGGATAACCTGCTCTGTGATGAGTGTTTTCGATAAATTTCTGATGTCCTGAATGCACTCACCCAGCAATTCGCTCAATTCTGTAAGCTCTTCCTTCTCTACAGTATTTATTTTGCTGATGAGCTGATTCTGCCTTAATCTTACTACTGAAAGTTTTTGGCCAAGATCATCATGAAGTTCCTGACCGATGTAATTGAGCGTCTGTTCTTTTATTTCAATCTGAGAAGTCGTTAATTCTTTTTCAAAACGCATATCTTTCTCTTTCTGCTGAATCAGTAATATTGTTTTTTTCTGAAGAAAAATTACATAAACGAAAATCATCGTCAGAACAACGATCAGTAAGGTAATGGTAAAAATGATAACCAGATTATTCAGTTCCATACGCTGATTTCAATTTATGTTTTTTCGGGTTTGTTCAGAATAAGACCAAAAATAATAATAGCGTTATTGATAAGGTTCAATAAAAATAAAATAAAAAAATAAATGTTAAGAGAAACGGTATTCCGGAAAAAAATAATAGGAATGATTCCGATATAAAAAATCAGACAGGCAACAGAAATCCAGAAAGGCAGATAATTTTTTATTCTGAATATTTTATCAGAATTGAACGTTTGGTATAAAAATAAAATAACCGAAAATGTGAGCAAAAGGATGTTAACGTAAAATATACTAAAAGAAAAATGCCCAAAAAAATTAGGATTAAAAAACATCATTACCCCAATATTTACCCAGAAAACCATCAGAAATAAAAGTTGCGTTTTTTTAAGAAAAGGGATGTAAAACAGACGGTAATAATATAGTAAATAAAGAAAAAAAGCACCGAAAATGCCTAAAATATAAAAGGTATCGGTTGGCTTCTTTGTTGTTTTAAAATAGAAATAGCAAAAAAGATCAATGGCAGAGAGTAAAATAAATCCTGAAAAAAAATACATATTTACTTTCTGAATTTTTTTATAATTCCAGAAAATTATCATCAAAACGATCACCAGCATGATCATTGACACTTTTTTGCTTATTTCTACATCCCAATTCATTTTGATGATTTTTTAGTTCATGGAATTGGTTAAAGAGTTAGGCGGCGGTGCAAGATTGGTCATATTCAGTGGCTGAATAGACTGTACATCTTCGTTTTCGTCCATCGTTTGTGCTCTTTTAAGTGTTGTATTGTCTTCTTTTTCTGCTTTTGCAGTTGGCATTAAAAAAATAGTCTGGTAGCCGGCGTATTCAGGTTTTGCCATTTTACCGGCAGGATGATTTTCCGGATATTTCCCTAAATAAATTCTTATTCCGGGATCTTTCAGATTTTGTTTTTTAGCATTTTCTTTTACGTACTTGATAAAGCCTTCCATATCTTCCAGGGAAAACCAATACCAGCGGGAATCGGGATTTCCGTTTCTTGATTGGGCGAGAATCTGGTTGTTGGTTCTGGAGTATTCGTCAAACAAAACCCTGCTTTCCTCATAGGTGATCAGTTTCTTTTTGTAGCTGTCGCTTACGGGTTCTTCGGGCGGAGGCGGAGTGCATCTTACAGTAAAGACTGCAATAAAAGCAAATACAATCAGGCTCAAAATTGCACCTGGATTTCTGAACAAAAATTTAGTTTTCATGTTTTACTATTTTTTTATAAGGTTGTGTAACAAAGTTAGTTATATGCTTCCTTACAAAAAAGGGGTAAAACACCGTTTTTTAAACCAAAAAAAATATTGAAGAAAGTTTATCCTTTCAAAGCAGCAATCTCGTCACGTAATTTGGCAGCTTTTATAAAATCTAAATTTTTAGCAGCCGCTTCCATTTCTTTTTGTTTCTGAGCGATAATTTTCTCTACATCTGCTGATGAATAATTGGCTTTTGTTTCTGCAACTTTTTGTACAATTTCTTTCTGAGTGTACCTTTCATCGGGGAAATCCTTGCTTCTTCCTACCAGATTTTCGGATATTTTTTTATTTAATGCAGTCGGAACTTTGCCATGTTTCTCGTTATATGCTATTTGTTTAGCTCGGCGGTATTCGGTTTCATCGAGTGTATTCTGCATGGATTTTGTGATTTTATCTGCATACATAATCGCTCTTCCGTTCACGTTTCTCGCTGCACGTCCTACAGTCTGAATCATAGACCTTCGGCTTCTGAGCATTCCTTCTTTATCAGCGTCCAAAATGGCAACCAATGAAACTTCGGGTAAATCTAAACCTTCTCTGAGTAAATTTACTCCAATCAATACATCAAATAGTCCCAGACGCAGATCCTGCATAATCTGGATACGCTCCAGAGTTTCTACATCAGAATGAATATATCTTGTTCTGATTCCGAATTTTGTGAAATATTTGGTGAGTTCTTCCGCCATTTTCTTAGTTAAAGTGGTTACAAGAACCCGTTCGTCAATTTCTGCACGCTTCCGGATTTCTTCCATTAAATCATCAATCTGATTGATAGTCGGGCGGATTTCAATAATCGGATCTAGAAGTCCGGTTGGGCGGATAATTTGTTCAATATATTCACCGCCTGTTTTTTCAAGCTCATAATCTGCAGGAGTTGCCGAAACGTAAATAACCTGATTTTGAATTGCTTCAAATTCTTTAAACTTTAAAGGTCTGTTGTCCATCGCAGCAGGAAGTCGGAAACCGTATTCTACCAAAGCTTCCTTACGGCTTCTGTCGCCGCCATACATAGCATGAACCTGCGGAACAGTAACGTGACTTTCATCAATGACCATCAAAAAATCTTTAGGAAAATAATCTAAAAGGCAGAATGGCCGTGATCCGGGAATTCTTCCGTCTAAATATCGGGAATAATTTTCAATTCCTGAGCAGTAACCCAGTTCCTTAATCATTTCAAGATCAAGTTCGGTACGTTCCTGAAGCCTTTTAGCTTCAAGCGGTTTTTCGATAGAACTGAAAAAATCAACTTGTTTTACCAAGTCATCCTGGATGTTTCTTATGGCTCCGTTTAATGTTTCTTTTGAAGTAACAAAAAGATTGGCAGGATAGATCTGAATCTGTTCAAAATTAGATGTTACATTTCCTGAGACCGGATCAAAGCTCTGGATTTTTTCTATTTCATCACCAAAAAACTGAATTCTTACTCCGTTATCTGCATAGGCAGGAAAGACATCAACTACATCACCTTTTACCCTGAATGTACCTCTTTGGAAGTCTCTCAAAGTTCTGGAATATAATGCATTAACCAAAGAATGAAGAAGGGAGGTCCTTGTAGTTTTTTCACCAATTGCCAGTGAAATCAAAGATTTATGAAACTCTGACGGATTTCCGATACCGTAAATGCATGAAACAGAGGCAACAATCAGTACATCTCTTCTTCCTGAAAGTAAACTTGCCGTTGCTGAAAGTCTTAATTTTTCCACCTCTTCATTGATGCTGAGGTCTTTTTCTATATAGGTTCCGGAACTCGCAATGTATGCTTCAGGTTGATAATAATCGTAATAACTGACGAAATACTCTACCGCGTTTTCCGGAAAAAATTCTTTAAATTCCATAAAAAGCTGAGCTGCCAAAGTTTTGTTGTGAGCCAAAACTAAAGTCGGTTTTTGTACATTGTTCACTACATTGGCAACGGTAAAGGTTTTTCCCGAACCTGTCACTCCGAGTAAAGTCTGATATTTTTCACCGATTTCCACGCCTTTTGTCAGCTTTTCGATGGCTTGAGGCTGGTCTCCGGTTGGCTTATATTCTGATTGAAGCTTGAATTTCATAGAACAAATTTAGGAAATAAAAAAGAGTCCGAATCGGACTCCTGAATATATTTATTGTGTTTTTTTAGGTTTTTCAAAATGCAGGCTTATTGGTATGCTAAATGCCGTTTTCACTGGTTTTCCTGCATTGGTTGCAGGCTTCCATAATGTTTCTCCTAATGCTAGTTTTACAGACCTTTCTGCCTCCTTATTAAAATCTTCCTGAATTCCTGTGCTAATTACTTTTTCTACTTTTCCGGTTTCATCAATAGAAATATATACTACAGATTGTAAAGTTTCCTTGTCATCTTTAATATTAGCAGGATTAAAGACTTCTGCCGCTTTCTTTCTTATACCGGATACTCCGCCAGGAAATTCTGCCTGTACAAAACTTGATGATGGAGGCGGAGGCGCCGGAATGGAAGAGTCATTGCTTTTATGGTTTTCTTCTGCTTTTATATTGTTCTTTTCCTGAGGTTTTATTGTATCTTTTTCTAGATGCGATAAGAAGTCGTTTTTATCATTGTCATTAAATGTTACGCCAATACCTTTTTTTTCATCATTATTGATCTTTTGATAAACTTCAGAATAATAAGTTGATTGTTTTTTAGTATCTGTTGTTATTTTTGAATCAGCAGCTTTTGTATTTTCATTCGCATATACTTTTTCAGCAAATACAAACGCAAGTACAATAAAAGCGGGTAATGCTAGATAGTTCTTGGTAGTTGCAAATTTTGAATTTTTCTTTGTCATCATAATAAATCTTTTTTTAGTGTTGTTAAAATTAAATTGGTGTATTAAAGCGATATTTTGCTGCTTTAGAATTTCTTGTAAAATCAGTTCCTGATAAACTTTTATATTTTTATTTTCTGCAATTACAGCTTCATCAGCGAGAAATTCATGATTGTTGATAATTGCTTTTTTATAGAAATATATGAAAGGATTAAACCAAAAAACAGCTTTTATAATTTTTATAAATAATATATCTGCTGTGTGTTTTTGCATTATGTGAATATTCTCATGCAGAAAAATAGTTTCATCAATCTTTGAGTCTTTAAAATAGTTTTCTGAGAGATAAATTGTATCCCAAAAACTGAATGGAGCAAAATCTTTCTGTAGGAGAACAATTTTTCGGTCCTGATAGATGATTCTTTTTCCTTTTAATCTTTTTATTTTTAATACTGAGTAGATAAGTTTTAGAAATAAAAATCCGGTAATCAGAACGCTTAAAACCAGAAGAGCTTTTAGATAATCAAAACTTTCTTGCTGTATAGCCGGATTTTGTAAAATGGTCTGTGAGATTTCTCCCACTAAAACTGTTTTTGGAGTTACTTCTTCAATTTGTTTTGTTTCTATCGTTGCAAAAGGAATTGATAGTGAGAATATTAAAGCTGAAAGTAGATAAAAACGATTGAATACAAAAGTTTTTTCTTTTGCTAGAAATATATGATAAAAACCCAACAACATTCCTGAGCATAAGATAGTTTTCAAAAGAATGATTTCCATAACTAATCTTTTATTTCTTTATCAATAATATCACGGAGTTCTTTCAGTTGTTTTTGAGTCAATTTTGAATTGGAGGTAAAAAATGAAGCAAATTGTGTCACAGAGCTGTTAAAAAAACGGTCAATCATAGAAGTCATTTCCTCTTTGAAATATTCGGTTTTTGCTACTTTCGGGAAGTATTCACGCGAATTTCCATATACCTTAAATCCTACAAGATCTTTGTTATGCATTCTTTTTAGAAGCGTTGCAACGGTAGTTGCTGCTGGCTTCGGGTCGGGATAAGCTTCCAGAATATCTTTCATAAAAGCTTTTTCTTTTTCCCAGAGAATTTCCATCAGGCTTTTTTCTGAATTGGTAAGTTTTATTTCATTCATGTTCTACAAAATTTAATATTGTTCTACAAATGTAGAAATTAATTTTAATTGTGCAAAATTATTGTGGCATTATTTTTCCACTTATAGAAAATTGAACCTTTAAATATTATTATGAAAAAATTACTCTTACCTATTTTACTGGCTTCTGCTACAGGCTTAGTTTCCTGTCAGGGAAAAGGAAAGCCAAGTGAACCATCCGCAAAAGAAGAAAAGCCAAACACCAACTACAAGCCTGCTTTTGGAGGACAAACAAGGATTACTCCAATAAAAACCTCAACTCCATATAAGGTAGAAGTCCTTAATACATCTTTAGGCAGACCTTGGGGAATTATCAATCTTCCTGACGGCCGTTTTTTAATTACTGAAAAATCAGGTTATATGAATGTGGTTTCTGCTGACGGAAAACAGGTTTCTAAAATTGAAGGATTTCCTAAAGTAGATTCAAAAGGACAAGGCGGTATGCTTGATGTTGCTCTGGATCCAGATTTCAAAACTAATAATATGATCTTTTTTGTTTTTTCTGAGCCTTATGGCGAAGGAAATTTGACATCTGTTGCCAAAGGAAAGCTTTCTGAGGATATGAAGAATATTTCTGATGTAAAAGTAATTTTCCGTGCCACTCCTTCTTATGACGGAGATAAACATTACGGAAGCCGTCTTGTTTTTGATAAAGATGGTAATCTTTTTGTAAGTACCGGAGAAAGATCTGATAAGGTGACAAGAGTATATGCTCAGAAAACAGATAACTATTTAGGAAAAATCCTGAAAATAACAAAGGATGGAAAACCTGCTCCGGGAAATCCATTCATTGGCAAAGATGGTTATAAGCCTGAAATCTATGCTTTTGGAATCCGCAGTCCGCAAGGTATTGCGCTGGATGAAAAAGGGCAGCTTTGGGATATTGAAATGGGACCGAGAGGTGGTGATGAAATCAATTTAATTCAACCGGGGAAAAATTACGGTTGGGGCGATGTAAGCTATGGAATTGAATACAATGGTGATAAAATAAACAATGGAACCACCCAAAAGGCAGGGACTGAACAGCCGGTTTATTATTGGGACCCGGTAGTTTCTCCGAGTGGCGTGACATTCTATAACGGAAATATTGAGGAATGGAAAAATAATCTTTTTATTGCGTGTCTCAGCGGACAACATATTAACAGAATTGTCCTGAAAGACAATAAAGTAGTAGGTGAGGAGCGTCTTCTTTTAGATCAAAAAGAAAGATTCCGTGATGTCTTGAGTGCAACGGATGGAAATCTGTACGGAATTACCGACAGTGGAAAGTTATATAAAATTTCCGGAAAATAAATTCCTGATTAATCAAATTGATATGTAATTCCGGTGTAAAGTAAGTAATTTTGCACAGGAAATAAAAAATCCCTTTCAAAAAAATGAAAGGGATATTTATTTAAGGCTCTTTAATAAATTATAGAATTAATTAATTGGTTTCCAATCAACAACTGCCCTGATAAAAGCTTCTGCGTTTTCCACAGGAATATTTGGTAAAATTCCGTGTCCGAGATTGGCGATGTATCGGTCTTTTCCGAAACGGTTGATCATTTCAGTAACCATTTTTTTAATAGTTTCAGGACTTGAATGTAATCTTGCCGGATCAAAATTTCCCTGCAATGTGATTGAATTATTGGTGAGCTTTCTTGCGATTTCCGGACTTACTGTCCAGTCTACACCTAATGCGGAAGCATTAGAATTTGTCATGTCTTCTAAAGCAAACCAACATCCTTTTCCGAAAACGACAACGTGAGTTAGCGGGCTTAAAGCTTCTACGATTTGATTGATATACTGCCATGAAAATTCCTGATAATCAGCAGGAGAAAGCATTCCGCCCCAGGAATCAAAAACCTGAACGGCAGAAACACCTTTTTCAACCTTTCTTTTTAGATAAGCAATGGTTGTATCGGTAATTTTCTGAAGTAATAAATGTGCGGCTTCCGGCTGCTGGAAACAGAAAGATTTTGCAATATCAAATGCTTTGCTTCCTTTTCCTTCCACACAATAGCAAAGAATTGTCCATGGAGAGCCTGCAAAACCAATCAGGGGAATCTCGTTGTCTAATTTCTGCAAAGTAAGTTCTATCGCATCAAAAACGTATCCTAAAGTATCATTCACATCGGGAACAACAACATTCTGTACATCTTCCATAGTTCTGATCGGGTTATCCAGCCACGGACCAACAGATTCCTTCATCTTAAAATCTATTCCCATTGCTTGCGGAACTACCAGAATATCAGAAAATAAAATCGCAGCATCTAAAGGAAATCTTCTGATCGGCTGTACCGTGATTTCGGACGCCAATTCAGGAGTCTGACATCTTGTAAAAAAATCATACTGATCACGAAGTGCAATAAATTCCGGCAAATATCTTCCTGCCTGTCTCATCATCCAAACCGGAGGTCTTTCTACGGTTTCTCCACGAAGTGCTTTTAAGTATAGGTCGTTTTTAATCATAATTATAGTTGATGGTTGTTGGATTTCACTAAGCACTTTTCAGGCTAAATCTTTTTTAAATTGTTTCGGATAATCGACAGCAGATTTAATAAAGTATTTTGCTTACTTGTGAAAATCTCAGATTTTGTATGTTTCTTTAATTCCTTTGAGGTGGTTTCTCCAATAGAAAAAAGGATAGCACCTTCCAAAGAATTATTTTTTACAAAACTACGAACTCCGCTTGGGCTAAAAAAAACTATTGCGTGATATTTCTCATTTATTACAGGATAAAGTGGTTCTGTTTCATAAACAGTAATTTTTTTATACTCAATATTCTGCAGCGGGAGTTCTCGGTCTAGTACATCTAACGCTAAATTTCCGCAAAAATGAATAAACTTTTCATGTGCGCAGTTTTCGATAATAAAATAAGAGAGTGTTTCTGCATTTTTTAAAACCTTAAAGGTTCCGAAACCGTTTTTACGAAGTTCTTTTTTCGTTTTTTCTCCTACACAGTAGATTTTATTGTAGTTTTTGGCTGTGAAATCTTCGTTTGGCTGAAATTTGTTTTCAAAAAATGCCTTTACCCCGTTTGAACTGGTGAAGATTAAAGATTTATCTTTTAAATCAAAACTTTTTACGGAAAGTGATTTTGTTTTTATTACCTCAATGCATTCAGCCGTAATATCATCTCCCAATTTTTCGGAGATGTATTTTAGGTCTAAATTTTTGGTAAATAAAATGTTCATTATTTAAATTGTATAATTTTAACGTAAAGGTCGCAAAGATTTCTTTTAAGTTATTGAGGATATTTTTCGTTCGCAAGGCGTTACACTCAGCAAAGAGCGTAAAGTTTTTAATATTAATTATGGTTTGTCTTTTAATTTTAGATCAATGACCTGAAGTCTTACTTTATTCATAAAATCTTTTCCCGGATCTTCTTTGCCGGTGAAATAGTTCGGGTCTGATTCTTTCCACAGTTTAGAATTTCTGAAAACGCCATATTCCGAATGACCGATGAGGTATTCTATTTTATATTTTTGAGCTAAATATCTTACTAACTGTGCGTTTGCAGTAACTTGTTTCTCTGTAAGAGGCTGCTTTTTGCTTCCTATATTTTCAACTCCGATGGCACAGTAGTTTAAGCCTATTGTGTGTCTCGCAAACATATTCGGTTCCATCAGCTGATAAATTGTTCCGTCTCTGTCTATGATAAATTGCGATGAAACATTCAGTGTACTTTGCTTTTTTAAAGTATTTCTGGTGTTTTCCAGATGTGTTTTATTGAAATATTTAAAGTTGCTTTCAACGGTTCCGCCTGCAGTGTAATGCAAAACAATCATTTTAGGAATAATGACCGGATTTTTTTGTACTAAGCCATGATGATCCTTCAGATATTCCAGGCTTAACCGCACTCTTTCCTCGTTGTAGCTGATTGGTTTACTGATGATTTTAATTTCACTTTTCTGTGCTGTTGAAAAGCTGCCAATCAACAAAAACAGAAAATAGATCAAGTTTTTCATATCCTTTTATTTCTGATATTGATAATGTCCAGTAATGGTAAAATTAAACAGGCAATCTTCAATTACTTGTCCGCCACCAATATTATGAACAATTAAATATCTTTTTCCGTCAGCAGATTTTTTGTTGACCACAATTCCGATATGCGTTAAATTTCCTGGAAGAAGCCATGTCACAATATCTCCGGGAACATATAATGCAGGATTTTTTTCAATAGGTTTAGATTTGCCGAACTTGGCAAAAAATACCTGCAGATTTGGCACTCTTCTGTGATCAATATTCGTATCTGGTTTTTTCAGACCATATTTTGTAGGATATTTAGAAAAATTTTTCTTCATATCTTCATGTACTTCTTTCTGAAGATCTATTCCCAACTTTCTGTAGGCACGGATGACGACATCTGTACAAACACCCTTGTCTGCAGCCACATCTCCATTAGGATATTTAATTGAGTAATAAGCAGGATCGTAAGTGACTTTATCTTTAGTTAAGCTTAAAGCAGCATCAGACAGTTTTTGTGCAAACGTATTTTGAGCATTTGCAGTAAAAACAAAAAACAAGAAAATAAATACGGAAAAATACTTTTTCATTGGCTTAATTTTGATCGGAAGAATTGGAAAACTCAAAAGTCTGTAATCTTTATTGATCTATTATTAATCGTAATCTTTTTTAACACAAAAGGTCGCAAAGATTCTTTTATATAACAACTGTTTTTGAGTTCTCAAAGGCGTTTGACTCAACAAAGAACTCAAATAGTTTTCAATTATGACAAATTACGGATAACCTTAAATCTTTATAAAAAACTTTTTATAAACAATAAATCTTGAAATATCAGATATGGTTTTTGATTTCAGCCATCAATTCCTTTCCTCCGTTTTCTAAAACTATATTGGCAAATTTTTCACCAAAATTTTCTTCTTTGTTATATTCAAAACTTTCGTCTGTGGCGATGTAATTTTTTCCGTCTAATGAGCAAAGTGCTGCTTTAAAGCGAATCTGGTTCTCTATAATTTCTGCAAAAGCACCAATAGGCGCAGTACAGCCACCTTCGAGTGTACTAAGGAAATTTCTTTCGATCTCTACACAGATTTGTGTTTCTTTATGAGAAATTTGCTTCAGAATATCGTTAATCTCCTTTTTGTCAGAATGTCCGGCAACAGCAATTACACCTTGTGAAGGTGCAGGAATCATCAAAGGGAGCATTTCGTAATCAATATCCATATTCATTCTTTTGATTCCCGCCAATGATAAAAGCGTTGCATCAAAATCCTGTTCTTCAAGTTTTTGGAGACGGGTCTGTATGTTTCCTCTGATGTCTGAAAATTCAGCATCCGGATAATGTTTAAGCCAGAAAGCTCTTCTTCTTAAACTGCTGGTTGCTAATTTAAGCTCGTGAAAGTCTTTATTTTCGGCAGATTTCCTTCTGATGAGAACATCCTGCGGATAATCTCTTTCAAGATAGGCGATCAGCTCGATATTTTCCGGAAGTTTAGTCGGAACATCTTTCAGTGAATGAACTGCAATGTCGATTTCGTCATTCAGCAAAGCCGTATCCAGATCTCTTGTAAAAACACCTGTAATTCCTAAAGAATATAAAGGCTGATTGAGATTTTTGTCTCCGGAAGAAACAATCGGGATGATTTCTGTGAGATAATTGAGGTTTTGCAGATGTCTTGCCACTTCTCTTGCCTGCCAAAGTGCAAGTGCCGAATTTCGGGTTCCTATTCTAATGCTTTTCATTGAATTCTTTATTGGGTTGTTCAACTAAAATTTCGTGCATTAATTTACTAATTTCTTCGGCTTTTAAAGGATTATCAATAATATATTTTGCAAATCGACTGGTAATTTTCTGAATCATCTTGTCAGAAAGCTCCATATCGTTGATATTGACGTATTTATTTTTTCGGTAGAAGTTGTGCATTTCGTTGCGCTCCATATTTTTCAGCACCGCTTTGAAGTGATGAATGTTGGGTGCAAGTTTTCTCTTTTTTTCCCATTCCAGAAAGTCTTTTGCCATTTCTTTAATGATTTTTTCGGCTTTCGGGATTTCTTTTTCTCTTTGCTGAATGGTTTCCTGAATCTGCTTGGAAAGTTCGTCCACATCAATCAAAGTAACATTCTCAAGTTCCGAAACGGCTTTGTCAACATTATTCGGAATCGAAAGATCAATAACCAGAATTTCCTTCCCGTTAAGGTGAGTCTGGTTGATGATTGGTGTTTTTGCTCCGGTTGCCACGATGAGGATATCTGTGTCCTGGAGTTCTTTCTCAAAATTTCCGTAATCAATATTCGGGATGTTGTATTTTTCGGAAATTTTTGCTGCTTTCTCCTGAGTCCGGTTGGCAATTTTGATCTTTGGCTGATAGACATGTTTTACCAGATTTTCCACCGTGTTTTGCCCGATCTCACCAACTCCGAGGAGAAGAATATTTTTTTCGGTAATTCTTTTCTGATTATTTAAAATATAGTGCACCGCTGCATAAGATACAGAAGCGGCACCGTTGGAAATTCCGGTTTCGTTTTTTATTTTTTTGGAAATCTGAATGGCAGAATTGATAGATCTCTCTAAAAACGGATTGGAGTTTTTCCTTTCTTTTTTGAATCGGGCATAGGCTTTTTTGATCTGTCCGATGATTTCAAAATCTCCGATGATCTGACTTTCTAATCCGGCTGCAACCCTGAAAAGATGATTCAGTGCTTCTTCTTTCGTTAAAATATTGGCAAACTGAAGAAAATCTGAAAGATTGACACCAATGGTTTTGCAGTATTCTTCTGCCACGAAGAGATAATTGGAAGTAGTGGTATAAATCTCGGTTCTGTTGCATGTTGAAACCACAAATGCATCTCCCAGATTTTCCTGATGGATTCTTTCAACAAAATTTTTAATATTATCATCAAAAAAAGCAAATTTTCCCCGTGTTTCCACATCTGCCTTTTCATAGCTGATGGATAAAACAGCAAAATTTGATGTCTGATGAATATTATTATACTGTGTCATAATCAGGGGCAAATTTACGGAATTTTTGGCGAATTGTCCTCTGATTGTCTGTATGATAATTATCGTAAAAACCTATGAATTTGAAATGATTTTTATGGAAGTGTATTAATATTTGTACTAATGGAAATTGTTATTAAAAGAGCCATGTTATTGTGGAATTTGTAATTTCTGCTCATCTTTATGTTTTTATAAAGATAAAAAATTACAATTTGAGAAACTTTGTTAAAAGGAAAAGCCACACGAAGGGATTCGTGCGGCAGCGGGGGGCTTCTTCCAGAGTGTCATCAAATAAGTAATTTTTGCTTCATTATTTTTAACAGAAGATATTTAATTAGAATTAAAAAAATACGGCAACTTGTGGTTGCCGTTGAAATTATAATTATTAATAGATTATTTCAAATTATTGAAAGGGCTTTTACCATCTTCTAAATACAACTCAAAAAATTCTAATAAACTGTTCGTTAGTTTTGGAAAAGAGTTTTTTTCTTGACCTTCAACATACCCATAAACGGGAGGATTTTCACCTTCATCGAGTTTGAAAAAAGCAAAAATATAGCCTTGCGATGAAAAAAAGACAAAAATATTATCATTTACTTGTGAAATTAGACTTGTTTTACCATCTTCTTGCAATTGCTCCAATAGACCATCTTTATTAGAGTGATTTCCGTAGATGTTATCGTAGAAAATGGATTCGCCCACAAAACCGCCTCTTGAATAATCATCTTTTCTGTCCATGTCATAACCGAAATTTTCTAGAAATTCTTTGTAACATAAAGGTAATTTTGTTCCAATTTCTTGTTCAATACTATTAATTTGATTTGAAGTACAGCCCTTATATTTTGTGCCCCATTTTTTTAATATTTCTTCAATTTTATTTAAATATTTCATCTTTTAATTTTTTTAAATTATAACTTTTCTTTTACCCAAATTTTAACTATCTCAATATTAGGAAAGTCTTTTTTAAACCTAAGAATAATATCAGCACAATTATCACAAATTTTTAAATCTGAAACAATTTCTATTTTACCTTTTACATGCTTATCATGTTTAAATATATTGTACAAATATTCAATTTGTTTTTGCTCAGTATGGTATTCATAATAAGGAATAGGACCATTTTTATAATGATAATTTTCAGGCTTTAGTTGTGTGAAATTATCAAAATTCTTTGGAGTTCCTTTTGGTTCTCCACTACGAGAATATAAATCTATTTTTTTACCTCCGATTTCACCTTTAGTGAAAGCTACATTTTTACTTTTACCCGCACCAAACCGGTTTCTAATTTTTGCTAACTCATCAATATCTAACTGTGTAGGATTCCGAGTTTTAGGTATAACCAAATCATCTAAATACTCATTCGCCGTTTTTCCCTCTTTTTTTGCTTTTGCCTCAATATCTTTGACAAAATCATCCAAACTTTCTTCTGGTATATCATCAAAATAAGTAATATTTCCTTCTTTATTTTTAATAGAACAGACCTTCTTACCATCTTTTAATTTGGTATCTAATATAATACAATTCCACATATTTCCCATAGCTTCATTTATTTTATTGGACACATATTAAATACACCGTTTTCGTACTTCGTAGGATGAAGACCTATTTTCTCTAAGTATTCTCGTACCTTGGGACTAAAGAAATCTTCGTAGGCTTCTTTAAGAAAATCTCTCAGTTTTTTTCCTACATTAAAAATTTCTTCTATCCAGATTTTTAATTCATCAAA
Organism: Chryseobacterium sp. L12; assembly: GCF_056133985.1. Classification (NCBI taxonomy): domain Bacteria; kingdom Pseudomonadati; phylum Bacteroidota; class Flavobacteriia; order Flavobacteriales; family Weeksellaceae; genus Chryseobacterium; species Chryseobacterium sp. L12. Next base: position 13,961 of record NZ_JBVYOF010000015.1, on the reverse strand, counting down.
AAGTGCTTTAGCACCCTTTTTCAATTTGATAAAAATCTCACTTACAAAATCAATAAAAGAAACCAATAATCCTCCGGTAAAACTGACTCCCGTAAACATCGCTTCCTTCATTTTTTTAAGGGGACTTCTCATAAAATCAAGTGTTTTATCGATTATTCTAACGACCGCTGCAGTACCTCCGGTAAGTAAGGTTTCAAGGATGATCTCTATAATTAAACCTATAATATATCCTGCATAATAATATACCTGCTCAAGAGAGATATTAGGTTTCTGTGTAGTGATCCACTGATATATTTTTTTGGTTGTAGTTATCTGAAAACTTATCCACTCAAACAGAAATTTATCAATCTCAAATTTTTCAATTGCTTCAGAAAATTGCTCAAAAAATTCTAATACATAATCTGCTACTATTGATGGGTCTTTATGAATGTCTTGTAAAGCGGCTAAACCTTTAAAGAGTAAAGCTATGATTGAAAAAATACCCGCAATAATATCTATCAAGCTATTATAAATCCCACATAGCAATGCATTCACACAACTGATAGATTTGGCTGCTAAAAACTGTAAATATGGTGTGTATTGCTGAAGTTGTCCTTTTAGAGAATCTAATCCACTAAGAAATTTTTGTGAAATTTTATGAAGCGTAGTGGAAAAACTTTCAGGAAGTTTACCATTTATTGTGGAAATAACTTTCGTAAACTCTGCCTTTTTAATATCCACAATCTCAAAGAATTTATCGAATACTCCTTTTATAATATTTTCACCGGCATTAAAGTTTTTTTGAGGTTCATCATAAACAGAGTGATTATAGAAAGGTTTTAGATTGTTCCAAACTATTGGAGGAACAATAAATGGTTTGTAGTTTTCGACTGCTGGATTCCAATCTACTTCCTCAACTCTCAGTTTTTGAATGTTTTTTGCTATTCCTTCTTCAAAAAAGTCTCCTAAACCATCGAATAGCACATCCTGAAAAAATTCAACTATGTTTTTAAAGGTAGAATCTTTCACCTGTAATAACCAGCTTAAAAATGATTCTCTATTTGCCAACACTTCTTTTTCAATAAGATCTTTAAAGTTTTCTGCTGTAATTCGTACATTACGCATATTGACAAGGTACTGCAGCTTAACAATTGGAATTTTAGATGCATCCTTAATTTGCGGAGATACTTTTACCCGCATTATGGTATTTACATTAGAGTCACTATGAATTTCTAGAAAAATATTTACAGATTCTTCTGTAGGAACAAACGAGTTGTACATACTAAGAAGTTGTAAACCATTTTTGGACATATAAATATTTACTACAATATCATCGAACTTAGACTTATAGTTAGGAATAATGACTGGGTCGATCTTTTTCTCATCAATCTGTAGAGTTTCGTCGTCAGTGTAAACATTATAATTATTTGTAGAAATATCTGGAACTCCACCATAAAATTTATCCGCTAATTCTCTCTCGGAATAAGTGGTGAAGATATTTTCTTCTTGGTTTTTTGATAATTCCTTCCATTTATTTTTCGAAAATTTATTAAATGAAGGACGGTTTATATTATTTTCCATTTTCTTTGTTTTTAGTGGTTAAAAAATTCATTATTTGCTTTCAAAAACTTCATGAGGATTATAAGGCAGCACGATAAAGTGCTGCCCAATAATCTCGGGTTTTGCCCGATTCATCATGAAAAATTTTAAAAATATTACACTAAAAACTTAGAAAACGGAGCCTGAATCTCGTATTCTTCAGGTAGTAATGGCTGTCCTTGTTTATCTAAAATTCTTGAAATTCCAAAATCAGGAAGAGGGTAAGTTATTTTTAAATAAGAATCTGCATCTGTTGTAAAGACAAATTTTCGGTCATCAGAATTAATGCTAACTTCTTTAAAATCAAAATTCTTAATGAGTCTCGCATTTACTTTAAATGTAATTCCGTTTTCTCCGGTAGGATAGGCTTCTACACCTTCAATTTGTGAAACTTCTTCGGCAATACGTTTGTAAAGTTTTATTGAAGAATCAGATCCTGTCAATTCATCATCTATTTCAAATGAATTGCCTAAACATTCAAATGTTTTAGGATAAACTCCCGCGTTTTTAAAATCCTGAATTGTCGTAAACGAAACATCATCCATTTCATTAAAGCTAATCTCTATCCACTTATCTGAAGACTGACCAAGCTGATTGTTGTTCAGTGCAAAATTAGTTCCGCACATTTCACCCAACTGATCGTCAAATTTCACTCCTGGTTCGCAATGGCAAGGCAAAGCCTTTTCTACTTTTAAGCCGATAGAATCTGCCTGAAGAATAGTAAGCGAAGTCGGGATTTTCTCTCTCCATGGTTCACCCTGTTTTTTGCCGACTGCAGCACGCATTTCGTCTACAATAGATAAGAATAACGGATCGTCAATCACCGGAACTTCACCGCCGTTCCAGATTTGTCCGGTTGCCATGAAGTGTCTTACAGCTTCTTCAAAACCGGGTCTTACCGTAACGATTACTCTCGCCATACCAGATTGCATAAACGCTCTGAAGGTAGGATCGTTATCATCAAACTGATACATATCTGACCATTTGTTTCTGTCTCCCCAATAAAAAGGGTAGAAGTAATAGCTCATAATGTCCCATTCAAAAGCTTGTTCCATGAATTTCACGAATGCGGCGTACTGATCTAAGGAAGAATCTACTTTTATATCGGTGTTTAGGAAGGTTTCAGCTCCGGAAGTAAACCCGTTATTGTGATATTTTCTTTTACCGAAAGTAAGTTCTGTAAAAGGGTTCTGACTGATCATGTAAGAAATACAATTCTTTCTTAAAATGGTATTCTCAATCTTTCTGTAGAAGTCTGGGTTTGAATCTTTAATCTGTACATCTAAAGCTTTTGCTTCTGCTAAAGCTTGGTTGTATTTGTCTAATTCAATCTCGTAGGCTTCAATGATTTTATTGAAGGTTTTTTGAAGCCATGCGTTTTTGGCTTCCGTAGTTAATTGGCATTTTACATCAAACGACACTACTACAGTATGATAATTTGTAATTCCTAATGACACTGGAATTTCTTCAATGTAGCTGCTAAAAAATCCTCCGTCTGGATTAACCAAAGTATATTGCGATGGTGTTATGTAAAAAGTTCTATGTCCCACTTGAGCATAAATTTGTCTTCCCCATCCATTATTTCCCCCTGGAGCTGCTCCCACACAATGTGCACCAGCACTAACTGCTTTATAGTTTTCAGGAATTTTTATTGATGAAGATTTTGAAGATGCTGTGTTACTTTCTGTAGAGGAGTGATCTAATGTTTTACCAACATTTATAAACTCTGGTTTTTTATCATCTATCTCAACATTATACTTACTGATCCAGTATTTTAGTTTGGTTTCATCAGATAACGCAATGTAATCTTTGATTTGCATTGACGATTCTTCTCTCGGATCTACGGGTTTAACCAATTTTTCTGATTCATCAATCATTTTGATTCCTAAATTGTGAAGCTTGGCAGGTTCAGGAATCATAAACTCAAACATCATACGCTTACCATAATTGTAGATTTGGTTTTTTACCACCTTATCTACCCATCGGTAAACTCCGACAACGTGATTGCTTCCTTTCGTATTATCGAAACCATGTTTATTGTTTTCTTCGTATTCTTCAAGAATCTTGTCGATACGCTCTTCTTTTACTTTGGTAACGATTCTGTCTAAAGCTCTTGCTGTAATGTCTTTGGCTTCTGTTACCGCCTGTCGGTTACTTTCTTCTTTTGAATTGTGAGTAGCGTAACTTGCGTTAGCATTTGCTATAAATCTTGCTTTCTCTGGTCCCCAGCTTGCTTGAAATCCTGTTTGCGCAGCAAAGTCTTTAGATTCCTGTAAAATTTTAGAAATCTCACTTTGCATTTCATGCCTTTCGGTCGTGGTGGTGTCTGTCAGTTTTTCTTTTTCAGACTCTGAAGATTTTGTGGTTTGAGATTCGCTTCTCTTTAATCTTCTGGTTGCACGTTCTTTGTATTCGCGCGCCATGATATTTTCAATATGAGCAACGTCTCCTTCTACATAGCAATAGGTGCTTTGCTCAACCTTTAGATAGTCTGCAACTCCGATATTTTTCATTCCGAATCCGGAAGGGATAAAAGTTTCAATAGTCGGATCTACAGGCGGATTTTCTGTTTCACCCGGATTTCCTTTAGGTGGATTTTCGGGAGGGAGGCATCCGTCTGCGCCACGGAATTGATACTGTTTGGTCATTCTGTCTAAATCATTAGGATCAACAAACAGAGTAACATTAAAATCGTACACAGTGCCATTGGCTGATGTAAACTTCCCTTCTACAACAAACTGCTCAACTACTGTAGTTTGAGAAACTAAAATTTTAGGTATATCAAATAAAAGATATGATCCTCCGCCTAAAGAAGAAAAACTTGTTGAGGAAATTTCAGTATTGTTCACCGTGGCTTTATATTGTGCGGAAACCAGGTCTATATGGTCGTTAAATGCCAATATAAGACTCCATTCAGTTGCACTTCTGGCAAATGTTTTAATACTGAAAGGAATATATCCTGATGAGGATGAATTGGCAGTAACCGGAATTACAACACCTCCGACTTTGGCAGAAACCTGTTGATTGATCACCGTATTGTTCAGTATAGTCTGCTGTAAAACCTGATTATTCTGATGGATGTTATCATGAAGCTCCTGAAATGTACTAATTCCTGATAAAGCTTGCGCTACTGTAGAAGTTCCGAATACTCTGCATAAAGCATTCTGCTCTTGCTGACCGAGCGCTATTCCTATTTCAGAGGGATCAATTTGCGGAGTTTCATAATTAAATTCAAATTCAGGGATTTCAGTATCAGACACGGTAATTTCCATGATTTCTTCCTTGATGCGGTGAAGTTCCATTTCAAGCTCGCTGTTGGCATAGAACTTTTCCGGATCGGCTACGCTCAGCTGTGTAAGATAATTGATTCTGTTTTCCAGGATCTGTTTTCTTCTGTCGGCTTCAGTCGCTTCCTTTTGTATTTCTCTCAAAAGAGGTTTTATGTTCCGCTGATAATCTTTATAGGCTGACTTTTGGGCTTCATCATATTGTGTTCTGTATTTTTTTTCCAGCTTAGATATAGAATCGGCGAGTTTTTGAGTTTCCTTCAGTTGCTGTGTAGCTTCAGCAAATTTCATTGCAGTGCTGTTGAAGGTGGTTCTCTGAGAGTAATTTGTGGAAATTCCTGTAGAATTTGTGGAAGGAATTGTAAATAATTCTTTTGGTAAAACAACTTTTGCTTTCCTTAGGTCTTCAAATGCTTCTTCTGTGCCGTCATAACTTTCAAGAATATGATTCACATGAAGAAACTGCATCAATGTTTCTTTTGCATAAAAATCTTTTTGTGTAACTACCTGATAAATTAAATTATCCCAAATCAGTTTCATATCGGCAATATAAGGGAACGTATTTGAAGCTTTGTAATCATTGATTTTAGTGTCAAATTCAGTTTTTGATACTGTTGATTTATTTCTTGCAACCCATACAGCCAGATCGTGAAAAGCGGGATTGATTGATATTAAATTATCTTCTGAATACATCGTGATAAGCTGTTGCTCATCTATTCTTCTGCAGACAGCCTGTAATGTTTTGTCTGTTGAGATGTGCTCATTGAAAACTCCTTTATGAATTTCTTTTCTGAATACAAATCTTCTTTTTTTGTTTTTAGGATCGGATAATTCCGGGTTTCTCATTGCGGCAAACCTGAAAAGTGTTTGTGAAGAGTTGTTTGTATTTAAATTTGTTGACATTTTAAAATTGTTTTGGTTTTTAAGATTAAAATTTTTGGAAAGTTCTTTTTAGTAGAGCGTTTCCGAATTGCAGCCTTATTTTTTTAAGTGGTTTCAAGCGACAGGATATCCACTCATTTTCTTATTCATCTGTAAGTTTTGTTATTGCAATAATAAGGGGGTGATGCGACAAAACTTGACGCATTATAATTCCGAATTAATTTTTTTTAATTTAAAAAAGCTGCAGAATGATAAGAGCCTTTTTTAATTAATCTCCTTTCAGCAGTAATGTAATATTCTGTGGTTTCTCCTGTACGTATTGTATCAATAGAATGATCCTCTCTTTTTACATTAATCTCAAAAGGAGCGAGATTGGTTACAGTTATCTGTCTTTCAGGGATGAGTTCGGCTTCAAGTTCCAGATATTCTTTTGTATATTCTTCTGTAATAATTACAGTGTTTATTTTACACGAAGCACTTATAGGATAGTCGGGATTGATGAATTCTGCGGTGATTTGTGCCATGCTTTCATTTACGAAATCAGAAGTTGCATAACCTGCTGCAGCGTGATTGCCCCATCCGAAAGCAGAGTTCCAGCTGTTGATTTGTGTAGTATTAACTCCATTAACAGGATGACTTATTGGTATTGCATCAGTTATTCCGTACCCCGCTAGAGTTGTAGGTTTGGAAGTTATTGATGCAAATGTATGAGTGTGATTACTTAATGCGAATTGCGTATTAGACCATTCTCTTGTAGCAATTTCCAACCAATTTGTTGTTCCATTAGAAGTATTTTTTGTTCTAAACCAAAGCCTATGAGCTATTGATGAATTGTGACCATTATTAAAATAAAAGTCAAGATTATTTACATCTCCTTGGTTTGAAAATTTAATATAACCCCCATAGCTTGCTCCAACTGGTGCATCTGAACCTCCCCAAGTAGGTTGACTATACCCCATTATAATACCACCATTAGGTAAATAACTATCTAAAGTAGTTACCCAGCCAGTATTAACATTTTTACCTATTAAATATTCTCTATTAAATGCATCAGTTATCCCATAACCTGATAGAGTTGTAGGTTTGGAAGTTATTGAAGAAAAAGTGTGAATGTGATTAGTTAATGCATAACTATTGCTATCTACAGAACCGTCAGCTTTTAAAAATTGTGATGAAGTACCTCCTGCCTTTGCAATTGACTCAGCCGTAAATTTACCTGTATTATCTATGTAAGCTTGGCTAGATGTTACTGCATCTCCTTGTGGTCTAAAATATAAGTATCCAGTAGACCCTTCACCTGATAATATTAATGAATTACCATTAGTACCTCCAGTTCTAATTCTATTAACATTGAATCTTTTAATTACAAGTTCTCCACTGACAGAACTTATACTGTCGGTTACATCTAAATTGCCAAAAACAAATTGATTACCAGATACGTGTAAGGCATGATCTGTAGATGGTGTAGAAACACCACTGAGTCCGATGCCCACTCTACCATCAGATGTCCATCGTATAGCATTTTTAGTATTATATGTTGCACCACCTAAATAACCATAAGTCAAAGTAACAGTCCCAAGTGTAGTTGCGTTACTATAATTACCATAATGACCAAATGCGTCTACTGTACCATTACTCCCTATAAGTTTTATGAAGTCTACTCCAAATCCACTATTACCGTTAGTTGTAGAATAATCTCTTGTTATTGAAGATGAAAAATTACCTAATCTTATTGAACCAGTCATAGTACCACCAGATAATGGAAGGTAATTAGAAGGATTGAAATTATTTGAATGCCAGATTTTATTCCATGTACCCCAACTATTATTATAATTTTGAAAAAATAAATTATTACCATGTTGAGCCAGTCTATATGATGTATTATTATTTCCTGAATTATCGACATACGGTACTACAGTCATTACTGAACTATATAAACCTACTGATGGGTCAGTTAAACCAATTGCAGAATTATTTTTAAAATCAAACCATACACCTGATTTTAAATCTGTTGAAGGCAATGGGTTTGAATTTCTTGTATCAGAAATTCGTAATGAATTTACATTACCACCGAGTAAACCTTGTCTCGGAACATCAGTAATACCATACTCTGATGCGGTAGTTGGTTTTTCAGTTATGGATGCAAATGTATGACTGTGATTGTTTAATGCGTAAGTATTTGAATCTGTAGAACCATCAGCTTTTAGAAATTGAGATGAAGTACCTTCCTTGTCAGTTAAGATCTTTCTCCATGTAGACCATGAGCTTCCATTATAAATTCTCTTATAAGTAATACCAATATTATATGTGGTATATTCTTGTATTACAGCATTTCCAGTTGTTTTCAATACATTTAATGAACCAGCAAAATTAACAGGATAATTTCTTACAGCCGTCGCATTTAAATCTGATGTTTGATTATAAAACCCTGCGGATGTAATTGTATTTAAGTCTGATGTTAATAAACTAACAGGATTTTTAGGGTTTTGCCCTAAATCTCTAACAAAATTATCATTTACTATGGTAGTTACTAACGTATGACTTGAATTATCAGGATTAATATTTAAAGTATAAGTATCAGGGTTATGTAATGGGTCATTTTGTAACGCTAAAACATCCGTAATAACAGATTTATGATATGAACCAAAATTAGTAGTAAAATTAACTTTTAAATGTAAATTAGCATCATCTTCTTTGTAAAATTCAACATTAATGATTTTTGTGCTATCACCATGTAACCATGTTATTGATGGAACATACCAATTATGGTTATACTTATACATAGTAACTCTAAATGAAATAGTCTGACCGGTATAACCAAATATTGTTACAGTAAATGAACCCATCATAGTTGATGATCCGGGATTTGTTAGTTTAATACCAAAACTTGTAACTGTAATGTTAGCGTGTACTGCATATGTTTTTACTAAGGAAGAACTTGATGTATTTCTAAATGCAGTTGCATCTATTGTTCCTACATTAGCAATATTTTTAGTATTCAGATTTACATTTGTATTTGCTCCTGTATATGGAATATACTTTGCATCAGCACCAGTAACAGTGGCAAAATCTGTTACTGGTCTATCTGTTCCATCACCTAAAAGTATTCTGCTACCATTTGAACCATCCTTTTTAAAGCCTTGAGCAAATACATATCGTGAAGCAGTATTATCAGAATTTCTGAATCTGAAATTACCAACCCCATCAAAGTGCATTGTTGCAACGTCCGTTCCTGCTTTGTAAAAAGTTACTCCCGGATTAGATCCATCATTTGAATATAATCTCAAGCTATGATTATTGTATCCGCTTCCGCCGATAGTAAAAAAAGATTTTTTGCCGTTGATAAATTGATTATCATTCAGATTCATCAGATTCTCATCAGCATTTAGCCGGATATACTCAGAACCACTCCATCTGTATTGAGAATTATCGCTGGTAGTGATATAAATTTTGCTTTTTTCTCCGGGATTGGGTAAACTTTCCAAAGAATTAAATTCTAAAACATCATCCACATAACTTGGGAGTTGAGAAGACGGGATTTTACCATCAATGAGATCTGCTTTCTTACTTAGCTTTTGATCTGTACCTTGGGGAAACTGCCTGTTTGTATGCCAGTAAGCGTCCAGTCCGTTCCAGAACGTATCCGTGTCCGGAATGTTGTCTGGATCGAAATCGAAATTAAGTTCTTCATTTTCTGCCATTTTTTATTATTTTTGTTAAGGTTTTTAAGATTAAAATTTTTGAAGTTTCTTTTTAGTAGAAAGCTTCATATTTTAGCCTTTATTTTTTAAGGTGGTGTCCGGCAAAGGATATCCACCTTTATTTTTAATGAGTAAAATCATTGTAAAATCGTTTAGGATTAGACGTATTTATTTCTGCCCGGCATATAAAAGGATGCTGAGTTAAAAAAAATATCAAAAAATTTAGCTGTAATTATTTCATTATGAATCAGGCTGGATTAATCGTCATCTTCAAGAATATCATTTTCAAAATCCTCTTTGAAAAAACTTTCAATCTCGCTCAGATAATTTTCATAATCCGGTTCTTCATTTTCAATCTCGTTCCAGGTAATAGTGTAGGAAGTATCTTCTATCGACACTTCAGGATTGTAATTATTGTTTTCCATATTTGATAAGTTTTTTTGAAAATATTTTTTCGTCAGTTTAATAGATTGTTTGTGTTTAAACTGTTGGTTTCAAAAGTAAAATGGCAATACGACAAAACTTGACTTGTTATAATTTATTTGTAGAAAAATTTTAGATTCTCATGTATAAGTCTTTTGCCTTATTTAAGTGTATTATAAGCAAAAAAGATTATATTTTGTTTTTAATCAGTTTTTGTACAATTTGATTTAAGGTTTCTTTATGATCATCTATATAGCTCAATCCTGCCTGTACAAGGCTTTCTATATTTGATCTCCTTACATTATCCATAGCAGGTGAAGCGTTCTTCAACGAAGGATTTAGTCGGTAATAATTTTTTTGGTTTCTCAATCCTAATGTCTGAAACATTTGTGTAAGCTGATAATCTACCGTTTCAGCGTTCGCAGACATCAGAATGTCAATGATAGGGTTTACCCAGCCAATTTTTCCGGCTTTCTCTAGTTTTTTAAATGAATAGGATTTTGCTTCAATTCCAGTTCCTATTGAAACGATAATCATGTCTTTTACGGTCGGATAATTAGCCTTTTGATGATTTTTCAGAACTTCTGCAAAAGGAATTTTTCTTGCTTCAGCATAAGCACACAAAGCAGGATTATTGGCAAACATTCCGCCGTCAATGAGACTGAAAATTTGTCCGTACATTGATTTGATCTGTACTGGCGTGAAGTAAGTAGGAGCTGCTGAAGTAGCCCTGCAAACATCTTTTACATAAAAATTATCAGTATTTACCCTTGCTTTCCAGGAATTGAAAAGTTTGGCTCTCCGGTTTTCAATATCGTAACTTGTAATTAAGCAGGGCTTTATTAATTCCTTTAGTTCCAGATTTCCAAAAAAATCATTAAGGTTTTTTTCTAAAGCTTCCTGAGAAATTTTTTCGTTTAAAAGACCAAAAGGATTTACCAGTTTTTCCCAAAAGGAAACCTGAAATATGTCGCCGCCTTTTTCGGAGTAAAGTTCCAATCCTTTCTGGATGGAATATTTCGCTTTTCTATGTTCATCAGGACAAAGAATAATGGAGGCAATCAGTGCTCCGGTACTGCTTCCTGCAACAAGATCAAAGTAATCACCGAGTTTTGCGCCTGGTTTGTCGTATATCTGAAGCTGCTCTTCGATATAACGCAGAATGATGCATGTTATAATTCCCCGAATGCCGCCGCCGTCTAATGAAAGTAATGTTGTCTTTTTCATTTTTTCTACTTTTTGGTAAAGCAAAAGTAGGAGCGTGAAGCGACAAAACTTGACGTGTTTAAAATAATTTCGAAAAATAAAAAGAAACCCTCTTAAAGATCAATTAATTGTCTGTGAGAGGGTTGTGTGGAGGTTTTAAGAAAATTTCTTAAAGATGAGTGTTGCATTATGTCCGCCAAATCCAAAGGCATTGCTTAAGGCATAATTAATGTTTTTTTCTTTCGCTTCACCAAAAACAATATGAATATCTTTAGGGATATTTTCGTCTATTGTATGAAGATTTATGGTTGGCGGAATAATTCCGTTTTCAATAGCTTTAATAGAAAGGATAGCTTCAGCTGCTCCGGCTGCTCCTAATAAATGTCCGGTCATAGATTTCGTAGCACTGATGTCAAGATTTTTACTTCCTTTGAATAATTTATTTATTCCATTCAGCTCAACCAGATCTCCTAATGGAGTAGAGGTAGCATGAGGGTTTATATAGTCAATATCTTCAGTATTAATTTGCGCTTCTTTCAGGGCTAGCTGCATTGCTTTGATGGCTCCGGTTCCTTCAGGATGAGGTGCTGTCATGTGATACGCATCGGCGGTCATCGCCGCACCTGCCAATTCTGCATAAATTTTTGCACCTCTTGCTTTTGCGTGTTCGTATTCTTCCAAAATTAATGCTCCTGCGCCTTCTCCCATTACAAAACCGTCTCTGTCTTTATCATAAGGCCGGCTTGCTGTGGCAAAATCATCGTTTCTTACAGACATCGCCTTCATTACTGAAAAACCACCCACAGAAGCAGGAGTAATCGCTGCTTCAGATCCTCCGCTTACAATCACTTTAGCTTTTCCTAATCTGATGTAATTGAAGGCATCCATCAGAGAAGTATTTCCCGTTGCGCAGGCTGAAATGGTTGTATAATTGATTCCCTGAAGCCCGAATTTCATAGAAATCATTCCCGAAGCCATATTGGCAATAAACTTAGGGACAAAAAACGGATTAAACCTTGGGGTTCCATCTCCTTTAGTGAATTCCATTACCTCGCTTTCAAAAGTCCACATTCCTCCCTGTCCGGTTCCCCAGATAACTCCAATATCAAAAGGATCCATCTTTTCAACTTCAAGACCGGAATCTTTCAAGGCTTCAGCAGTAGAGTACATAGCGTATTGTGAAAAAAGATCACTTCTTTTGATCTCCTGATGAGTTAAATGAACTTTCGGATCAAAATTTTTAACTTCACAGGCAAATTTTACTTTAAATTTTTCGGTATCGAAATGGGTTATTGTATTGGCACCGCTTACCCCGTTAATACTGTTTTGCCAAAATTCTTCTACATTGTTTCCTAAAGGCGTTACTGCGCCCAAACCTGTAATGACAACTCTTTTCATTAATTATTGATTTTAAATAAATTTGAGGTTCCTCTTGCAATGATGCGTGTTTTATCTGCATTCCAGATTTCACATTCGGCATTTACAAACTGTTTGCCTCTTTTGATGATTTTTGTTTCTGCTATAATATGATCATGTTCTTTGGCTGTTGAGAAATAATCTATATTGTTGTTGATGGTTACAATAAAGTTTTTTTCGTTAAGTGAAAACATAGTGGCTCCGATAACATCGTCAAAAATTGCCGCTGTAACTCCGCCGTGAAGATTTCCCATCGGATTTAGCCATTCATGTCTTACGGTATAGCGAAATTCCAGATGCCCTTCTTCAGCCAAAATCACAACAGGATTCAGCCATTTCATAAATGGGGAAGGAGATTCTGTAAACTCTTTTCCGATATGCTGTTTTAATATTTTTAATTTATCCATGTATTTTATGAGTGTATTTTGAGTTCCTGTTCTGTAATTTGAGAAATTTTGTCTAACGCAAGATGAAGGTATTTTTCGTCATCCATTGTTTTGGCTAAAAGAATACCGCCTTCAATCATCATTATAAATTGAGCTGCATATTCTTCAGCAACGATTTCAGAATTAAATTCATGGATGTTCTGCCCTTTTTTGATGATCTCTGAAATGGTTCCTATCCAGTCGCTAAATGAAATCTGTACCTGCTTTTTCAATTCTGGAAAGGTGTCGTCACATTCCGTAGCAGCATTCAGTAAAGGACAGCCACCATTTTGAAAAACTGTTGTCCAGTTGTTTCGGTAAAAGGATAGAAAAGCGTTAAGTTTTTCTGTCATGTTCAGAAATTCTTTATCCAGAGACTGAGCTACATTTTTTTTAAGATTAGAAGCATTATAATGATAGACTTCAAGGGCAACCTGATCTTTATTTTTAAAATTACCGTAGATACTTCCCTTGGTTAGACCGGTCGCAGTACTAATGTCTGAAAGGGATGTAGAAGCATATCCTTTGATATTAAACAAAGTGGATGTTTTTTCAATGATGAACTGTTTGGTCTTTTCTGCTTTTGACATTTTTGCTGAACTGATGCAAAGATACAAAAATATACCAATCGGTATTTTTTATTTCAAATAAATCTGAAAGATAGAATTCGGATCATTTTATAGAAAAATGTTGATGAATAGGATAAAAAATCCCACTCCGGATGAAGTGGGATTTGTCTGGAATAATAATTTGAAAAAGAACTCCGAAAGAGTTCAATTAATATTTAAGCTAAAGCAGCATTCAAAGTAATCTCAAAATTAAAAGCAGCACTCACAGGGCAGCCTTCTTCTGCAATTTTCGCATATTTTTGAAACTCTTCCTCTGTAATTCCCGGAACTTTTGCGGTTAAAGTCAGTTCAGATTTTGTAATTTTCCCAACACTCGGATCTAAAGTAACGTGAGTTCGATTTAAGACGCAATCAATCTATCTTGCTCAATAATGTCCCCCTTGGTGCTTATTGATGGTTTTTTATCAAAGAACG
>NZ_JBVYOF010000014.1:0-74074 GCF_056133985.1 Chryseobacterium sp. L12 | reverse complement strand
CACCTTCCAAAAGTTTAAACCAAGATTTATTGAAGTGTAAAAGGCTTAGTGATTTTAATGGAAAACCTTGAATGAAAGTGAGATTAAGTAATATATTATTGGACGTTTTCTATAGCCTGGATTTATCTGAAATTAGATTCTTTATCAAGTAGTATAAAACAATCTAAAACAGTATTAATCCCCAAAAAAACCGCCTTGATGACAAAGCGGTTGTTTATATATAATAGAAAAAATAAATTCCTAAACAAACGGCATTTTAACAACTTTTGCTGGAATGTTTTTGTTTCTTACCTGAATAAATATTTCAGATCCTATCTTAAAGTGAGGTTTATCCACATAAGCAATCCCTAAACCAATCTTTTTCATTGGAGATTGTGTACCGGAAGTTACTTTTCCGATTATATTCCCTTCTGCATCTACAACAGGGTAATCATGTCTTGGAACACCTTTGTCAGTTAATTCAAAACCTACAAGTTTTCTTTTTATTCCTTCTTCTTTTTGTTTAGCAAAAGTTTCTTTTGATATAAAATCTTTGTCAAATTTAGTAATCCATCCTAATCCTGCTTCAATTGGAGAAGTTGTATCATCAATGTCGTTTCCATATAGACAAAAACCTTTTTCAAGCCTTAAAGTGTCTCTTGCCGCTAATCCGCATGGTATAATTCCCTCTTCAGATCCTGCTTCTATAATAGCATCCCACAGTTTTTCTGCTGATTCGTTTTTAAAATAAATTTCAAAACCGCCACTTCCTGTGTATCCTGTATTTGAAATAATTACATCATTTACGCCGGCAACAGAACCAACAGTAAAATTGTAGTATGGAATTTCGGAAAGATTTGTTTCAGTTAATTTCTGCAAAATTTCAGTGGCTTTCGGTCCCTGAACTGCTAACAGAGACATTTCATCTGAAGCATTGGTCATTACAGCACCAAAAGTATTGTATTTTGAAATGTGATCCCAATCTTTATCAATGTTGGAAGCATTTACTACAACAAAGTATTTTTCATCATCCATTTTGTAAACGATAAGATCATCCACAATACCTCCGTTTTCGTTCGGAAGACAAGAGTATTGAGCTTTTCCGTTTTCAAGAGCGTTTACATTATTGGTGGTTACATACTGCAAAAGATCTTTTGCACCAGCTCCTTCAATAAAAAACTGTCCCATGTGGGAAACGTCAAATAATCCTGCTTTTTCTCTTACGGCAAAGTGTTCTTCTGTTACTCCAGAATATTGTACAGGCATTTCAAAACCTGCAAAAGGTACTATTTTCGCTCCCAAAGAAACGTGCTTATCATATAAAGCTGTTTTTTTCATATGTAAATATTTATTTTTTTATTTTAAAACTTTCAAAAGCCTCGTTAAAAAGCTTCATGTAATTTCCGTTCCAGTGTTTTTCCTGGCAATTGATGGTTATAAGGTACAGTTCCTTATTTTTCTGATAGACTTTTGTAACCCAGAAGATTTTTTCTTTTTCATCTAAATATTCATACTGATATTCTGTAAACCCTTTTTTATTGCCGGTATTTTTTACTTTTTTTTCATCATCCTCAGATTGATACAATGCGAGAATAAATTTTTTCACCTCTGTCTTTGGTAAATCCAGATCATGGTATTCGGAAATGGTAATTGCTCCAATCTGACTTGTAGGAAAAATATTTATAATTCCCTCATCATTAGTCAGTTTCCATGTGTCAGGAGTTTCTATGGAATAATTTTCACTATCGTAAATTTCAGTTTTTATTTTTTGTGAAAATGAAGCAATGCTGTATAAAAAAGTGATTAATAAAAATAATTTTTTCATGTGTTTTTTAAAAATGATATTTATATTCCTGAAGAATAATTTTAAACCATTCTGTAAAATGCTCAGGAGTTTCTGCAATTTCTTTATCTAAGTTTTCTAATGAGATGTAGCGCACTTCTTCTACTTCAGCTTTGTTAAGATTAAAATCAGCACAGTAAATTCCTGTAAAAACATGATCAAGTTCATGCTCCCATAATCCGTTTCCGACATCAGCTTTGTAAATAAATTGAAATTTTTGCGAAATATCTGCATCAATTCCCAATTCTTCTTTCAGTCTTCTTTTGGCACCCGCCAGATAGCTTTCTCCGGCTCTTGGATGGGAACATACCGCATTTGTCCATCTCAAAGGTGAATGATATTTTCCGGCAGCACGTTTCTGTAAAAGCATTTCGCCCTTTTCGTTAAATAAAAATACCGAAAATGCACGATGAAGCAAACCATTAATATGTGCCTGCTGCTTTTCCATAAGTCCTAAAACTTCATCGTTTGCGTTTACTAATACTACCATTTCTTCCATTCCTACAAATTTAGGCTTAATACATGATTTTGTAAAATAAATGTTTAGTTTTTTTATGATTTGTGAAAATATTATTTTTATATAAAGATGAAAAAAATAAGCTTAATTGTGAAAAATGCAATAAAATATTCATCATTATTATCTTTTAATTGCTTTTTACGTTAAATTTTTAACATAACCAGCAATTAATAAAGTTGTTTGAATCATAAAACGTAACTTTGCGCTTTAAAATTACAACGATGGAATTAGAATATATTGAGCACATCAGTCCAATTCTGAAAGACGGAATTAAAAACTATCTCATTGACATAGACGGGACAATTACGGACGATGTTCCCAATGAAGAGCCGGAAAGAATGGTTACCTGCGAACCATATTACGATGCTCTCGAAACTATTAATAAGTGGTATGACGAAGGTCATCAAATTTGCTTTTTTACCTCACGGACAGAAAACTTAAAACAAATAACTATTGACTGGCTTGATAAGCACGGCTTTAAATATCACAGTGTTTTGTGCGGGAAGCCAAGAGGCGGAAACTATCACTGGATTGATAATCATCTCGTAAGAGCAACACGATACAAAGGAAAATTTACAGATTTGGTTGAGAAGCAAGTAACCATTGAGGTTTTTAAAGATTAAACAAAATTAAAAAGATTTGAAGATTCATTTAAAGAATTTTACTTTATATTAATTTTTGAATTTTTCAACTTTTAAACAAGATATTTTATTTATGAAGGTTTTGGCAAATGACGGTTTAGATCAGTCAGGAATAGATGCATTAACTGAAAAGGGATTTGAAGTGATCACTCAAAAAGTTCCACAAGAGTTTCTTTTAAATTATATTAATGAAAATAAGATCCGTACTCTTTTAGTAAGAAGTGCAACTCAGGTAAGAAAAGATATTATAGACAATTGCCCTTCTTTAGAAATCATTGGACGTGGCGGAGTTGGGATGGATAATATTGATGTAGATTATGCAAGAGAAAAAGGAATTCATGTCATCAACACGCCCGCTGCATCTTCAGAATCGGTCGCCGAGCTTGTTTTTGCTCATTTATTTTCCGGAGCAAGATTTTTACAGGATTCTAACAGGAAAATGCCTTTGGTAGGAGACACAGAATTTGCATCACTGAAAAAATCCTATGCTGCAGGAATCGAACTGAAAGGTAAAACAATTGGGATCATCGGAATGGGAAGAATCGGTCAGGAAGTAGCAAAAATAGCATTAGGATTGGGCATGAGAGTGATTGCTGCTGATAACATGATCGGAAAAGCCAGCATAAAAGTAACTTTTTATAATAATCAATATATTAATGTAGATATTGAGACGGAACCTTTACAGGATGTATTGAAGCATGCGGATTTTATAACGCTTCATGTACCTGCTCAGAAAAACGGTTATATGATTTCTAAAAATGAATTTGATATGATGAAAGATGGTGTTTCGATTATCAATTGTTCAAGAGGTGGAGTGATAGATGAAGAGGCATTATTAGAAGCTTTAGATTCAGGTAAAGTAAGATTTGCAGGATTGGATGTTTTCATTAACGAACCTACACCTTCTAAACAAATCATTTCTCATCCGAAAATTTCCGTGACACCTCATACAGGTGCTTCAACACTTGAGGCTCAGGATAGAATCGGACTTTCTTTAGCCGATCAGATTTCCAGTATTTTGCAAATGTAATACAAAATAAAATCCGCCATAATTGTAAAATTATGGCGGATTTTTTAATAATAGTATCTATTTTTTCTTTAATTCATCACGAATTTCTGCAAGTAATTGTTCTGTAGCTGTAGGTGCAGCAGGTTCGGCCGGTGTTTCAGCTTCGGCTTTTCTTATTTTATTGATTGTTTTTACAAGTATGAAAACAACGAGTGCAAGAAGTAGAAAATTAATTGCTACGGTAATGAAATTTCCATACGCAAAGATGGCAGCATCAGGAGCAATCTCTTTTGCTTTGGCTAGTGTGGATCCTGCAGGTATATTTTCGGAGCCTTTACCCATTGCGAAATAAATACTGCTAAAATCTGGTTTTCCGGCTATTGCTGCTACGATAGGCATGATTAAATCATCAATAACACTGGTTACGATTTTTCCAAAAGCCCCGCCGATAATTACACCTACCGCAAGATCAAACGCATTTCCTTTGATAGCAAATTCTTTAAATTCTTTTACAAATCCCATAATTGTTTTTTTTAATTGTTTAAACAAAAATATCAATTAAAAATAATAATATAATCTTGTTTGGGTATTTTTTTGCATTAATGATTTAGTGTTTTTAAACATTTATAGTTAAATTTATTAAAAACGAATCCCGTGAAAATTTTTACTACTGACAAAATCAGATTAGCAGATCATTTTACCATAGAAAACGAGCCTGTTTCATCAGTTAATTTAATGGAAAGAGCCGCTGCAGGCTGTGTGGAGTGGATAGAACAAAATGCAAAGCATTATGCAAAATTCTATGTTTTCTGCGGCAATGGCAATAATGGCGGTGATGGATTTGCAATTGCAAGAATGCTTTATTTGAAAGGTTTTGATGTAGACGTTTTTTTTGACAGGCAAAATCAAAGCTTTTCAAATGAGACATTGATCAACTTTAAAAGACTGAAAGAAATTTCAGGGATTTCTTTACGAGATTTTGTTGAAATAGAGAGATTAAGGTATGACGAAAATACAGTCATAATTGATGCACTTTTCGGGATCGGACTGTCAAGAAAGCTGGATGGCAGAAATCAAAAACTTTTCGAAAATTTAAACAAAAAGAAAAATCCTAAAATATCGGTAGATATTCCGTCCGGAATGTTTGCAGATCAAATGAATGATACGGATGATATTATTTTTAAAGCTGATGTTACATTGACATTTCAATGCTGGAAAAAATCTTTTTTGCATCCTGAAACTGGTTCTTATGCAGGAAAAGTGGTTGTTTTGGATATAAAACTGGATCAGAAGTTTCTGGAGACCACTCAAAGTGATAATTTTGTGATAGATGATGAATTGATCACAAAAATATTTAAACCGAGAAATCATTTTTCCCATAAAGGAAATTATGGTAAATCCGTCATTGCAGGAGGAAGTTATGGTAAAATGGGAGCGGTTGTTTTAGCCGTAAAATCAGCTTTAAATGCAGGTTCCGGACTTACATTTGTTTTAGCTCCGGATTGCGGTTATGATATATTGCAGACGAGCTGTCCGGAAGCTATGTTTATCAATGGTGGTGAAAAAGTTATTTCACGGATTGAAATACAGGAAAATACGGTTTACGGAATTGGTCCCGGTCTGGGAACTGAAGATGCTACGGAAAAATCTCTTTTGATATTTCTTGAAAGTTATCATTCTCCTCTGGTGTTGGATGCAGATGCATTGAATATTATTTCAAAGGAAAAAAATCGTTTGGATCTGATTCCTGAAAAATCAATCATCACGCCGCATCCAAAAGAATTTGAAAGACTTTTTGGCACTACGGAAAATTCATTTGAAAGATTAAGTTTAGCCCGAAAGAAAGCCTCTGAGTTGAAAATTATTATAGTTCTGAAAGATCATCACACCCAGATTATTACGCCGGAAGGAAGGGTTTATTATAATATTACCGGAAATTCTGGTTTGGCAAAAGGCGGCAGCGGAGATATTCTTACTGGTATTATTACTTCACTTTTGGCTCAAAAATATTCTTCCGAAGAAGCGGCTGTTTTAGGAGTCTGGCTTCATGGTAAAAGCGCAGATTTCGCTGCTGAAAAATACTCAAAAGAATCTATGCAGCCAAGCAACGTAATTCAGGAATTGGGAAATGTTTTTCTGGAACTTAATAAAAGAAAGCTTTTCTTTGGAACGTAATGATGCTATATAAAGTTTACAAAGTGATAAAGATGAATGATTTTTGCATTTAATCCCCCAAATAAAATAACATGAAAAAAACAATTGCCTTTGCAGCTCTCTCTTCAGTAATTTTTTTTACTGCCTGCAAAAAAAATAATTCTGAAAATGCAGGAAAAGAAGTTCAGACAGAAATTAAAAATGATCAGTTTGTTGTTGATTCTGTTCTGGTAAAAGATTCTGTGAAAATGAATGAGAAGTTATCGGTGAAATACGAAGCTAAAATACTGGTTTTTCCATCTATAAAAGACAAAGCACTTCTAGACAGTATTTATTATTATAAAAATGGAATTACCGATTTTTCCCGGCAGGGTTTGAAAACTTTTCTTGAAAAAGATAAACAAGATTATTTTTCTTCGCTTAAAAATAAAAATACAGACTGGATGGGAGATTTACCCAATCCTCAAACTTGGGAAACAGGTTCTTATATGAAACTGAAATCTCTTTCCGAGGATTTCCTTCAGATTGAATATTTATTCAGCTCATATGAAGGCGGTGCACACGGAAATTATGGTTTTTCTGAAAGAGTGTTTGATCTTAAAAACAATAAAAAAGTTCAGTTGAAGGATATTACTACTATAGAAAAGACAAAATTGGAAGAACTTTTAAAGAAAAACATTGATAAAATTCCAAGCGGAATCACTTCAGGACAGGAAACGATGAAAAATTCTGATATGCTTTTGGAAGATGTAATTCCTGCAAATGATAATTTTTATTTTGACGATAAAAATCTTTATTTCCATTACAGTCCTTACGAAATTGCAGCATTTGCGGCAGGAGATATCGTGATTCCGGTTTCGTGGGAAGATCTGAAAGGTACAATCAATCCTCAATTTGAAGTCAGGGTTAAAAAATGATTGACTCTGCTTAATTGAATGAACTTTATTGAAATAAAATTAGGATATACTCTAGATTTTTATGGAATGAATGTATATTCGGCATGGATTAATCAATATAAATTACGTAAATTTGATTTTTATCCAAGGATAAAATGGTTTTGTTTAAAGCAATAAAGCCTAACTGACAAGAAATAATAAAAAGTTTAAAATGAAAAATCTTTTTTTAAGTATATGTACATTTGCCGTTTTGGCATCTTGCGGAACAATGAAAAATACATCTTCAGCAAAAGTTGGTAAAGAGCAACCTTCTATTGCCAACACCAAGTGGACTTTAGCAGATAATGTGAGAGGGCAGGCTCCAACTTTAAATATCGAAGGAGCTAAGATCAACGGAAATTCCGGCTGTAACCGTTTTTTCGGCGGCGTAATGATGGATACCGTTTCGGGTAAATTTGAAACTTCGGGAGTAGGATCTACGAAAATGGCTTGCGATAATATGTCTGTTGAGAAAAATTTCCTGGATATGCTTCAGAAAACCAATAAGTATGTTGTTTCCGGAAATACATTAGAATTGTATCAGGATAGCCTTTTGCTGTTGAAATTCAACAAATCGGAATAATGAACAATAAAAAAGGAACTCAGCTGAGTTCCTTTTTTTATGAAAATATTAATCTTCCTCTTCTTCGTCGTACTTAGCCAACTCTTCGTCGCACCATTTGAATGCTGCTTCCACTACTTTTGTAGCTTCGTCTGCCATGGTCTCTTCGTCGTCTCCTTCAAGATCATCAAGCCATTCAACTTCTTCTTCTTCAACATTTAAGATAAATCTTGGATATTCTGTGTGTACTACAAACAAATCTTCAGGAAAGTCTGAATTATCTGCTAATAAAAACTTTGGTAACTTCATTTTTTTAATGTTTAAACTTCATCAAAGATAGATAAAATTATTGGTATTTATTCTTGTCAATCTTAATTTTTTGTAAAACTTTATACCTTGTTAACGTATTTTTACGAAGCGTATCCTGTGGCTTGAAGGTGAGTTCTACATTAGCATTCACGGTGCTTATCAGCTCTGCAACCTGTATCTTTTCCAGGTCTTCCATGGTTTCCAGATAAAATTTTATCGGTTTGTTATCAAGTTTTTCTTTTACCAGAAAGTTTTTGATTTCTCTTCTGTTTTCAAGGTAATTTCCTTTGGAAAGAAGTGTAAAAAACAAGCCTGAACTTAAACTTAAAAATCCCACAGCATACGTTTTTAAACCGTAAACCTGAAATACCTTTCTACAGTATAACAGCCATAAAGGCATACTGAAAGGAACCAGCAAACGATAATCTATTGCATTTACAGAATAAAAATACTGTATGAAAAAGGAACATATAATTCCAAAAACTCCAATGAAAATGAAAAAAACTTCTATTTCGCTAAGTTTTGTTTTAATGAAAAGAAGGATCATGAAAAGAATACTGAATGCCCCTAATCCATAAATTCCGTAATTAATGATACCGCCATTCGGATCTGACATATGAATGAAGGGATTGAATGTCGTACAAAGTCCGAAGAACAATTCTTTCAGAAGTTTTGAAGTAGGATGCAGACCTATTTCCAGAAAATCTTTCACATAGTTTTCATTAAAATAATCAATGAAAAGCAATTTATATAGAACAACGAAAATGCCTCCTGTAATTCCGGAAATGATAAATGCAGATGCATATTTTCTTTTCAGGAAAACCAAACCGAACAATCCGGTTCCGCCAATGATGAAAAGTGAGCTGTATCTTATGTTGTAAAGTAAAATTAAACTTAATGAAAGATAAAAAACTGCTTTGCCTTTTTCTAAATTTCCTGCAATAATTTGTGACGAAATATACAGAAACCACACAACGAAAGGCAGAATCAAAGCTTCGCTCATGGTAAAGGAAAAAATAGATACAAAACTGAATAATGAACATACAATAAGTGCTTCTCTGAAAAAAAAGTTTTTCCTGTAAGCAAAAATCAGAATTGCCGCCAAAGCCGTCAATCCCACAATTTTGCTGCTCCAGAACTCATCAAATCCAAATATTGTAAAAAAACGGATGCTTAAAGGATAGCCTAAAGGCGTTGTCGTATTATCAATGGTCGGAAATACATTTGCAAACCGCATAAAACGGATAGAATCGGGACTTGTGCGTCCCTTCTCATTGAGCAGAAAACGAAAAATGGTCGTCAAAACAGTGATGATGACCAATAATATCTGAATATTTTTTTCTTTAAATTTTATCAAGGTTGCGGTTGTTAGGTTATAGATTGCAGATTTAGAGCCTAAATTTATAACTTATAATTCACAACTTAAAAATTATTTTGCAAACATTTTTGCCACTTTTTCTGCTTTTTTGCTTTCAGAATAGTCGTAAAAACCTTCCCCTGATTTCACACCTAATTTTCCTGCCATCACCATATTCACCAAAAGTGGGTTCGGAGCGTATTTAGGATTTTTGAAACCGTCATACATTACATTTAATATTGCAAGACACACATCCAGACCAATAAAATCTGCCAACTGAAGCGGTCCCATCGGATGAGCCATTCCCAATTTCATTACCGTATCAATTTCCTCAACTCCGGCAACACCGTTGTATAAAGTTTCAATAGATTCGTTAATCATCGGCATCAGAATTCTGTTGGCAACAAATCCCGGATAATCGTTTACTTCTACAGGCACTTTCCCCAAAGTTTTGCTCATAGTATATATAGCATCAAAAGTTTCTTTGGATGTAGAATAGCCTTTGATGATTTCTACAAGCTTCATGATCGGAACAGGATTCATAAAATGCATTCCGATTACTTTATCTGCTCTTTTGGTTGCTGCCGCAATTTTCGTAATAGAAATAGAAGACGTGTTGGTTGCCAGAATACAGTTTTCCGGAGCAAACTCATCCATCTGACCGAAGATTTTAAGCTTCAGATCCTGATTTTCTGTTGCTGCTTCCACAATAAGATCGGCATTGGTTACAGCATCTTTTAGTTCTGTAAAAGTCTTGATGTTTCCAAGCGTTTCTGCTTTTTGTTCTTCGGTAAGGTTTCCCTTTGCAATTATTCTGTCGAGATTGGTGGTAATGGTTTTCAATCCTCTGTCTAAGGCATCCTGAGAAACATCTGCAAGATTTACACTAAATCCGCTCTGTGCAAAAGTATGTGCAATACCATTTCCCATGGTTCCTGCTCCGATAACTACGATGTTTTTGATCATTTTGATTGTTCTTTTTTATATATAATTAAATTATCAATGTTTAATAAAGCTGCTTTTTTCACAATTTCAGAACTGTTGAAATCAATTTTGCCTTTGTTGGTCTTGCTGCTGGCTTTGTTTTGAGAGTTTATAACATCCTGCAGACCTGAAGTAAATTTTGTTTTCATCTTTGGAGACAGATGATCTGTGCCTACAAACAGCTTAAATTCGCCTTCTCGCCCTAAACCTGACTGACGAAAGATTTCAAAGGGTTTTGTTTTATTTTTTTTCTGAAAAATTGATATATAATTTATCACCGGATCTGTAGGAGGAGTTCCGCAGCATATACTGTTGTAGCTGATTTCGAGATAGTTTTCGCTTTTTTGGGCAAAGAAAAACCCAAAACAGAGTAAGCTTAATATCAAAAAAGTTTTCTTCATTTTTATGGTTTTAAAATTAAGCTTTAAATTTTACTTATTAAAATAATCCCAGACTGTTTTTGAAATATCTGAAACCATTTTGCAGTTTACCACTTCAGATTCAGTAGAGTCACTGATAAAAACGACAATTGAGTAATGATTGCCATTCGGAAGAGTCACAATTCCCGAATCATTTTCAGCTACTGTCAGATTTCCTGTTTTTCCTGAGGATCCCGTTTTGTGCGCAATTACTTTTTTGGGAAGTTGTTCTTTCAGTTTATTGGTTCCGGTCTCGGTGTTGAGCATAATATTGTATAAATATTCTGTTGATTTTTCAGATAAAATTTTGCCCTGATAAAAATCTTTGTAGAGCTGAGCCAAAGAATTCGGAGTTGTATAATTTTCGTACAAATATTGTATTCCTTTGTGCATCTGCTCTTCATTATTTTTGATCCGGAAATTTTTCACGCCTTTAGAATCCATCAATTTTTGTACAGTTTCTGTACCGCCGATCAATCTTAGAAGTATATCACAACCATTATTATCACTCCATGCTACGGTGTAGTAAATCATTTCATCAAGACTCATTTCGACATTTCCATTTGGGAACTTTTCGCGGATGGGCGACCAGGTATCCTCCAGCAAATCTTTTTTTGTAATGAAAATTTTCTGATCTAAAGACAGTTTTCCCTGATCTACCCAATCTAAAACCGCTGCCGCAATATGGAACTTAAAGACACTGAGCATTGGCAGTTTTTTATTGGCATTTTTATTATATCGGAAATTATCTTCAAAGCTCAATACAGCAACTCCGACTGTAGCTTTTTTACCCTTAATAATGGTGCTTATTTTTTGGTCTAAAACAGATTGCTGAGCAAAAATAACTGTCGAAATAAGCAGGAATAGAAATTTAATTTTCTTCATTTTGTTAATTTAAAAAAGAAACTGTCTCAAAAGTAAAATATTTCGTTTTTTGAGACAGTCGTATGATAATCAAATATAAAAAAATTAGAAATGACTTCCAACTGTAGTCAGCATTAACCAGATAAACAGCATAACGTAAAACGAAATTAAAATCAGAGTCAGAATGCCGATAAATTTGTAATGAGATTTTAAGTATTCAAATGCATTGGTAAGCGCAGACTGATTGTTATTTCTGAGAGCGTTTTTCATATTGCTTGAGAATTTATACAGGTAATTAATAGGTGTAAAATAAAACCCCGCTATAATTAAATATACCAGACCGATTCCCATGCTGCCGACCATAGGACTCATGCTTAATGTAGAGCCTGCAAACATCATAATCAAGGCAACAAGTACAAAAAAGCCAATTCCGATAAATCCTAAAATTGCCAGAAATGCGGTCCATTTTGCTGCTTCCGCAAGAAACTCCTTGCTGATTCGGTCAATTTTTAATTCTTCAAACTGTTCAAAAGGTGATTTTGTTTCCATGTAAATTTTTCGGCAAAGTAATTGAAATTTCATCAAACGATGAAATCTTAGTTTAGTTCAGCTCGAAATAGCTTAAATTGATGCCGTCATTTCCAAATCTTAGTCTGATTTTATTTTCTCCTTTTCTGATGTTGATTTGTTTAGCAGAAGTTGTTTTCCAGTTTTCATATCCTCCGGTTGATAGTAATTTTATTGCTGTTATTTGTTTACCGTTGTGATCTTCAATGATTATTTCAGAATTTTTTATGGCAGAATACTGCAAGGAAATATTATATTTTTTGTCTGTGTTCGACTGAATAGTGTATTGAAGCCATTCATCTTTTTCAGTTTTACCTACATAATAGATATTGTTGTTTGTCTTGTAAATGTCAACGCCATCATTTCTCAGCTGGTTTCCGGAATTCCATTCAGATCTTTTCTCGGGGTCACTCACCCAAAGATTAATAAAGTCTTTATCATCATAGGCAAATCCTATTTTTCCGAGATCGTAATCTACAGCAGATACTTTTCCCGGAATACGGTGGAGCTTGAATGGCTTTGTTGAATTTTCATTGGTTTGTCTGAACATCGCATCTACCACATCTTTTTTGATTTCCACATTACTGAATTTATAGTTTTGAGCAATTTGCATCAAAGCTTTTTCAGAAAATTCTTTTGTAGGTTTTTTGCCGCCGTTTTTCCAGTAGTCTAAAAGTTTCTGATATTCCGGAGTAATTTTCACGTTGGTGATTCCGGCAATATTATCAATTTTTTTCATTGGCCAGAAAGCATAGCCTATATTGTGCTTATTCAGCAGCTCAATAAGCTGTGTAAACCACACATTTGAGTTTTCTCCGGTTTCACCGAGCCAGACAGGAATATCGTATTTTTCCCTTAAATCTAAAATAAATTTCAGAGTTGCATCATCATTATTATTCCAGTATTTATGAAAGCTGAATACAAGGTTGTCGTCCCAGAGCTCAGTAAGACCATTATAGTTGTTGCCCCATCCGTTTCCTTCCAGAAAAATGATGTGTTTTTTGTCTACAGATCGTATTGCTTCTGTAATTTCTTTTTGCAGTTTCCAAAGTGGAGCATTCGACATTTCATCAGTTCCGTTTGGATTTTTACCAGTAAAGTTGATATTGGGTTCATTAATCAGGTCGTAGCCGCCTATCCATGGCTCATCTTTGTAGCGTTCTGCTAATTTCTTCCAAAGGGCAATTGTTTTTTTCTGATTTTCTTCGTTTTCCCAAAGTGATGGCTTGCTTTTGTCGTTGTCAGAAATATTGACATCATTTCCCTGTCCTCCCGGAGCAGCATGAAGATCCAGAATAAGATATATTTTATTGTTTTTACACCATTGAAGCAAGCGATCTGTCATGAGGAATCCTTCGTCGATCCAGGTATTTTGCCCTTTTACAGGTTCTTTCTCAATTGGCAATGTGTAAAGATTATAATGCATGGGCAGCCTCACAGAGTTAAAGCCTGTTTCAGCGAGGAATTTTATGTCTTCTTCGGTAATACCTTTATCCAGATAAGTTTTGTAAAACCTGTTCATTCCGTCTTCACCAATAAGTTCGGAAATTTTTTCTTTGATTTTGTACTGTGGACCTGCAAAATCAGCTGTTTTCAGCATGTAACCTTCCTGCAGCATCCAACCGCCAAGCCCGAGACCTCTAAGCTGTATATTATTTCCCTTATCATCAATAATTTTCTGATTTTGGGTTTTTAGTATTTGTGATGTCCCAAATTGAGACAATAAAAAAGCGGATATAAGAATGCTCTGTTTCATAGTAATTTGTTTAAAATTGGGTGATTGTTATTTTTTAGAATTTTAGATAATTACAAATATATTTAAAATATTTTGTTTGAAATTAAAATCAATGAAACGATACATTATTATCTTTGCAGATTATATATTTATTTATGAAAGATTTAATGGGACAGGCAATATGGGATTATTTTCACAATGAAAATCCTGAAGATCTGCAGACTGAAACCTCAATTTCTGAACTGGATGAACTTCCGGTAGCATATCTTTTCAGAGACTTTGAAATGATGAATACAATCGAAAAAAAAGCTTTGCAATTATCTTCAGGAAAGATACTGGACATCGGAGCTGGAGCGGGTTCGCATTCATTATATCTTCAGAATGAAAGAAATTTAGAGGTTACTGCATTAGATATTTCGCCAAAATCAGTTGAGGTTTGCAGACTGAGAGGAATTAAACACGCTGTTGCGAAGAATATGCTTGAATTTTCAGGAGAAACATACGATACTATTCTTCTGCTAATGAACGGAACCGGAATTTTTCAAAGTCTGAAAGTAATTGATATTTACCTTCAGAAGCTTCATTTGCTGCTCAATAACAGCGGACAAATATTGATCGACAGCACAGATATTCTTTATATGTTTGATGAGGATGAAGATGGCGGAGTTTATATTCCCGCTGAAGGCTATTACGGAGAACTAGATTACATTGTTCATTACAAAGGTCAGTCAGAAGACCCCATAAAATGGCTTTATCTTGATTTTAATACTTTAAAAAATGCTGCTGAAAATAATGGCTTTATAATAGAGAAGCTGGCACAGGATGATGATTCGTACTTGGCTAAACTAATAAAAAGAAATAAATAATCTGTTTTCATTGTTCTGCTGACTAAACTGATATTCGCTTTTTTATTTTAGACTAACTATAAATTATATTCGTAATTATCTGTAATATAGATGATTATTTCTATTGCTTTTTAAATTTTAGTCAAAATTAACTTCAGGGAATCATTTTTGTATTTTTAATCATAATCACAATAAAATATACAATTATGAATACCAACAGACTTTCACCTGCAATGGAAAAAGCACTGAGTGATCAGATGAATAAAGAAATTCATGCTTCCCACACATTTTTATCTTACGGAATATGGGCAGATGACAAAGGATACCAGGGAATTGCTAATTTTCTGTACCGTCATGCGCAGGAGGAAAGAAACCATTCTATAAAATTTATGGAATATGTTCTTAACCGTGGCGGAAAACCAAAAGTTGATACGATTCCGGCTCCGCCCGATGATCCGCAGTCTTTAACGGAATGTTTCGACAATGTTTTCAGGCATGAGGTTGATAATACGACATCTATTTATAAATTGGTTGACAGAGCACTGGATGAAAAAGACTGGGCAACATGGAACTTTATGCAGTGGTTTGTGCAGGAACAGATCGAAGAAGAAACTTTAGCCCAAGATCTTATTGATAAGCTGAAAATTGCAGGAGGTGATCAGGCATCCAACGAATCATTATTTACATTAGACAAAGCACTGGAATCTGCACCCAATGATGTTCCTTTGGCGCAGGATGCAACAGGAGACAATCCTTAAAGATAACAATATTAAAATTATTTCTGAAAATCTGTCAAAATTCTTGGCAGATTTTTTTGATTTAGTTTTGCTACTTTTGAGGAAAGCTAATAATTATGAGTGAAAAATTTGATATTATATTTTCAAACAAAAATGATTTTCAAAGTTATTATGATGAAAATGATTCTGCACTTTATCGTTTGCGAGATTTATCCAATATTAATATTTTGATTGGTGCGAATAATAGCGGTAAAAGTAGGCTTATACGAAATTTCTTAAAATGTAAAACGTGCTTCTATGAAGATCGATGCCATTTACAAAATACTATTGTCAGTTTTAATGATATTATAAATGAAAACAGTTTTGGAGCATATAATTTTGTTCAGAATGTTCGCTATCAGGGTTATCAAAATGCAAACAGAGAAATTTTGTTTAAAAATTTAAATTATTCAGATAACCAGTTCGAAATATTAAAACTAATAGATTTCAATATTAATGTGTTGCAAATGCTTTCTAATTCAAATGATTTGATTAAAGAGTTTAATGGAAAGAGTTATACAAGATTAGATAATTATAAAGAGTTGCTTTCTAATTTACTTGATGAATTGAAAGATATGATTCATATTGACTTTTTAAAAAATAAAAAACAAATTTTCATTCCAACATTACGAACTGCCCATTCAATATTTAGTATAAAAAAAGAAATTTTTTCAAAAATTTCAGAGGACATATTTAAAAATACAATTATAAAAAGCTATGAACTGGACAAAGAAAAAGTTGATATTTTCACAGGTTTAGATTTATATTATCAAATTGTCAACACCAGAAACGATATAAAAGAGAAAAGAGAATCTTTCGAAAAATTTGAAGAATTTCTGTCAGAAAATTTTTTCCAAAATAAGAAAATTGAAATTGTAGCGAAATTTAATATTTATGATAAACATGATGGTAAAGATGATTCTGAAATAATTAATGTGTATATAGATGGAGAAAGTAATGATTTACATCAATTAGGGGATGGAATTCAGGCATTATTTATTTTGATGTATAAAATTTATACTTGTGAGAACGATAGTCTAATTTTTATTGATGAACCAGAAATTAACCTTCACCCAGGAATGCAACGTCTATTCTTAGAACAAATTACCACAAACAAATTTTTAAAAGAAAAGAATCTAACGTATTTTATTTCTACGCATTCCAATCACTTTTTAGATTTGACCATTGAAAAAGATGACATTTCTATTTTCCTGTTTAATAAAGTTAATAAAGATAAATTTGTCGTTAAAAACGTTAATCATGGAGATAATTCTGCACTTCAATATTTAGGAGTTACTAATTCTTCAGTGTTTCTTGCAAACTGTTCAATTTGGGTTGAAGGAATTTCCGACCGCAATTATCTGAAAGCATTTTTGAAGGCATACTGTAGAGATAAAAAGATTACTTATCCCAAAGAAGATATTGAATTTGCTTTTATTGAATATGCTGGAAGTAATATTGACCACTATAATTTTGATGAAGAAGAATTGAAAGAAAAAATTAATGCTTTTTCAATTAATAATAAGATATTCTTGATTTCTGATTATGACGGTGAATACAAGGATAATAAACATCAAATTTATCAGCAGATAGCAGATGAAAATGAAAATTTTATTTATCAAACTACTAAAGATTATAAAGAAATAGAAAATGTATTACCGTTTAAAGTCTGGGATAAAATCTTAATTCATTTTTGTAACAAAAGAAAAGTAAAAACAAAAGAAGAAATTGAAAGAATTCAGAATCTAATATCGAATTCTCTAAAAAGGAAAAAGGAAGAAACTTATAAAGATTCATATATTGGAAAACTCTTGAAAAATATTAAAGCAAATGTTCCTGAATTAAATAAAATTTGGGATAAAGCTGAAGGAACTTTGATGAATAAGTCTGAAGTAAGTTATAAAGTTTTAGAATTGACAGAAAAAGAAGAAATCACTTGGGATGATTTTAAAGACAATGATAAAATTGTTTCTATTACTCATGAAATGTACAACTTCATCCAAAAATCCAATTATAAGTAAATCATTTTTTAATACGCCGCAAAATAAGTATATTTGCACGCTGAAAGCGAAAGGTGAAAACAGCCTTAAACTTTAAACCCAAACTTTGAATCTAACGTTATGAAATGTGGAATCGTAGGCTTACCGAATGTAGGTAAATCAACTCTTTTTAACTGCTTGAGCAATGCTAAAGCACAATCGGCGAATTATCCTTTCTGTACCATCGAGCCGAATTTAGGAACGGTTTCTGTACCGGATCATAGATTATTCGAGCTTGAAAAGCTGGTAAATCCTGAAAGAGTTTTGCCTGCCGTTGTAGAGATTGTAGATATTGCAGGTCTTGTAAAAGGAGCCAGTAAGGGGGAAGGTTTAGGAAATCAGTTTCTTGCCAATATTCGTGAGTGTGAGGCGATTATCCATGTTTTAAGATGTTTTGATAACGGAAATATTGTGCATGTTGAAGGCTCGGTAGATCCGTTAAGAGATAAAGAAATTATAGATATTGAACTTCAGCTGAAAGACATGGAAACAGTGGGAAAAGCTGTTGAAAAAGCAAAGAAGTTTATCAAATCCGGAAAAAAAGAAGATATTCTGACTTATGAAACACTTCAAAAGTTGCAAAAACATCTTGAAGACGGTAGAAATGCAAGAGAATTTGCAGTTGATGATCTGACAAAATCTATCATTGGCGATGTTCAGCTTTTGACCAACAAGCCGGTGTTGTATGTTTGTAATGTGGATGAAAATTCTATAAAAAACGGAAACGAGTGGGTTGGGAAGATTGAAGAAATGGCAAAAAATGAAGGTGCTGAAACTGTTGTTTTGGCAGCTCAGATTGAAGCCGATATCAACGAACTGGAAACCTATGAAGAAAGAGAAATTTTTCTTGACGAATTAGGTCTTACAGAACCCGGAGTTAATCGTTTGATAAGAAAAGCTTATGATTTGCTAAAGCTACAGACGTATTTTACGGCGGGTGTAAAAGAAGTAAGAGCCTGGACGATCGGGCAGGGTTGGACGGCTCCTCAAGCTGCAGGCGTTATTCATACCGATTTTGAAAAAGGTTTTATCCGTGCAGAAGTTATTAAGTATAATGATTACGTGAATTACGGTTCAGAAGCGAAAGTAAAAGAAGCCGGAAAACTTTCCGTAGAAGGTAAAGAATACATCGTGCAGGACGGCGATATTATGCATTTCAGATTTAATGTTTAAAAATATTAAAAGTTAGTTATATAATATTTTAAATACGCTTCCATGAATTTGGGAGCGTTTTTTTTAATGATTGTCCATAATTTATCATGACTGAAATATTTTGAGTTCTTGTTGAGTGAATCTAAGGTTCGATGAAGTCAAAAGCTTTTGCGAAATAAAGAATTGTTTATATATAAAAGAATCTTAGTGCCTTTTATGTTTAATAAAGAATTATGATTAATAAAGGATAATCAATTTTATTTTAAATTAAATCAAAATTCAAAAAATTTAGGCAATACCTTCATTTTAAGAAATACATAAATGTTATAGTTCTCGGATGAATTTACACCTGAATGTATGTGATTTTAAAAAGTAGAAGTATAATAATTGTGTTTACAAAGGTTTTAACAACTGTTTTTTAGTGCAGAACCGTATTTTAACTTATTATAATAAAATGAATGACTTATTTTAATAAAAAATTCATATTTTTGCAACCTAAAATTTTAATCGATAATGAACGTTACAGCTCAAAATCATGATGATGTAAGTGCATTGCTTACAGTTACATTAGAAAAATCTGACTACAAAGATAAAGTAGAAAAGCAATTGATTAACTATGCGAAAAACGCACAGGTTCCTGGTTTCAGAAAAGGAAAAGTGCCTTTGAGTATGGTAAGAAAGCAATATGAAGCAGGTATTGCATTTGAAGAGATCAACAAGCAGGTTTCTGATGCTTTGAACAATTATATCAACGAAAATAAGTTGAGATTGGTTGGTCAGCCGGTTCCGCAGCCTGTAAATGATTTTAATCATAATGCAGAGAAACTGGAAGTGGCTTTTGAAGTAGGTTTCGAGCCTGAATTTTCTATCGATCTTTCTAAATATGAAGCGCCACATTACAAAGTAGAAGCTTCTGAAAAAGAAATCAGCAAGAGTATTGAAAACATGCAGAAACGTTTTGCTGAGCAGGTTCCGCAAGACAAAATTACAAAAGACTCTTATGTTTCTTTAGAAATTACTCAGGTAGTTGAGGAAGGCGCAGAAGGAGAGCATAATCACGCTCCGAAAATGGCTACGATTACTGCTGAAAACAAAGCAGCTTTCAAGCTGGTGAAGTCATTGAAAATGGATGAGTCTGTAAAAGTTTCTAAAGAAACACTTACAGGTGATGAAACTTTAGCAAAAGAATTAGGATTTTCTAAAGAAGAAGCTGAACATTTACACCATGCTGAGGTTGAGGTAAAAGTAAAAGATTTTTATTCTTTGAACCTTGCAGAGCTTAATCAGGAATTGTTTGATAAAGTTTATGGTGAAGGAAACATCAAAACTGAAGAAGAGCTTAAAGAAAAAGTAAAATCTGAATTGGATGAATATTTTCAGCAAAATGCAGATGTACATTTTGTAAACAAAATTCTTGAGCAGGTTTCTGAAAAAGAAGAAGTAAAGCTTCCTGAAGATTTTCTGGTAAAATGGTTATTATTTTCTAATCAGAACATCCAGAATGAAGATCAGGCGAAAGAAATTCTTGCTGCTGAGAAAAACCAGTTAAAATATCAGATCATTGAAGGTAAACTGATGAGTGAGAACGAAATTCAGCTGGATTATGCTGATGTTTTGGCTCAGGCAGAGCAATTAGTGAAAAATCAATTGGCAATCTACGGAATTCATCATTTAGGAGATGAAGAAATTCAAAAATATGCTGTTGAAATGTTAAAAGATCAGGAGCAGGTAAGACAGATTTCTTCTGAAGTTGCGATGACTAAATTGAAAGATGTAATTCTTGAAAAAGCTACAAAAAAAGAAACTCAGATCTCTCATGACGAGTTTTTAGAAGAGTTGAAGAAATAATTTTTCTACATATATAATATTAGCCTCCGAAATTTTCGGAGGTTTTTTTGTTCTATGAAGCAGGTTTCAGCATATATCTTTTACACCTATGTGTGATTTTGAATGCAATGCATAATATTGATATTTTTTTGTATCTTACTGATTATAAAAAACTTCACATTATGATTAAACCTTTACTTATTTTTAATTCACAAAAAAACAATTTTACTTTTGCGGTCGAGCAATATAATTTGCTTATTTGTTTTTTCGTACTTCTTTTTACGTCAGGAAATACATTTGCTCAAAATTCTAAAGTTGTCCCTGAAAACTTTGTTACCGGTGCATTTTTAGGACCACTTGCCAACAGTACAAGAAGCAATCAGTTATTAATTGATGATTCACAGCTTACCACACTTTCGGGTAAATACATTACTTCAATTTCGTTTCGGCTGCCAACAACTGTATCAAATCCGTGGCCTGCAACTAATACTACGTTTTCGGATTATCAGATTTATCTGAGCAACAGTGTAGATCCGGCTAACAGACAGCTTAATTTTGCAGCCAATGTGGTTGGAACTCAAACCCAGGTTCGCTCAGGAAGCCTTGTAATTCCGGCGGGATCGTTAACTGCCGGA
Organism: Chryseobacterium sp. L12; assembly: GCF_056133985.1. Taxonomy (NCBI): domain Bacteria; kingdom Pseudomonadati; phylum Bacteroidota; class Flavobacteriia; order Flavobacteriales; family Weeksellaceae; genus Chryseobacterium; species Chryseobacterium sp. L12. Next base: position 52,925 of record NZ_JBVYOF010000014.1, on the reverse strand, counting down.
GGAAATCCTAATAATTTTACTTTTGACATCGTTTTTGATACTCCCTATCTGTATACCGGAACCAATCTTTTAATAGAAATTCGACATACAGGAAGTGACGGAAGTTCTGCTTCCACTCACGCTGCCGGAACTTCTTCTGCAGGATACGGAACACTTTTCAGTGCATGCTGGTTACAGTCAACAGGAAGTGTGGCTAATGCAAATTTTTCGTATGTTAAAATTAATGCCTTAGACGCACTTGGTGTTAAGTCTGTAGAATTTGATGATTCTTTATCAATTTATCCTAACCCGGCAAAAGATTTTGTGTACATAAAATCTTCCCGTGATGTGGTAGAGCTTAATGTCTTTAATATGGTGGGTCAAAAAATATATTCACAAAAAAATATTTCCGAAACTACACATCTTAATGTGAGCAGCTTTTCCAAAGGGAATTATATCTTACAAATGATAGACAGAGACGGGAACACAAAGACAACAAAATTCATCAAAGAATAACATTATTTCCATATTCTAATATTATTATCTGAAACCTTAGGATGTTCTTAAGGCTTTTTTGATGTTCAGATTGAGCTTATAAATCATTATTTCATATATTTACTCTTAAAATTTTAAAATGAAAAAGATAATCATTCCATTTTTCTGTGCAATATTGATGTCTTCAACTATGAGTGCAAAGTGTACAGAAACTGATATAACAGTTGTAAAAACAAAATATCAGCTTACACCACAACAGATTATAGATAAATATATTGAAGCGGTAGGCGGTAAATCTAAACTTGAATCTGTAAAATCTTCCGTCAGCGAGGATGTGATTTCTACACAGGGCGTAGAAATCAGCTCGGTTACTAAAAAGATGGGCAATAAATTTAAGTCTGTGCAGACCATTATGGGGAGAGAAATTGTAAGTGTATTTGATGGGGAAAAAGGATATTCTAATCAGACAGGACAAAGAATGGACTTTACCTCTGACAGGATTTTGGAACTGAAAAAGGGAAGAACAATTGATGCGCTGGGCTTTGAAGCTTCAAAATATACTGCAGCTTCAGAATCATCAGAAGGTAAAGACTATAATGTTTTGATTTCTAATGGAACTAAGCTTTACTTTGATAGTTCTACAGGTCTGCTTTACAAAACAGTTAATGCGCTAAGCAGTGCTGTAATCAAGAGTTATATCAGTGTTGATGGCATAAAGTTTCCCGAAGTAATTGAAGCAGAAGGCGGCGGTCAGAAAGTAGTTATTAAAACCAACAAAGTAACCCTGAACTCAGGAGTAAGTGAAACAGACTTTAAATGAAAATTATTAATTTAACATAATATAACCGGATTTATTCCGGTTTTTTTATTATATGAGGTACTTTAACTAATATTTAACTATAAACAAACCGTTAGTTTGTTTAAGATTGTTCTATTTTTGTCTGAAATTAATAAATGATGAAAAAATACCTTACAGTCTACATTAGAACATTCTGTTTCTGAATTTATCTCTCTTTATATAACAACTAAAATTACATATTCAATTTGAATATAATATTGTTATTATTTCTTCGTTAAGTGAATAGTATATTTAAACCATAAAATAAATAATAAACATCTATGAAAAAAATGTTTTTGTCTGCAGTCGCCATTGTAGTGATGTCGGCTAGTGCTTTTGCACAGAACATACCGATGGATCCCTCTGTGAGAACGGGTACTCTTTCCAACGGAATGAAGTTTTATATCAAAAAAAATGTAAAGCCTGAAAAAAAAGTAGAAATGCGTCTTGCTATAGATGCTGGTTCTATTTTGGAAGATGAGGATCAGCAAGGCCTGGCTCACTTCATGGAACACATGAATTTTAACGGAACTAAAAACTTTCCAGGAAACAAATTGGTTGATGCTTTAGAATCCATAGGAATTAAGTTTGGTCAGCATCTTAATGCCTATACCAGTTTTGACGAAACGGTTTATATGCTCCCCGTTCCTTTAGATAAGCCGGGTAATCTGGATACAGGTCTTAAAGTAATGGAAGACTGGGCTTTTAATGCGCTTCTTACCGACAAAGAGATCAACAAAGAAAGAGGAGTAGTTTTGGAAGAACTTCGTTTGGGATTAGGTGCAGATAAAAGAATGATGGATAAATGGCTGCCAAAAATGATGTATAATTCTGCATATGCAAAAAGGCTTCCAATAGGGAAAAAAGAAATTTTAGAAAAATTTAATCCAGATGTACTGAGAAGATTTCATAAAGATTGGTATCGTCCGGATCTAATGGCATTGGTAGTGGTAGGAGATATTAATGTAGATGAGATTGAGCAGAAGATAAAAGCTAATTTTGGTAAATATAAAAATCCTGCGTCTCCAAGAAAACGAAATGTTTTTGAAATTCCCAATCACAAGGAAACTTTAGTTTCTATTGAAAGTGATCCCGATGCTACAGGCTCAAGCGTTCAGTTTGTGATGAAAGACACTGAAAATTATACGCCGGATCTTACTGTGGAAGATTTTAATAAGAGTATTTTGGATAATGTAGTTACTACAATGATAAACAACCGCTACAATGATATGGTGGAATCTAATAATCCTCCGTTTACTTTTGGATATGTTTATCACGGCGGATCTTGGGGAAGAACCAAGGAGGCATTTCAAGGATATGCTATGACCAAAGAAGGGGGTCAGCTGGAAGCTTTGAAAGTTTTGCTGGAAGAGGTAGAAAGAGCCAACAGATTTGGATTTACTGCATCTGAATTGGAAAGAGCAAAAACCGAATTACTTTCAGGATATGAAGAATCTTACAACAACAGAGACAAAACCGAAAGCGGAAGATTGATTGGCGAATACGTAAGAAATTTCTTAGAAAAGGAATCTATTCCTGGTATTTCTTGGGAATACGAACAGTACAAAAAAGAACTGCCAAAAATTACTCTTGAACAAACCAATAATGTTTTGAAGAAGTATGTGAAAGAAGACAGTAGAGTTATTGTTATTACCGGACCTAAAAAAGAGACGATAAAATATCCTGCTGAGGCAGATGTTTTGAAAGTATTTTCTGATTTAAAAATGGCAAAAATAGAGCCTTATCAGGAAAAGGAAAGCATTAAAAATCTTGTGAATCCGTTTCAGTCAACTGGAAGTATTGCTAAAACAGAAACAGACAGCAAATTAGGAACTACAACTTTTACCCTAAGTAACGGAGCAAAAGTTACTTACAAGAAAACTGATTTTAAAGATGATGAAATTATGTTTTCTGCAAGAAGCTTAGGAGGAACTTCTCTTCTTTCTGATTCTGATGTTCTGAAAACACAGCACGCTTTCGCTGCTTTAACAGAAGCCGGGGTTAACGGATTTACACAAAACGATGTAACCAGATATTTGGCAGGAAAACAGGTTTATGTAAATCCTACAATCAGCAGTTTATTTGAAGGGTTCACAGGAAGATCCACCAAAAAAGATTTTGCAGCGATGATGGAGCTTTTGTATGCTTATTTCACGGGGCTTAATAATGATCCGGCAAGTTTCAATGCTTTCAGAACGAAGCAGTCTGCTTTCTTAGATAATATGCTTTCAAATCCTCAGTTCTATTTCATGAACGAGCATATGAAGTATATGAACCAGAAAAATCCAAGATTTACCAATATTATTCCTCTAAAAGAAGATTGGGATAATACAGATTATAACAAAGCATACAATATTTATAAAGAAAAATTTGGTAATGCCGGTAATTTCCATTTCTATTTTGTAGGAAATATTGATGAAGCGGAACTTAAACAATTAGTAACGCAATATATTGCAAGTCTGCCTACAAAAGGAACAAGCACAACATTTAAAGATGTTGGATACAGACAGTTGAAAGGAGAAATTAATAAGACTTACAAAAAAGGAAAGGATCCTAAAAGTATGGTTCAGATTACTTATTCAGGAGAAGCTCCTTACAATGAAAAAGAAGATCTTGCACTAAGAGCGTTAGGCGGAGTGGTAAAAATAAAATTAACTGAACAGTTGAGAGAAGAAGCAGGAGGTGTTTATACAACGAGTGCAAACGGCGGAATGGGCAGAATTCCTTATTCTTCATATTCTTTCAGTATGCAGTTTCCTTGTGGTCCTGAAAATGCGGATAAATTGACAAAGATTGCATTAGCTGAGCTGGATAAAATTGTTAAAAAAGGACCAGAACAAAAAGATCTCAACAAATATAAAGAAGGAGAGCTTAATGATTATAAGACCAGACTGAAAGAAAATAATTTCTGGTTGGGGCAGATCTCTCAGCCACAATTGGATGGAAGAGATAAATATGCTTTCCTAAACATGGAATCTGCTTTTGCCAATCTCACAACTGCAGATTTGCAGAATGTAGCTAAGAAATATTTAACTAAAGAAAAAGTGATTGCTACACTAATGCCTGAAGACGGATGGGAAAAAGCTTCAAAAAGCGAAGTTGCTGGAACGAAAATGGAAGCTGTTAAATAATTTTTGAATATTAGTAATTAATTATATCGAAAATCTTTGCAAACTTCAATAAGTTTTAACGACTTTACGAGTTGAGAAGTGAAAGTAAAGCATTTGTGAGTCTAGGACTCTTTGCAGGGTTTACATTAAAGTTTTTTATATAATTGAAAGTAATAATCTTAAATATTTAGCCCATTACTAAAAGCAAAAAACAGCCACTGAATTTTCAGTGGTTGTTTTTTTATGTAAAATATTTACCCTACTAATTTGGTAGACTAATTATTTTTTATATTTTTGCTAAGAATTAATGATTAAAAATGTAATTGAAGTGTAACCTAAAAATGTTTTAGTGATGATTATTCCAATTGTGCAGACAAAATCTGAAATAGCCAACAGTATCAAGAAGGATCTTATTCTTGAGGTAGAATTGAACGGAAAGATGAAATTTGATCAGATTCTGGATATTATAAATCAGAAAATGGGCATTTGTTACAGATTACTCAATGCAAATGTGGAGTATATTGACGGAAACAATTTCGGTTCATTTCAATTACGTATTTATGCAACTCATGAAGAATCTCAACAGGTTGAGTTTTTCCTTAATAAAAACAAGCTTTTAAATACCACGGTAGAGTATACCTGCCGAAAATATTCATAAATGTAAGTCCATATAGTTTGATAAGCGTTCCAATAATATTGGGCGCTTTTTTTTCATAAAAAGATTAATAATAAGCAAAAGTAAGAAAAACGATTAAGACCGTTGCTATACAGTGATTTGTAAAATTATAGTCTAAGAATGGAATGCTCTGTCTTACCGGTTTTGGACTTGAAATGACAAGGTTTGGTTACTAATTCGTTACTTGTTGATAGCTTGTAATTTTGTGGTAACTGATTATAATTCAGTGTTTTGCATTTGTTTTCATAATCCCTTGTAACTCAATGTAATTTAATTTTAATCATTAAACATTTGAGTTATGGAACAGACAAAAAAGTCAACGTTCAAACTACTTTTCTATTTGAAAAAGAATGAACTGAAAAAGAATGGAAATGCCCCCATTATGGCACGTATTACCATTGACGGAACAGCTAAAACTTTGGGAACAAAGCTAGAAATCAATCCAAATAATTGGAATTTGAAATTTGGGAGAGTTGAGGGAAAAAGTTCAGTTGCTTTAAACATCAATCAAAAGTTGGATAACATTCGTGGGCGCATCGACAAGATTTATGAAGATATGCTGAAACACGAAGGTTTTGCTACATCACAAAAAGTGAAACTGTCATTTTTAGGTGTCGGCGTAATGAATGATGCCATTTTAAAAGTTTTTAACGAACAGAATTCAGAATTTAAAAATTTAGTCGATAAGGGAGAACGTGCAGAAAGCACCTACTACAAATACAATATTGTTTATACTCACCTTTCAGATTTCATAAGCCAACGATTTCATAGAGACGATATGGCTTTCCGTGAGTTAACTGGCGACTTTATCAGAGAATTTGATTTTTATCTTCGATATGATAAACAATGTAGCCACAACACGGTTTGGGTTTACACGATGCCAGTTTTAAGCTTAATTGAACTGGCGATGAAAAAAGGTTTGATACGTAACAGTCCTTTTGAGGATTACGAAATCAGTATGGAAGAAACCGATAGAGGTTATCTTCTGAAAGAGAATGTTGAAAAATTAATGAAGTGCAAACCATCGCATCCTCGATATGAGCTGGTAAAAGATTTGTTTATTTTCAGTTGTTTTACAGGGTTATCGTATGTAGATATTAAAAAACTGACCGTTAGAAATATCCAATCTTTTTTTGATGGTCATCAATGGATTATCAGCAGAAGAAAGAAGTCTGATGTTGCATCCAATGTTCGCTTAATGGATATTCCAAAACGAATAATTGAAAAATACCAAGGCACCTCACGCAATGAATTTATTTTTCCGGTTCCTGGCAATACAACTTGCAATAATCACATTAAAATATTAATGGAAGATGCCGAGATTATTACTGAACAGAAAGTTACCTTTCATACTGCGAGACATACATTTGGAACAATGTTTTTGACCGAAGGTGTGCCTTTGGAAAGTCTTAGTAAAATGATGGGGCATAAAAATATTGCTACTACACAGATTTATGCCAAAATCACAAGCCAAAAAATTAGCAAGGATATGGATTTGGTTGCGCCTAAATTTCTTGCTATGGAAGAAGCTTTTTCAACAACTATTTAAACCATTTTTATTTTATCATTAGGCAGAACTTAACGGTTCTGCTTTTTTTTGGGCTTTAATTTTAAAAGCAAAAGCACATTTACTCTCCTCTGCATATCCCAACGCTGTAAAAGAGCTTTCTGCTTCTTTTGAAACAGAAAATTGAAAAATGCAATTCCCTTTCTCATCCCCTCGTCGATTTCATTTTTCAATTCCCTGTCGCAGGCTTTCTTAGCCTGTATTTAGTTCCAAAAAAAAATTATTAGAAAATGATTTTCCATAAGCAACCGGTAAAAAGGCAGCTAAGGTATAGCGGGCTGCCACCGCCCCTGTCCAACCAAAAGACTACGGCATAATGGCAAGGCAAAATGATGGCTTCGCCGAGTGGTAGTGTGTTGCCTTGCCACCCTTCGGGACTTATTCCGTTTCCTTTTGGTTTTTCGCTTAGCCCGCTAAGATTATCTGCTTTCTTTTTTCCGGTTTTTCTTTTGGAAAAATTATTTGAGAAGCGAAGCGAAACAAACCACTACGATTGCAGGAAACGAGAAAAGTGAACCTAACAAAAATGTACAACTTTTTAAAAATTATGGTTATGAACATCATTGGAAGACTGACAAAAGATGCGGAAGTACGCACATTGTCAAATGAAAAACAGGTAGTGAATTTTTCTGTAGCAACCAACGAAAGCTACAAAAACAAGCAAGGCGACCGCATAGAACAAACAACCTATTTCGATTGCGCTTATTGGATTTCTGCAAAGGTAGCCACACTACTCACCAAGGGTAAATTGGTTGAACTCACAGGCAGAGTAAGCACAAGAGCGTGGATAGGAAAAGACGGAGAAGCGCATTCTGGGTTAAACTTTCATACCTCGCAAATCAAACTGCACGGAGGTGGCAGGAAAACCGAAACCGTGCAAGTTACTGGAGAAGGAAAAACGGATGACCTTCCATTTTAATCAAGTATACAAATCATTTTTTAACATCAAAATTTTATCAAAATGGCACACAACATTAATTTCAACGAGAGAACAGGACGTTATTCATTTTTTAGCGTTCAGCAAAAAGCGTGGCACGGTTTAGGGCAAATCGTGGAGCAATTCCCAACCAGTGAAGAAGCGATTAAATACGCTGGATTAGACTATGAAGTCGTAAAATCCCCAATTTTCACTAAAAATTCGGGCATTATCGAAACTGCAAGCGGTATCGAAATAGGCAGTAGCGAATTGGAAGTACCTAATTATTTTGCCAACATACGAACCGATAACAATGCCGTTTTGGGTGTAGTTGGTAAAGATTATCACATTGTACAAAACCGTGAAGCTTTTAATTTCTTTGATGCTATTGTAGGCGGTGGCGAAGGTATTCTGTACGAAACCGCAGGCGCATTGGGCAACGGAGAACGTATTTTTATTACAGCTAAATTACCCGATTATATTCGTGTTGGCAATGGCGATGATGTTACGGAAAAGTATATTTTTCTAACCACTTCGCACGATGGTAGCGGAAGCATTACAGCCGCATTTACACCTATCCGTATTGTTTGTCAAAATACCTTAAATGCTTCATTGCGAAATATGACCAATGTAGTCCGCATCAAACACACATCGGGAGCAAAACAGCGTATCGAGAATGCCCACAAGATTATGGGATTGGCAAACACATTAAGCAATCAATTAGAGCGCATTTTCAACGATTGGGCAAAAGTAAAGGTAACAGACCAAGAAGTAAAAAAGCTAATTCAATTGGCACTTTGTCCGAACAAGGAAACTTTTGATTTGCTTAAAAAAGGTGCAGAAGATGAAATTTCAACCCTCTTTAAAAATACGGTTGATGATGCTTTTGCCTATGCAATGATAAGCGACACACAGCAAATGGAAACAACCAAAGGCACATTGTTCGGAGCGTACAACGCTGTTACAGGCTACTATCAGAATGTAAGAAATTACAAAAACGATGAAGCCAAATTGCAGAGTATTGTATTGGGCGGAACTGCCCAACTAAAATCGCAGAAAGCATTTGAATTGTGTACTGCATTTGCTTTAGACGGTGCGGAAATTTTAAATCTTAATTAATTAATAACAGGCTACCGCTTTAATCGGTGGTAGCCTACTAAAAATAAAAGTTATGGCAAATTGGTGCAATAATACGGTTGTTTTTGAGGGAAAACCTGAAGCAATCGAACAGATACAGCAGCTTTTCCAAATGATGAAAAGCAAAGAAGAAAAAGAAAAACAAGGGCAATTGCCCGATTTTGTTCCCGACACAAACGGCGGTTATTTCTTCAATATTTATTGGAATGAAAGCGATGAAGGCGTTTTTCAATATGAAACAAAATGGTCGCCTAATCTTGAAATTATTCAAAAGATAGCAAAACAGTACAAAGTAAATTTCATACAGGATTATGAAGAACTGGGCAATATGGTCTATGGCAGGGCAACATTTTCTGACGGGATTGTCACAGATATTTATTTGGAAGATGAAGATTTTGCCAATTATCATTATGACGAAGAAACCGACAATTATCATTTTGAAGGCGAAATTTATGAGAGTGATTATGAAATTTTGGAAACTCTTTTAGACCGAAAAATTTCCAAGAGCAATATTTAAAATTTACGATTAAATCGGTTCAGCAAAAAAGACACTTCCTTCCTTTGGTCGGAAATGTCTTTTTGCATTCAATAAAGATGCAACCCGTTTGATGAAAATGTTTGCTCCGCCATTTTATCAAACCAGTTGCGAGTTTTTTGCGTGGGATATTCGTTATCCCATTCTTTAATTTTGGATTGACTTCTTTTCTTTTCACATAGCGACCAAAGAAAAGAAGCAAAAGAACATCGCCAATTAAGCTTTGTCTATATTTCTATTTGATTAAATTTGAAATCTGTCAAAATAATTAAAATCGCAAATTCAAAGAATGATAGAAACTCAAATTTCAATAACCGTTAACCGAAAATCCGATATTGCTTTATTGGAGCAGAAAATTATCGAAAACCAGTTTCAATTTCCTGTTTACATTCGGGAATATGAATTTAGCTATCAAATAAATTTTACGAGCGATTATGAAGAATGGGAATTGGATACAGCAATTCTCAGTAGTTTTCCGGGCTATGAATTTACTACAGATTTGGAAAGAGGACGAAAGGAAATCAGAATTCAAATAAGCCGTTACCAGTCTGAATTGTCTACTGACGGTTGGGGAAGACGGATTGAAAACCCTTTGAACGAAACGAAATATCTTATAAAAACATCTATAAACAAAGCGGAAGATTTCAATCCTAAAATTAAAGTTTTGTTTGAAGACCAAGAGCAATTTTACCATATCAATATTGTAGATGGCATCAATACAGCTACCGATGAAAAAGGTTTCTTGTTGTTAGATGATTTTAAAACGAACAATGAAAGTAAAAGCGCAGAAATTTTGCCAGATAGACTTTATAAATCTCGCCAAGAAGCTTTCCAGTGGGGATTTGATAAAATATCCGATGTTGTGGAAAATGATTTTACTCTTTACCTTGAAAACAAAAAGAAAGAAATTAGAGAAATACAAAAGTTGCCCCGCAAAATTATCAGGGAATTTATAAAGGCGTGTAATAATTCTGATGAAGATAATATCGTAAAGCAACTTGATGAAGATATAATTTTCGAGGTACGCAAGCATTGGAAAACTATTTTTGAAACCAGAGGAATTCCAAAATTCAAAGAATACCTTAGTTCCTCCGAACAAGAATTAAGCGGTAAGGATTTTAAAATCAGGTCATTGTGGAGTTTTAAATTGCCTTATGTAATGATTGGCGTGAAATATTTTCCTGCTTCTACAGAACTAGAAAAACAACCTTTTCAAAAATTTGAACAGATGAATTTTGTATTAGAAAATAATAAAATTACCAGTATTATCTATGAAATTTAATTTGTTTAAAATCATCATTCGGTGGCGTTTTTAATAGCTTTTTTAAAAATATCTGCATCACTGCCAATTAATAAATAGCTTACAAAACCAATACCCAAAAGACTTTTCGCTACTTTTTCAGCATCAATATCGCTATGGGCAATCAGTTTTATTGTGGGATGAAGTGAAGTTAAATATTGTAGTTGCTCCAGTACATTTTTGTCGTAAAAATTGAGGTCAACAATGCAAACTTGCGGAAGTTTTTTTAATGCCGATAATTCATTTAAAGCATTTGGAAAAGTTTCAGACCGAAACAGAATTTCTATTCCTGAAGAAAGAAGTTCGTTGCAAATCAAATCTAAAATCGGGCTTTTATCATTGATAAAGGCAAGGGAAGTTTTTTGTTGTGCAGTACCAGTTTTCATATCATACCTTTTTAGGTTGATGTAGCCCTGCAAAAAAATAAAGCGCAGGCAACTACACTTACCGACATTGAGGCACTGGTATACCCGACAACGAATAAGCGAGCGCCCACGCCTATCACGTGAGCGTTCCTACTTATTTGTCCCGTTGTCTTAAAAATTACCAGTTTTCAATGTGGGACTTAAAGCAAAAACACTTTAAGTATTTCTATATTTTAGATAGCAAAGATACTAAAGTCGTTCTGATAGAAGCATAGCTAGAAGAAAATTTATTATAAACAATGTTTGCCTTTGGCTATATAGTTCTGTTCCAAGACAGTTAGAATATCACTTTCCTTGTAAATAATCTTGCCACCAATTTGTATAAATGGTAAAATATTATCATCGCGATATTGTTGTAAGGTTCTTTTGCTGATGTGAAGTATTCTGCACAAATCATCGCCTGAGAGATAAATTTCGCCATTCATTACAGGACGATAATTTTTTAGTATGACTTCGATATAGCTTCTCAACTGCATTATCATTTGCTGATGGGCAATTATTTCTTCGGTTTCATTCGTTAGTAAATCCATTTTCGTTGGTATTGTAAGATTGTCGAGCTTCAAGCAAAGCCTGCACATCCGAGAGTTTGTAATAGTTTTTGCGGTTTAATTTGGAATATGGCAATAGCCCTTTGTCCTTATAAGTCTGTAAAGTTCGTTTGGTAATGTTCATCATCAGACATACTTCCTGGTTATCGAGCCATTTTTCTGCTTTGAAAATCTGAATGTATTTTGTGGTAGCATTTTCTGTCAGTTCCAAAAGTGATTTTAACTCATTGTTTATTCTATCTAATGCAGATTTTTGTATTGCGATAACTTCCATAGCTTGCTTCATTTTTCTTTGGAAGTCGAATTTATAGAGGCTTATTATGGGATTAGGAAAGATTGTATTGGTTGGCTTTGAAAGGCTGTATTTGGCTTTGAAACAGCAATTTGATAGGAATTAATTTTGTAGATTTGGAGAAAATAAATCCTATTGATTATTATGCAAAATAGGCATTGTTTATATGTTGGTATTAATTGCAAGTGTAACAAAACAATACGTAATAAGAAACTATGAATAGAAAACTTACGACAAATTCAAGATTAGTCAATGAATTATTTGCTAATTATATCAGTACGTTTGCTGCATTCTGCGAATTATTAAATAACTCTATTCAAGCCAAGAGTAAAAATATTTGGATTGAAATTGACTATACTTTAGAAACTGAAATACATCCTCTTTTAATCAAAAAAATCTCTGTAAAAGATGACGGTAATGGAGTTCATATGTCTGACATTGAAAGGAAACTATTGGACATTGGAACGGCAAATAAAGATGGTGGTAAAGGAATTGGAAGATTTGCAAGTTTTCAAATCGGTCAAGAAATTGAAATTGAAACTATTGGATATTCACAAGAAGATAAGACATTTACTGAAACATATATCCCGTTATCATTCAATAGTTTTGGGAAAAACATCAATGTTTCTGAAATTGAATTAGCTACAAAAGAAAATATCTTAGAAGGAAATAATCATAATACTTTTTACAAGGTAACAATTTCCAGTTTGTACCCACATTCAACCACAGAAAATGAACCAAAAAAGAAAATTATTGACAAATTTCTTAAAGACAATCTTTCAGATGCAATTTTTGAGAGATACCCCTTAAAGATTTTTAATAAAGAAGTTACATTTCACATAAACGGTAAAGCTTTAAATCCTACTGATTTTGTAATAGATAATCCGATTAAAATAGCTAAAACTTATACAGACACAAAAGGTAAAGAACATAAAGTTCTTTTTGACTTTATGCAAATTAAGAAAATGGATAAAATCAAAGTCTTTTTAACAGCGCAAAATGCGGGTCTGAATACTATAGCGGGAAGTTTAGAATATGATGCAAGTTGGTTGAGCCCAAAAATTGGAGGATGGTTTATTTATGTGTCTTCCTCTACATTATCATCTGACATTTACAGAAATATAGATTTAGATGACTTAGACCCTGATTGGAGAAAAGTAAGAGAATTTATTAAAGATAAACTGAACACATTTTTTAAAGACAGAAATTTTGAATTTGACAATTTTTCCGACAATCTTAAAAATGATGATTTTTATCCATACAAAGAGAGGGCAAGCTCTAAATCAAAAGTTATCCTGTTTGATAAATTAGCCTATTTAGTAGAAGATAAATACCATATCTTAAAAGACAATAATCAGTTAAGAGAAATTATTTATCCCCTTATTGATAGAACAATATCAAATGGAGAATTAAATAACATTTTACGAAGTGTTCTAAAATTAAATAACAAAATGATATCTAAATTTTCCGATTTATTGGAAAAAACCGATTTAGATAATATTGTTGAGTTTTCAGATAAAGTTGCTTCAAAGATTGAAGATATTGAATTCCTCGAAAAATTGGTATATAGCGAAATATCAAAAAATGTAAAAGAGCGAAAAGAATTACATAAATTTTTAGAAAAAATGTTATGGGTTTTTGGAGAAGAATATTCAGAAAGCACTAAACTTTTGTCTGATAAGAATTTAGAAAAAAATTTAACTCAATTAAGACAAGACTGTTTAATGTTTAAGCCCTCAAAAGATGGAGATAATATTAATGTTATTGATGAAAAACCAGTAAAATCAATTACTGACCTTTTTATGTATAATGAAAGAGTTTTAGATGCTAAAAGAAGAGAAGTTTTAGTTGTTGAACTAAAAGCACCCAAAGTAAAAATAAGCCCTAAAGAAATAGAACAAGTAATGAAGTATGCCAGAGAAATTGAAAAACTTGACGCCTCAAGCTCCAATATTCATTATAAAATTTTGTTGATTAGCTCAAAAATAAATTCCGATGCTGAATTCCAAATAAAAGGTAATCAAAGAAATGAAGACAACCCCTATTTCTACTTCAGAAATGAAAATAAAAATATTGAAATATGGATTATGAAATGGTCTGATTTGTTAGAAAATGTAAAAAGGAAGCTAAAGTATATGTCAGCAATTTTAAATACTAAAGATATCGATGTTCAAGAAAAGGCAGAGAAAGACTTCGCAGATATTGAGTTTAATAAAGTGAGTTCCTCTTTAAAAAGAGTTGCGATGTAAAATGGAAACGAATACAATTATATTAAAAAAATCGGGTAACCGTTTCGTTATCCGATTTTAAAAGAATTATAGTGAGAATAATTATCAACGCTCTACAGGCTGTTCCGTTTTAACCTCAGTTTGTTTTTTCTCTTTCTTCATTTGCCAATGCGACCAAATAGAAAGTATGCCGATAATAATCAAAGCATAGGCAAGCCATTTGCCAATACGCTCTATAAAACGTGTAAATACTGATGCCTCAAAGCTGGAAAACCCTTCGGCTCCAACAGCATTACGCCTGTAAAATTTTCTGCGACTTATCCAATAAACAAGCCCTATTCCGATAACAAGCGGAATAATACCAAGTACTAACTGAGCCGTAACCGCATCCATAAAAATTCAAATTAGGTTATCTAAATTTAAGAAAAAAAATAATTTACGAAAAGTAAAAAAGCAAAAAACCGACCTTTAAAGTCGGTTTTTACATTCAATTACTATGCTGTTAATCACTGCTATTAAACTGAAAAGTCAGTTGCTTTTCATTCCCAAAACTATCCGAAATCCACACATCAAAAGATTGCGAAACGGCAGAGGCAGATGTGTAATACAACCTGAATTGCTCTGTTGGTAACAGATACAAATCGTTCGGCAAGTATGGCGTTTCATCATAATAACGTAGCGAACCTTGCCCATCAAATTGAAAATAGCGGAGATAGTATTGCGTGTTGCTGTAATTTCCTGTTCGTTGTATGGTAACACGTATTTCCACCGTTTGTCCATTGGCAACATCTTTCGGAACCGGCATTACTTTTACCTCAAAAGGAAAATTGTTCTGTATTTCGAGGTCGTCATCTTTCCTGCAAGATACCAAAGAAACCGAAGCTGTAAGGATTGCCAGCATTAGATATACCGGCAATAATCCTATTCTGAATTTATTGAATATTGTTATCATTTTTCTGTTTTTAAAAGTTAAACCTTAATCCCACACCAGCAGACGGACGGAACTGCTCTAAGTCTGTGCCCCAAAAGACTTTTGTACGTCCTTGCAACACTAATACAAACCGGTCTGACAAATACGTTTCAAAAGTTATTCTTCCGCCAGCTCCGTAGATGAAATTGTCTTCGCTCAAAATTTTTGCACCGTCATACAATATCGCTTCGCCACGGTTGATGCTTTCGTAACCGACCACGCCTGTTATTCCTAAATTAATCGTGATATTTTTTCGGGCATCGCCTAATAAAAATAAGCTGTAACCACCTTCTGCAGTAAACGTTTCCTGCGGTATGCGAACATTTTTGTAGTCGTGGTATTGGTGTGTATATTCCAAAGCCCAAAGCTGGTAATTACCGTTTTTACCGTTCACGGTCATTCCGATGTTGAGGTAATAATCATTGCCTATTTTATCTTTGGACAAAATACCTGCATTCAGTTCAATTCCTTTTTGCTTCGGGAGCATTCTTTGCGCTTGTGCAACCGTGATGCCTACTAAAACGAGCATTACGGTGTAGATATATTTTTTCATATCATTGTTTTAAAAGGTTATTAAAATTTCAGGTGCATATCATTTATCAATCGGGCTTTTATCAAATCCGAATTTTCTATCTGAAGCGTTTGATGTCTGCCACCGTTTTTCTCGAAAATTTCAATCAGTAAAATTTTGTCATCATCAATGGTAAACTGGTCTAGCAAAAACACGTTTTGCTCGATTGCCTTCCCGCCAATTTCATCCAAAGGTTTGTAGGTTCTAAGCGGTATCATTGGTCTTTCCTGCACTACGGTACGCTTTGCTATTTTTTTATCTACGACTTTGAAATTCACAAAATCTATCTGGAAAGGAACATTGGTACGGTTTCTCAATTCTGTATGGAAATAATATTTGCCGTTGTGAATGTAAATTCCTTTCAAAATAAACTGGATGCCGAAACTTTTAGCACCAATATGTTTTACAATGCGTTTGTCCATATTGTAAATGGTTTCCAAAAGCAAACCTGCCAATGACGGAGAATTATTACCCAATTCTTCAAAAAGTACATCGTTTCCATTCGCTTTATCCACTGCTTTTTGCATTGTTAAAAGGTCATAGCTTAATACTTCGGGATAAGAACTGTAATACACATTGAAACTGTAAAAACGACCATCATTTGTGATTACGGAAAAATTGGTTTCAGGCTCGAAAGCTCTTACCGATGCTTTTACACGCAGTACGTTTTCTGCATCTTCTGCTTTTCCTGCGATTAAGTATTCGCTACCCAAATCCACATAACGAATAGCGCTTGGGAAAATCAGATGCGAAGTTTTATCGTAAGTAACTTCCATTTTGTAAGGTTCTATCTTGCCGAGTTCAAGCGGTGTTCTGATGCTGTCTTGCGCATAAGAATGCACGGCCAAGCCCAATATCAGGGCAATAGCCCAAAAGGTTTTTATGTATTTTTTCATCTTATTTAATATTTATTTTTAATTGTGATGAAGCTTGTCTAGGACAGGTTTCATTTTTTATAAATTTTAATTGAACATTATTTTTTAGATACCAAAAAGACTTGATGTCCAGCTTTTAAAGTAACTTTTGGTGCTCTCACTTTTTTAGCGAAATAACCCGAAATACCCTGAACTGCGCTTTTGCTGAGGTCGGAAGCAATTTGTTGTCCCGTTGAAGAATTCATACTAAAGCTTGAACCGGTAGCGTTGCCCATATTGGCAACAATATCTGTAATGGCACTTCGTTCGGGAGAATTGGGTACGTTCAATCCTTGTTGTCCATCCAAATCATAAATGGTTATCTCAACAGGAATAATGTTACCTTCTAATTCTATGGAAGTTACTTTTAGCTGTAATCTGCCATTCTGAAATTTAGCATTTGCCGTTACAATAGTTCCTTTCGGAATAGTTCTTTGTGGTGTTTGTGCCGTTTCCAACAATCGTAAACGTACGCCAGTTTCGCCTGTTACCGTCTGTGCATCGTGTACACAGGCTTTGATACTATTTTTCGGTTGAACTACTTGTTCTTTAGACCCTGCGGTAAAAAATCCACGGTTTTTAATTTCGCTCCAGTCTGCGGAAAAGGCACTGTCTGATGGTTCTCGATACAAAGCAGAAACGGTATTTTTTCTTGCCGGTGCAAATGCTACAAAATGCTCTTTTTCTGATGCGGATGTTGTTTGGTTTGATGCATTGTCAGGAGCAGCATTTCCCGTATTTGTATTTTGAGGAAGATATTTTGCTGCCATTTGATAGGATTTTTCCATCAACGCCAATTGGTCATCAACTGTGGTAGCACGAGGAACATCTCTTTCCGCGAGCCTGTCTCTCAATTCGTCTACCTGCCTGCGAAGTTGCATCGTTTCTGAATTATCATTTTGATAAAATGAACCCAATGTATTTTGCGCATTTTGGTAACTATTGAGTGCAGGATTAGCAGATTTATCTTTACCCAAAACATTACTTTCCTCTTCTTGAGATAAGCTTTCTTCACTACTTTGCGTGCTGTCTGTATTCCAATAATCGGCAAGCGTAGTAAGGGCATTTCTTTTTGCCTGCTCTTGCTTTTCCAGCATTTCCTGTTCATACGCTTTTTGTTTGTCAGATTGCATTCCGGCATCAGTTGCTTGCGGAACGGCATCATTCAAACCGAGATTTTCGATTTCATCCTTATCCGAAGACGGTTTAAATATCAAATACATACAGCCGATAAAAACAATACCCATTAAAACAAATATGAGCGGCTTTTTGAGTTTATCCATTTTATTCTGATTGCCTTCGTGAAGCAAATCAGCGTTGTCTTTCGGGTTTCCTTCTGTTACCCGAACCACAGACTTTTTGTTATCATTTTCTTTCATAAAACTGATTTTTTAGAATTGTTGATACTGTGTCCCGCAATTTTGCAGGACTTTCATCTTTTTTGAGGACAGGATTTTCGATATGCTCGATGACCATACCGTTTTCGGACTTTGAAGTGTCGTACCAAACTTTGCCAATCACAAATGCTGTTAACACCAGATAGCCTATAAAAAAATAAAGGGTATATTGATGTTGTTTTCGCATTGGTAATTTCTGCCAGCGTTCATCGACCTTGTCAAAGTATCTGTCCAGATTTGCTCTTATTTTTTTCATAACCTTTGGTTTTTATTTTTCGATGACTTCTACATCTTTATTTTCGATGACTGCAAACTTTTCGATATTGAAGCCTTGCGGATTATTATCCGAGCGAACCGAGTTTACAAGGAAGCAGGAAGTTATCAGATTACGTCTGGTTACATTGCTGGAACGGATGATGAATTGCTTGGCATACGTTTGAACCGCATAAGGATGTCTGTCGAAGTTGCACACCACGCTGTCTACTTCTATGCGCTGTTGCACATTTCCCGAAATGATACGGTTGTAGTAGCCTTTTTCCGATAGGTCATTGTAATAATCAAAGGCACTTTTATCGGCAAGGTTGAATGCCCTTTTCATATTGCTTTCGATTGCATTTTTATCGGGAGCCAACGTGAAAAACAATTCGTGAAAACGCCTGACGTGTTCTCTTGCTTCCACAGGGCGATTGATACTTGCGTCTTGCGATAAGGCAAGCATCAAAGATTTACCCTTATCCAATACATATATTTTCTGGCGTTGCTCTTCTGCAAAGCGATAGGACTGCCATACGGCAAATCCTACCACGCCAATGCAGAGAACGGCAAACATAATGGCATACAATCGTATCTGCCGAAAGCTGTTTTCTATATTTCTTAGCGTTTTAAATTCCATTTTTTTATTGATTATGGGTTAAATTATTTGAGTAATTGACCGCTAATGTTTCCTACGGTAGAACCGGCTCCTGCTCCTGCGAGATTTCCAGCTTTCATTGCCGTTTGGTTTACATTTCGTGTAAAGTTTCCTGCCCCACCGGCTTGGATAATCCATCCTGTAACTGTTGGAATAGTAAAATATCCCACAATACCGATAATCATAAAAATGATGTAAACAGTATTGGAAGTATCAGGAATGAAAGTTGGGTCGGACAACATTTCTATATCCCGTTCCAAAATCAACGATTGTATTCTTGCCAGCATAGAACTGAATAAATCTGAAACTGGTAACCATAGATAAACACTAACGTATCTTGTAATCCATTGCGTAAGTGTGGATTGAAAACCATCCCAGACAGAAATCGCAAAAGCGATGGGTCCGAGTATTGATAGCACAATCAGGAAAAATGTCCTTATGGTATCTATAACCAATGCGGCTGCCTGAAAAAGGACTTCCAACAAATTGCGGAACCAGTCTTTGATAGCTTTTTCTATCTGATATGCCTGCCTGTCCATATACATTCCCGCCATTGTTCCAATGTCGGATGGCGACCATCCCAATTCGTCCAGCTTTTTGTCAAACTCTTCATCCGATACCATAAAAGCGGTTTCAGGATTTCTGACCATCGCTTCATATTCCAATTGGTCTTTTTGCTGTTGCAGTTTGTTGAGGTCAAGCACTTGGTTTTCAAGAATTGAGTGCGTTCCTGTAACAACAGGACTTAAAACCGCATTGATGGTTCCCAACACGATAGTTGGGAAAAACATAATGCAAAGTCCCAAAGCGAACGGTCGCAACAATGGAAACACATCTATGGGTTCGGCACGGCTCAATGCCTGCCAAACTTTTAGTGCTACATAAAACAAAGCACCCAATCCTGCGAGACCTTTTGCTACTGCTGCCATATCTGCCGCAAGCGGCATCATATCATCGTATAGCGAACGAAGAACTTCGTGAAGATTATTCCATTCCATAGCTTACCAGTATTTTTGGTTGGGAGTTCCATAAAGGTCAAGCACTCTTTTGGCATCGTTTTTCTTCTTTGCTCTGAGATAGCTTACAGATATGTTTTTGTTGGTGTAGTAGCGAACCAAGCTGTGATAGTCTTTTACTTCTTTGTACACACGGTCTATTACTTCCATACGTTCCTTGTCATTCAGGGATAGACTGGATGCAGATACAATCTGTTTTAGTTCTTTCAAAAGTTCAGTACTTTCATTCAAAAGTGCGGAATATCCATTGCCAATGGCTACCAATTCTTGTGGTGTGAAATTCGGGTCGTTCATCATTTTGCCGAAATTCTGAACATACATTTCCGAAACATCGCCCACTAAAAGAACCGTCTGCTGAACTTTACGAGCATCTTTAACCAAATTGTTTACTGCCTTTAGCTTATCGTAATATTCCTTACCCTGCTCATACACTTTCTTTACTTCATTGAAGTTTTTAATCACGTTGCTTACCGTGGAAGAAGTCTGCACGATTTCATTCGCACTGTTAAGAATTCCTGAAGCCAGATTTGCAGGGTCTGTTACTACAAATTGTGCTTTTGCTGACGGTGCTACGGCTAACATTAGTGCCGTACACACCAAATACATTAATTTTTTCATTTTTTTAAATTTTTAAAATGTTATAGATTATTGATTTACTTTATCACGTCGCTGCATTGCGATGTGCTTGATGGCGAGTTCTACATTGTCATCCAATTCAGAAGCGAGTTGCATCACTTCTAATTTTTCGGTTTCTTCGGTGGTGTAAGCGAGATACTCCTCTAGGCTAACTTCGGTGGCATAAACTGCCGAGTGCGTACCACCTAATCCTATCCAAACCTCTTTGTACAGACGGCTGATGTCATTGTTCATATTGATAGAAAGTACTTGCCCTTTCTCTTTATCCGTCAGTCCCAACATTGCCTGTATATCATCGAACTTGTTCATATACTTGCGTTGGTCTAAAAGGATTTTACAGTCTGAATTATTGATGATACTTTCTTTCACGATAGGCGATTGAATGATGTCATCAACTTCCTGCGTAACGACGATGGCTTCTCCGAAGAATTTACGGACGGTTTTAAACAAATACTTGATGTATTCTGCCATTCCTTCTTTGGCAATCGCTTTCCACGCTTCTTCAATCAGTATGAGTTTTCGAATACCTTTAAGTCTTCTCATTTTATTAATGAAAACTTCCATAATAATGATGGTTACCACGGGAAAGAGGATTTTATGGTCTTTAATCGCATCAATTTCAAACACGATAAAACGTTTTGTAAGAAGGTCTAACTGTTTGTCAGAATTGAGCAAATAATCATATTCGCCACCTTTGTAATAAGGTTCCAACACGTTGAGAAAATTGGCAATATCAAAGTCTTTTTCCCTGACTTCTTTTCTTTCTAATACCTTGCGGTAATCGCCTTTTACATATTCGTAAAAACCGTTGAAAGACGGGAAATCATCAGTGGTTTTTATCCGTTCGATATATCCGCTTACGGCATTAGAAAGGGCAACTTCTTCCGAACGAGTTGGTGGTTCATCATCACGTTTCCAAAGGGTCAGTATCAAAGTCTTGATACTTTCACGCTTCTCAATGTCAAAAACGCCATCATCTGTGTAGAAAGGATTAAATGCAATCGGATTATCTTCGGTATAAGTGAAATAAACGCCGTCTTCGCCTTTGGTTTTACCTTTGATAAGTTCGCATAAACCTTGATAAGAATTACCCGTATCCACCAGCAAAACGTGAGCGCCTTGCTCGTAATACTGCCGTACCATATGGTTTGTAAAGAAGGATTTTCCGCTTCCCGAAGGACCGAGGATAAACTTGTTACGGTTGGTAATAATTCCACGTTTCATAGGTAAATCCGAAATATCCAAATGAATAGGTTTGCCGGTCAATCGGTCAGCCATTTTTATCCCGAATGGCGAAGGCGAATTGTGGTAATTGGTTTCTTCCGTAAAAAAGCACAATGCTGGTTCAATGAAGGTGTAAAAACTTTCCTCACTCGGAAAATCGGCAGCGTTGCCCGGCATTCCTGCCCAATACAAAGTAGCTACATCAGTAGTGTTATGGCGTGGTTTACATTCCATCAATGCCAAGGCACTTCCGCAATCATTTTTCAACTGCTTTAGTTCAGCTGGGTCATCTGACCACGCCATAATATTGAAATGCGCACGAATAGAAGCCAGCCCGAAACTGTGAGCCTCGTTCAGATATTTTTCTATCCATTCTTTGTTAATTTGATTGGCACGGCTGTACCTTGCCAAAGAGTGCATATTCCTTGCAGATTTCTCAAACTTTTGCAGGTTGTCTTCACTGTTATCCAAAAACAAATATTGGTTGTAGATATGATTGCAGCTGAGCATCAAACCTACTGGGGCAGCAAAAGACAGTCGGCAATCACTTCGGTCGGTAGATAATTTTTCGTAACGGGTATCAGTTGAAACTGCTCCTGGCAAATCATCGGTGTCCGACAAAGTATGAAGGCTTAATCTTTTATTACCGATACGAACCTCTTCGGAACCGAGAGCGATGTCCTGCATTGGCGTACCTACTTCTCTTGAAAGTGTTAGATACTGTTCTAACAAGCCTTGCTTTTCATCTGTTCCGATGATGTCATCTTCAGTTAGGCGTTGCAGGCTTACAAATCCGCTATCGTTTACAATCCTCTCAAACTGTGAAACTGCTTCCATAAATCGGTGTATCGCTTCTTTATCCCTAATTTCTTTCGGGATAAGAGAACCTTTGCAAAGCGAGCTGAAGTTGCTTTGCATACGCATTCTTTCCTTGCTCGTTTTGGTAAGGAACAAATAGCAATAGTGATTTAAAAAAGGTCTTTCGTTGAAATGCCGTTGATAGGATTTTGCCAAAAAACTTTGGTTTTCTTCTGTCAAATCTGGCGCATAATTTTCCTTGATATACCAATCCTGTTTGTGAACCACCGTGAAATCTGGTAAGGTTTTAATCGCCTTGTGCCAAGCGGAATGAATGGCTTCGTATTCTGCCGCTGCTACCGTGAAGAGTTCCGGCAATCGCACTTCAAAACAGGCAGTAATGTCTGCATCTTTTGAAAGGATGCAGTTGTTTTCTACTGCTAACAAAGGAAATTTGTTTTCCAATGTGGTTGTTTTTGCTACATTTCTCATACGATATTTTGTTTAGGATTGAATTTCAGATAGCGGTGCACGAGCTTGCGGCAGATGATGTATTTGGGATGTCTTTTTTTTGCCCCGATTTTCATTAATCCGTGTTCGCCGTATTTTCTGTTGAGCGAAAAGGTTTGCCACACTATCAGCGAAGAACCGCCCGCACCAAGAAACAGACAGAAGTAAGTGTTTACACCTGCCATATACAGTATCATTACGAGAATAAGCGTACCCAGTAATCCGCCTGCGAAAATGAACAGATACTGTGCTTTCAGCCCTTTAAATTCCACCGTTCTTCCGATGCCTTTGTTGATATTGTAATTCATAAGGCTTGGGATTATAGGAAGAATGAACGCAGGATAGTAGCCGCCACAATCAAGAAGATACACGCACCAAACCACGAAGCTGCCGTTTTGCTTGTGTCGGGGTCGCCCGAACTAAACTTGTTGTACACTTTAACGCCGCCTATTAACCCTACGACTGCACCGATAGCGTAAATCAATTGAGTTGCGGGGTCGAAATAAGAAGTTACCATTTGCGTAGCCTCGTTGATGCCGCCCACACCGTTTCCCTGTGCGAACGCACCAATTCCTGACAGCATAGCCACGGCTGCCAGCAAAACTTTTTTTCTTTGTTTTTCCATAATTGAAACACATTAATTTGTTACTGTTTTCCCGCACCTTGCGGACTTTCGGGACAAAGGTGTTTCAGAAATTAAAGCGTTGTAAGAAAGTGGCAATGAGAGGAATTGTTTGGCGGTGGGTGGCATCCAAAACGTAGAAAAGTATTATATTAGTTGTTTTGAAAATCTTAATTTAAAAACGCAAATTTTAAATGTACATATCTAAAGTCAGCCTTGTCAATTATAGAAATTTTGTTAATGCATATTTCAATTTCAATAAAGGAATAAACACCGTTATAGGTGAAAATGGTTCAGGAAAAACCAACGTTTTTAAAGCAATCAGATTGCTTTTGGAAGATGCTTCTCTTCAGTTTGCCTATAAACTAACTGAGGGTGATTTTAATAGAACTTTAGACAAAGGAAGATGGAAAGGTCATTGGATTATAATCAGCATAGAATTTGATGAACTGAATGATGAAGAAGCCATTCAATCATTATTCATACACGGAACCGGTATTGCCGAAGCGGACTATGTAGAAAAAGCTACTTACAATCTTTTTTTTCGCCCAAAAGCAGACATCAGACAAAAACTTTCTGAGTTAGCGGAAGGCGACAAAGCAGGATTACAAGCTATCCTTGATGATATTAACATTTTAGATAACTATGAAACGTTTTTTACAGGGAAAAGTACAGCGGATTTTAACGACCCTGATGTGTATAAAGAACTTGTAGGTGATTTTGAAAATGTCATTTTTCCTTCTGCTATTGATGCGTCAAAATTTGGTTCCAAAATTCCTCATCAGCTATCTGTTGCAAAAGAAGTTTCATTTACTTTTATACAGGCACTAAGAGATGTTGTAAGTGATTTCCATAATAACAGAACCAATCCGTTACTCACCCTTTTAAAAAATAAAAGTGGCGAAATAAAAGATGCTGATTACCAGCCTATCAGCGATTTAGTAAAAGAATTGAATGAAAGCATTGAAGCACTTCCAGATGTACAGACTATCCGTGATGATATTAAAACAACAATTCAAGATGCTGTTGGGCTTACCTATTCTCCCTCATCATTATCTATAAAATCTAGTGTTCCTGATGAAGCGGAAAAACTGCTCCAATCCTTGAAATTATTTATTGGAGAACCAGGAGAAGAATATGAAGGCGGTATCCACGAGTTAAGCTTGGGAGGTGCTAATCTTATTTTCCTGACCTTAAAACTTTTGGAATTTAAATATCGAAAATCAAAAGATACATTCGCAAATTTCTTAATTATAGAGGAGCCAGAGGCTCATATTCATAATCACATTCAAAAAACATTATTCGACAAATTAGATTATGGTGATACTCAAATCATATATTCAACCCATTCTACGCAAATATCTGAAGTCAGTAATGTAGAAAACATAAACATCTTAGCTAAAAAACTAAATTATGCAGAGGTTTATCAGCCTTCTACAGACTTGGGGGCAGAAAACATCAATCAGGTACAACGTTACTTGGATGCGGTAAGAACCAACTTGCTCTTTGCTAAAGGTGTGATTTTGGTAGAAGGCGATGCCGAAGAAATTCTAATCCCAATTATAGTAAAGAAAGTTTTGGGGATAAGCTTGGACGAGTTGGGAATAAGTTTGATAAACATTAGAAGCACTGGGTTTGAAAATGTTGCGCAACTTTTCCATAATGACAGGATACAACGTAAATGTGCTATCCTCACAGATTTAGATGATGCTATCTGCGATACTACTGAAAATGCTGGCGACAGTGATGCTTTGAAAAAGTATAAGAAAAAAGTAGCCGGTTCTAAGCAAAAAGGGCTGGAAAGAAAAACAAAATTAGATGCATTTGAAGCAGGTAATACGTGGGTCAAAGCATTTTATGCGAAGCACACTTTTGAAGTAGATTTTATTTCAGAAGGAAACGCTTGGGAAGTGGAGAGGATTATTAAAAAAGTCTATATTGACCCAGCAACACGTACGCAAGCAAAAACGGATATCGAAAGTGCCGATGTGGCTATTTATGGTAAGCGGGTGCTTACAATGGCAAAACAGGAAGGAAAAGGTTGGTTTGCAATTATGCTAGGCAAACATATTTCTTATAAAACTGAAATCCCAGCTTACATTCTTGATGCTATCCTTTTTGCAAAAGAAACCTATTCTTCAAACATAGTTGCAGACATTATCCAATATAGAATGAATAAACATTTTGAAGCTGATAATGCCCTCGATTTTACAAGTTGTAAAGCGGAACTTTTGAAATATAGAAATGGAACAAATAAATTGGAAGACTTAGCTTTTGACTTTGACCTTGTACTGCCAGACGACCAAATTTTAATACTAATAGATAAACTGAAGTAGTTATGTTTATTTGGGAAAAAGACAGTATCAATAAAGAACAGGAAGATGCAATTCTTGAAGATAATAGCGTACTTCTTATTGCTTGTCCCGGAAGCGGTAAAACGAGAACCCTTACATTCAAAATTGCTTATGAGTTAAGCAGGTTGAAATCAGACAAGGAATTCGTTATAGCCATAACCTACACTAATAGAGCTTCCGATGAGATAAAGGAGCGGGTTGAGTTATTAGGTGTCGATACGTCACAATTATGGATTGGCACTATCCATTCTTTTTGTATGGAATGGATTTTAAAGCCATATCATTTGTATTCTGAACGATTGAAGAACGGCTTTAAGGTTATCAATTCTTTTGACAGCGAAAAGATATTGACCGAATTATGCAAACCCTATAAAGAAGAAAAAATAACCTATTATGATTGTGGCATCCTTGCCAAAACTGATAATTTCTATTTGACCTGTTTAGACACAAAAAAACATAATTCGTTACAAAAAATTCTTGGGGAATATTTTGCAATCCTTGAAAAAAACCGACAGATTGATTTTGAACAAATTTTGTTTTACGCTTATGAAATACTCAAATCAAAACCAGTTGTAGCAAATATTCTATCCAAATTATTCCCTTTTATTTTAATTGATGAGTATCAGGATACTAAGGAAATACAGTATCACATCATATCCAAAATATTAAGCGTTAACAAAGGCAATTCAAAAACACTTATTGTTGGCGACCCAAACCAATCTATTTACGACTCGCTGGGAGGTTACCCAATGCCTAAAGATGAATTAGAAAAATTATTAGGATTTGAATTGACCCCATTAAGCTTAGATAAAAACTATAGGTCATCGTCGGCTATTATCAACTATTTTGATTATTATAAAACTTTCGACACTCCAATTGTTGCATTTGGTAATGGAAAAGATTATCCAAGTATAATTACATTTAATTCAGTTGTCTCAGTTGATGATTTAATTGAAGAATTAGCTCAGTTAATTTTGTACAATGTAGAAACAGCCGGAATTAGCCCAAACGAAATATGCATCACTGCTCCACAATGGGTACATATCGCAAGCATTACAAGAAAACTTATCATCAGACTTCCTGATTTCAGTTTTGACGGACCAGGAATGGCTCCTTTTTCTCGGGATATTGATAATTTTTGGTTCAAGGTTTCAAGAGTTGCATTGACGGAACCATCTCCTTTTATGTATGTAAGAAGGCTAAGGTGGAGTAAAGAAATATTAAATGAACTGGATAGTGCAGGTGTTGATGTTTCAAATGTAAGTAGTAAAGAATTTTTAAGAATTTGTAATTCTTTTGAGATAAACGAGACAGATGGTTTAACTTATTTAAAAAGTTTCTTTAATCAGATTTGTGAAAAGTTAAAAATTGTACTGCCCAATTTTCCCTTGTTAGATGAACATTTCAATTCATTTTTTGCAAGTTCTGAAAGTAGAATTCAGAGATTGATTGATGAAGGAAATCCATATATTGGGGATATTGAAAATTTCAGAAAAGTATTCAGACAGCGAGATGGAATTACTGTTTCCACAATACACGGAACTAAAGGTGAAGAATACGATGCAGTTATTGGCTTTGGCTTATTGGACGGTTATGTTCCTCATTTTAATGATAATAATGGTATTGAAAATTCAAAGAAACTCTTGTATGTATTAGCTTCGAGAGCAAGAAAAAATTTACATCTTATTTCTGAAAAATATAGAAATGTTCATAAGTTTTATGCGCCAGATGGAAAGCCCCCAACCTCACATTTGCTTGAATATACTTATGATTATTCTTTCCAAAAATTTGAAGGGATGGATTGAGCCATTAAAAAAATAAATTACGATGCCATTAAAAATAAATGTACCCTACAGCGATAAAGACAGTGCCAAATCAAAAGGCGCTTTTTGGGATGTAGAACAAAAAACTTGGTTTGTTCCTGACCATAAGGATATTAATGATTTCCAGCACTGGATAGACAAATCAAAAGTATCGGTTATTATAAAATCGCCCGTATCAATTGCTTTAAATAGTAGTGATTGCTATAAATGTGCAAACAAAACTGCTGTCATTTCCTTAGCTTCAAATAATTTTTATTATTTGAATACCGACGAAAATGAGGATGAAAAATGGTTTCGAGCCGATGGATTGTCTTTTTTTAGTATGCCAGTATTCATCGAAAATGAAATTGCAGGTAAAATCAAAAGATTATTTCCAAATTATAAAATTGCATATTCTAAAACAGCGGAAAGTAGTTATTGGGCTAATCATTGTGAACATTGTGGAGCCTTGCAAGGCGATTTTTTTCTACATTCAGAACCGG
Organism: Chryseobacterium sp. L12; assembly: GCF_056133985.1. NCBI lineage: Bacteria > Pseudomonadati > Bacteroidota > Flavobacteriia > Flavobacteriales > Weeksellaceae > Chryseobacterium > Chryseobacterium sp. L12. The sequence continues at coordinate 24,652 of NZ_JBVYOF010000014.1, read as the reverse complement.
GCGGCGCTTTCTTTCCTTTAGAAATAGAAGAATATGAACAATTAACTTTCATTACTGTTCCGTCAAAATTTGATGTAGAAATAGATGCTGATTATTCTTGGTTAAGCAATGCTGATGTCATTCCTAAATATGCCAAATCAGTATCCTACGAAGAATTTTTAGAGCAGCAAAAATAAAAAGGGAGTTTGCTCACACAAATTCCCCAATATCAAAATCACTCACATCACTTTTCCGCAAAGTGGAAGAACCGGCATCCGTCTCAGAAGTGAGAGTACTGTCCAAAAGCTCGGCAATTCTTCTGGAAGCACCATCTATTGAACTTTCCAGCAAACTAAATAATTCGGTTCCCTGTAATCTTTGAACTATATCTACCGCTGTTTCCTTTTGGGCTGGTTCCAATTCTTCTTTTTGGAGCAACATCCCCACGGAGCTTAGTTCTTCAAAGGTAACCCCTTGGGCAAAACCGTCATCGCCATCGGATATTCCGTACCTGTTCCATTCCTCTTCCTCTTCATCCAAATCAGGTATATTTCTGAAAACTTCGTCCAGCTCTTCCTGCGGAATTTGAATACCTACGTTTTCATTTTCGTCGTATTCTATGTCTAAATTATCAGGATTTATTTCGTCTTCCTCAATTTGGCGTTCATTGGCAGTGTTTGGCATCGAAAGGCTTCTTACTGGCTTAGGCAGACCCATAATATCAGGAAGATTTGGATTGATTTTTTCTTGTGTCGGTTTTTGTTTCGACTTTTTATTGATGATGATTTTATCTTGTACAAGCAAGAAAATTACAATCAGCAAGCATATTACAATTACTATTTCCATAATTAAATGTTTTAAAAAATGGGTTTATATTTCTCATTAAAATCGTCTATAATGGCTTTCTCAAATACTTCAAAATGATGCTCCAAAATATTATCAAGGTAAGCATACAGCGGTATTTCATCTTTTCCTATAACCTGTATAATGCGGGATAATCGTTCGTGATATTCCTGCCGGATGTAGATGCTTTTATCTCCACGCTTTGTCATCGAATGCGTTTTCAAAAAATGGTCGCCATAACTTCCATCAAGAATTTTCTTTGTTCGGTTCTTTTCCTTTTGGGCAGGTTTATTTCTTGAAAATTCTTCTTGTTTTACAGCCTCATTTTCCATTTTTTCAATGGGTTCAGGAGGAAGCTGTATTCCGTCTTTTTTTACGCCATCCACCATCAAGTTCATCATCATTTCCTCGTTAATATCGGGCGTAGCTTTTCTTTTATTATCTTTCTCCATAAGGCTATAATTGAATGATTTTTAAAAACTCCTCGATGAATAAATTCAATTGACAAGCTTTCATCAATCGTTCATCCGGCGGCATTACTGTGGAACGGAAAACTGTTTTGCTATCCGCTTCACTTTCTTTGCGGAAACGTGTACTGTTCTTGATTTGGCTTTGCATCAAACTCAATCCTAATTGCTCAATCAATTGATTGTAAACAGCATACAATGGCGTACTTTCTCTTCCGTCCACTTGGTTCCAAAAAAGATGAATGGTTTCTATGGAGGTTTCTCCTTTTTTCATAATCACATCCTGCAAAAGTTGTGTAAAAATGAGTGTACTCTCCATTACTACACGGTCTGCTGCGATGGGCGTAAAAATGTGATGCATTCCCGCCAATGCATTCAGAATTCCTGGCGTGTTCACAGTTCCTGGCAAGTCAAAAAATACCACATCCACAGGAGTGGTAGAAGTATTTACAAATTCTTGAGCCGCTTCCAATACACTATCCGCTTTGTGCTGCATAATCGGATAGGCTTTTTTGTTGATGGTGGTAAATTGTTTGTACGCCAGCTTTTTTAAAGTTTCATTTTCCATAACCATTGCCAAATCTCTTGTCTTCATTTTCATCAGACTGTGTTGTGGAAAATCCGCATCAAATACAGCTACATTGTAGCCCAATCTATAGTGCATCGTACTTGCAACGAGCGTTGTAAATGTACTTTTGCCAACGCCACCTTTTTGAGAAGAAAATGCAATAAACAGAGGTTTCTTTTTTGTGTCCATATTTTAAAAATTTAAAGTTTTCGTATTCTTGTTTTCAGGCTTGCTTGCAGGATAACCGGCAGTCTTTCTTTATTGAATTCGTGATTTCCTACTGGTCTGCAAGACAGCACTCATTATTGTTTGCTATCAGTCAGGATAGCCATCATTCTAGCGTTCCTATAATCCTGCATTCACGAAAGCAATCTTGATTACAAGCCGTCACGCTATCATTCTTTCATCCTTGCAATCCTGCCGTCAAGATTGCTGGATTATCTGCATTCCGGAATGCTATCAATCTATCATCCCTGATGGAGTTCCTGCCAACATTCAAAAGCAAAGAAATCATCATTTTCAATCAATTTTATGGCTTTGGCGGTGTTTGGCACTCAAAGGCAATGTTTGTCTTGGTAATGTCTTGCAATACTCTCATAAGCAGATCTTTACTTTGTAAAATGATTTTTATTAACAGATTTATGCAAAGTATCTCTCAAAAATGGACACTAAACAGAACGGCATCGAGCCGTTTTTCCCTGTTAAATTTAATCCGTCCCGAAGGGCGGATTTTTGTGTTCATCAGAACACGGCAAGTTGTGTTTTGAGGCACTCGAAACCGAGTTCGTGCCTCAAAACAACTTGCCCTGCCGGGAGCTGAAAAAACCACTCCGAAGTCGAGGTTTTGTATGAATTTAAAATGGATTAGTGATGAATGAGAATAATAAAAGAAAACAAAATAAAGGCGGACGGAAGGCAAAAATCGACCCAAGCATCCACCGCCACGTTTTTCGTCTTACTGATGAAGAAAATGCCAAACTTTTATCGCTTTTTGAAACATCGGGAATGCCCAATAAAGCAAAGTTTATCATTTCTCTGTTGTTTGGTAACGAGATGAAATCAGTTAAAATAGATAAAGGCACGGTTGATTTTTATATGAGATTGACTTCGTTTCATAGTCAATTTCGTTCTGTGGGTGTCAATTACAACCAAATAGTGAAGCTTTTGTATAAGAATTTTTCCGAGAAAAAAGCCGCAGCGTTTCTATACAAATTAGAAAAACAAACGGCTGAAATGGCAATGTTGTGTCAAAAAATCATTCAGATTAGCGAAGAATTTGAAACAAAGTATCTGAAAAAACAGCCTTAGAAATGATAGCAAAAATTGGCAGAAGCGGAAATCTATATGGAGCATTGGCGTACAATCAACTGAAAGTGGAGAATGAGAACGGACAGATTTTGTTCACCAATAAGATGATTGAAACCGCTAATGGTCATTATTCCGTTTCGCAATTGGCTCAATCTTTTGCACCTTATCTCATAGCGAACCGCAATACCGAGAAACACACCTTGCATATTTCGCTCAATCCTGACCCGAGAGATGAGGTAAGTGATGACAAGTTTCGAGAAATGGCGGAAGAATATATGCGTGAAATGGGCTATGGCGAACAGCCTTTTGTGATTTTCAAACATACCGATATTGACCGCAGCCATATCCATATTGTTTCGGTTTGCGTGGATGAAGAAGGTAAAAAGATTTCTGATAAATTCGAGAAAATGCGGTCTATGAATGTGTGCCGGGAACTCGAAAGGAAACACGGATTGATAGCTGCTACAGATAAAGAACATAAGCTGAATGACAAGATTTTTAGTCCCATAAATTACAAAGCAGGCGATGTAAAAAGTCAGATAGCTTCAGTTATTCGCCATTTGCCAAACTATTATCAATACCAAACTTTGGGAGAATACAACGCCTTGCTTTCTTTGTTTAACATTACCACCGAAAAGGTAGAAGGAGAATTGCAAGGGCAGTTGCAGAAGGGTTTATTGTACATTCCCTTAAATGAAAAAGGAGAAAAAGCAGGTCATCCGTTCAAGGCATCTTTGTTTGGGAAAAGTGCTGGACTTCCAGCTTTGGAATTGCATTTTGAGCAAAGTAAAATTGCATTAAAAAATAATCCTGTTCAAAAAACTTTAAAATCTGCTATAAACATTGCTTTACAATCAACAACTGATGAATTGAGTTTTAAGAAACAATTAACCGAACAAGGAATTAATGTAGTGGTGCGCAGAAATGATGTAGGACGAATTTACGGAATAACTTTTATAGACCATAATTCTAAGACAATTTGGAATGGTTCACGATTGGGAAAAGAACTTTCTGCTAATACTTTTAACGATTATTGGAATAACAACATCAAACCGGAAATTAAAGAACCAGTTCAATCACAAATAAAAGCTTCTAAGTCAAACGATGCGGAAAATTTACCTGTGGAAAAACCTCATCATTTCTTCGATTTTTTAAATACTGAAAAACACGAAGATGGTTTGGTCGAAGCATTGGGCGGCTTATTGCCTGAAATACAAGGAGAAGATTATGAAGAACAAGATTTTGCAAATAAAATGAAGAAGAAAAGGAAACGCCATAGAGGACAGCAATAGCAATCCGCCAAACAATGCCATTCGCAGACATTGACTACCACATTTTAAAAACCAATATTTACAACTTTTAAATTCACGCCCGAACATTAAAACTAAAATAATGCAGGGAGAAGACGATTTAAGAGGTCTTGCCAAAATAATGGCATTTATGCGGGCAGTAAGTATCCTTTTGGTACTGATGCACCTTTATTGGTTCTGCTACGGTTTCTTTTTGGAACGTGGCTGGACGCTGGAAATAATCAACAAAATCTTAGGCAATTTTGACCGAACAGCCGGTTTGTTTTCGCACAATTTATACACCAAAATTTTTGCTTTGGTACTGTTGGCATTAAGCTGTTTGGGAACAAAAGGCGTTAAAAATGAGAAGATAACTTGGTCTAAAATATATGTAGCTTTGTCGATTGGAATTATTTTGTTTTTTCTGAATTTTCCTTTGTTGAAACTACCTTTATTAACTGCCACATTTCTGTATATTTTTACCACTGCTTTAGGTTATATTGCTTTGATGGTAGCAGGAGTTTGGATGAGCCGTTTACTCCGTACCAATTTAATGGAAGATGTTTTCAACAATGAGAATGAGAGTTTTCAGCAGGAAACTAAATTGATGGAAAACGAGTATTCTGTCAATCTTCCTACAAAGTTTTATTATAAGGGCAAATGGAATAATGGCTGGATAAATATTGTCAATCCTTTCCGGGCGACTATTGTTTTGGGAACACCCGGTTCTGGAAAATCTTATGCGATTGTAAATAATTATATAAAGCAACAAATTGAAAAAGGGTTTTCAATGTACATCTACGATTTTAAATTTGATGACCTTTCTACCATTGCATACAATCATTTATTAAAACATCGGGATAAATACAAAGTTCAGCCAAAATTTTATGTGATAAATTTTGACGACCCACGAAAAAGCCACCGTTGCAATCCGCTCAATCCTGATTTTATGACGGATATTTCTGATGCCTACGAAGCTGCTTATACCATAATGCTAAACCTCAACCGAAGTTGGATACAGAAACAAGGCGATTTTTTTGTAGAAAGTCCGATAATTTTGTTAGCTGCCATTATTTGGTATTTGAAAATTTACGATGACGGAAAATATTGCACATTTCCGCACGCTATTGAATTGCTGAACAAAAAATATTCAGATGTTTTCACGATTTTAACTTCATATCCCGATTTGGAAAACTATTTATCTCCTTTTATGGATGCGTGGCAAGGTGGCGCACAAGACCAATTGCAAGGACAAATTGCATCGGCAAAAATCCCTTTATCAAGAATGATTTCTCCGCAGTTGTATTGGGTTATGACTGGCGATGATTTTTCTTTGGATATTAATAATCCTGAAGAACCTAAAATTTTATGTGTAGGTAATAATCCCGACCGACAGAATATTTATTCCGCAGCGTTGGGATTATACAATTCAAGGATTGTAAAGCTAATCAACAAAAAAGGGCAATTAAAAAGTTCGGTTATCATAGACGAATTGCCAACTATTTACTTTAGAGGATTGGATAATTTGATTGCAACTGCAAGAAGTAATAAAGTGGCTGTTTGTTTAGGTTTTCAAGATTTTTCACAATTGACGAGAGATTATGGCGACAAGGAAAGCAAGGTTATTCAGAATACGGTTGGTAATATTTTCAGCGGACAAGTGGTGGGAGAAACTGCAAAAAGCCTTTCGGAACGTTTCGGAAAGGTGTTGCAGAAAAGACAAAGTTTAACCATCAACCGAAGCGACAAATCAACTTCCATTTCTACGCAATTGGACAGTTTAATCCCAGCTTCAAAAATTTCAACTTTAACACAAGGGATGTTTGTTGGTGCAGTTTCGGATAACTTCGATGAGCGAATTGAACAGAAAATCTTTCACGCTGAAATTGTGGTGGACAATGAAAGTGTAGCATCAGAAACCAAAGCGTACCAAAAGATACCACAAATATTATCTTTCGTAAACCAGCAGGGCGAAGATGAAATGAAAAAACAGATTGAAGGGAATTACCGACAAATAAAGATGGACATTTTGAATATTGTAGAAAATGAATTGGAAAGAATTAAGAACGACCCAGATTTACAACATTTATTACAGCAGGCATAAAATGTTCTTACAACTACTTCAGTAAGCAGACAAATTTAAAAATGGTTGGTTAGGGAGTTATTATTAAATTTATTATGGTTCTTAAATTCTTTTTTTTGCTTTCTTTTGTTACCAACAAAACTTATTTGTATATCTTTGTCAAAATGTTGCGTAGATACACTGCCATATTATTCTTAATTGTTGCCCAAATAATGATTTTGGGGCACGGCATTGTATCGCACCATCACCACCTTGAAATTGTTAATGACGAACATCATAACGGCAAAAACAATGGCGAAACACCCTTAGAGATTGCATTTTCGGGTTTTATACACGCTGGTGAAAACATATCCTTTACAAATTCAAGCGAAACTAAAATTGTCATTTCCAAGGACGACGTAAAATCTATTAAGGCTCTGCCTATTCATTTTACTGCGCCCGTTGAATATATAGTTGACTATCAGAAAAATACTTTTCCACCAGATAGGCATATTATTTATCTACCACCGCTCCACGGAGCCTATTCCCTTCGGGGTCCCCCTTCATTCATTGTTGCTTAACTTTCAATCCTCGAAAGTTAAAATTTGACGTATGCCCATTTTTTCGGGCAAATTATTTATTTCTTACTATCAAATTTTTTAAACAATGAAAAAATCATTCATTATAGCGGCTTTTGCTGCCCTTACCTTAGTTGCCTGCAATACCAACGAGAAAAAATCTTCAGATAATACTGATCAAGTGACACCTGTGGAAACAGCAAATCAAGATAGCATTGATAAAGCACACGGGCATTCCCACGATCCTTCCGGTAATCATACTGCACCTGCTGCAAAAGCAGATAGTTCAACTGTAGCTCCTTTAAAGCAGGACAGTATTGATAAAGCACACGGACATAAGCATTAATTAATTTTTTAAGCAAAGTCTTATAATCATTGTAGCAAAGCCTGCGACTGTTTGGTATTGCGTACCCTTGTACGCAGTACTGCCAGGCTTTTATTGCCTAACTAAAAAATTAATTTCAAATGCAGTATGTAAAAATTGTTTTATCAATAGCCTTATTGCTATTGGTTTCAGGGTCGGCGTATGCTCACGGAGTAGATGAGGATACCCAAACTTTTTTAAGTGGAAATTCAGGCGTTGCTTTTGTACCGTTCCTGTATATAGGGGCAAAACATATGCTTACAGGTTACGACCACTTATTATTTCTTGTGGGCGTTATCTTTTTTCTTTATCGTCCAAAAGAAGTGCTTTTGTATGTGAGTTTTTTTACCATTGGTCATAGTATTACCCTTTTATTAGGTGTACTGGCAGATATGGCTATCAACGCTTACCTCATCGATGCTATTATAGCACTTTCAATCGTTTACAAAGGTTTTGATAATTTAGGTGGCTTTCAAAAATTCCTTGGTCGCCAGCCTAATACAAAAGCGGCTGTCTTAATCTTTGGACTTTTTCACGGTTTCGGTTTAGCCAGTAAATTACAGGAATTGAGTTTTGACCGAACAGGATTATTGACCAACCTGCTTGGTTTCAATATCGGTGTAGAGATAGGTCAATTCATCGCCTTAGCTCTTGTATTATTTGTTATCACCCTTTGGAGAAAATCACCGAGCTTTTTCAAATTCTCTACAGTTACCAATATGTTGCTTATGGCAGCGGGCTTTTTATTATTCGGCTACCAGTTAGTCGGTTATTTTAACTCTTAACAATTATCAAAATGTCAGAAATAGCACATAAAGTTTTAGATAAAAAATCTATCATAAAGCAGGTAATCATTGCTTTAATTATTGGAACCACCCTTCTCGTAAGTGCAGTATTACCAGCTGAATATGGTATAGACCCCTTAGGAATAGGAAAGGCAACCGGTTTCAGCAAGTTATATGTACCAGAAGGAAGTACAGAAAATCTAAGTTCAGAACCGCACAAGATATTGAAAATGGAAAATGTAGGTTCGCCGGCGGATGTGGCAAAGCCTGATGCCGCAAACAACCCTGCGCCTGCTACACAATTGGCAGAACGTACAGATGATGTAAGCGTAGTTATTCCTGCCGGTAAAGGATTGGAGTACAAAGTAAATATGTTGAAATACGGACAATTAAAATATGAGTGGATTACCGATAAAGGTGAACTGTACTTTGATTTTCACGGAGAGGTAAAAAACAACAGCAACTACTTTGAAAGCTACACCATTGCTTATTCAAACAATATGGCAGGTTCATTTCTTGCTCCGTTTGAAGGTCCGCAAGGATGGTATTTCAAAAACAATTCAAATGAGGACATTACTGTCAAAATCAAAATGAAAGGACAGTATCTCCTTAAACAATAACCATTCAAACAAGATTATGATATGTTAAACAACATCATTCATTTTTCAATAAAAAATAAGTTGGTAATAGGATTATTTACCCTGGCATTAATTTGCTGGGGTTCCTATTCCGTTACCAAACTTCCTATTGATGCAACGCCCGATATTACAGACAATCAGGTAATGGTAATCACAGTATCGCCCACATTGGCAGCGCAGGAAGTAGAACAGCTCGTAACCTTTCCGGTAGAGCAAACAATGGTAAGTATTCCCGGCATAAAAGATATGCGTTCTTTTTCTCGCTTTGGTCTTTCCATAGTTACAATTGTCTTTGAAGAAAAAGTAGACATTTATTGGGGAAGACAACAAGTTCAGGAGCGGTTGACCTTGGCTGCTAAAAACATACCCGAAGGTGTCGGTGTTCCTGAAATGGCACCGCTTACCACAGGTTTAGGCGAAATTTACCAATACGTCATCCATCCTAAAAAAGGATATGAAGACAAATACGATGCTACCGAATTAAGAACTATTCAGGATTGGATTATTAAAAGACAACTTTTAGGAACACCGGGAGTAGCAGAAGTAAGCGGGTTTGGCGGATTTGTAAAACAGTATGAAATAGCCATAGAGCCAGACAGGCTCGCCAGCCAAAACATCAATATATCCGATATTTTCACCGCTTTAGAAAAGAATAATCAAAACACTGGTGGTGCTTATATCGATAAAGGCCCAAATGCTTTCTTTATTCGAAGCGAAGGTTTGGTAAAGAATATTGAGGAAATTAAAAAAATCGTAGTTAAAAACGAAGGGGGCATTCCTGTTTTGTTAAGGGATGTGGCAGATGTCCGTTTCGGAAATGGGGCAAGATATGGGGCAGCAACAAGAAATGCGCAGGGAGAAACCGTTACCGGAATTGTGATGATGCTAAAAGGTGCCAACTCTTCTGAAGTAATTACCAATGTAAAAGCAAAGATTGAAGAAATTCAAAAAAGTTTGCCCGAAGGTGTAGAGATAGAGCCGTTTCTTGACAGGAAAAAATTAGTAGATGGCGCCATATCAACAGTATCAACCAACTTGGTAGAAGGTGCTTTAATTGTAATTTTTGTTTTGATACTTTTCCTTGGTAATCTGCGTGGCGGTCTTGTGGTAGCCTCGGTTATTCCATTGGCAATGCTGTTTGCCATAGCGATGATGAACCTTTTTGGCGTATCCGGAAACCTAATGAGCCTTGGTGCCATCGATTTTGGAATTATTGTCGACGGAACGGTAATCATTGTAGAAGCAGTACTACACCGAATAACAACCAGCAAAAACCGGTACGGCGGAGTAGAAAAACTTACACAAGAACAAATGGATGAAGAAGTGTTTCAGTCTTCAACCAAAATTCGTTCGGCAGCAGCATTTGGAGAAATCATCATTCTTATTGTTTACCTACCGTTACTGGCATTGGTAGGTGTAGAAGGCAAGATGTTTACACCAATGGCGCAAACCGTTTCATTTGCTATTATGGGCGCATTCCTATTGTCATTCACTTATGTTCCGATGATGTCTGCATTAGTCCTCAGCAAAAAGACCACGCACAAAGACAACTTTTCGGATAAAATGATGAGAGCCATTCAAAGAGTGTACAGCCCCATCATTGAAGGAGCAATGAAACGAAAGCTGTTGGTAATATCTATTGCCGTGGCAATGTTTGTTATAACCCTTTTTGCATTCAACAGAATGGGCGGAGAATTTATACCCCAATTAGATGAGGGTGACTTTGCAGTAGAAACAAGAGTTCCCGTGGGCAGTTCCATTAACCAGATGATAGATGTATCCCAAAAAGCGCAAGATATTTTACTGAAAAATTATCCCGAAGTAAAGCAGGTAGTGAATAAGATAGGTTCGGGAGAAATCCCTACAGACCCAATGCCGATTGAAGCCGGTGATATGGTCGTTGTTTTAAAACCTAAAAAAGAATGGACAAGCGCAGCAGATAGAGAAGAATTGATTGATAAAATGCAACAATCACTTGCTGTTATTCCCAATGCTACTTTCAGCTTTCAACAGCCTATACAAATGCGTTTTAATGAGTTGCTAACCGGAGCTAAGCAAGATGTTGTCTTGAAAATTTATGGAGAAGACCTGGATGTACTTTCAGATTTGGCTTCTGATGTAGGAAAGAAAATAAAATCCGTTGAAGGTGTAGAAGATTTGTATGTTGAAGAAATCACAGGATTGCCACAAATAAGCATCCAATTCGACAGAGATAAAATAGCACAATACGGTATGAACGTAGAAGATGTAAACAGTGCCATTGAAACAGGATTTGCGGGAAAAACTGCAGGCTTGCTGTACGAAGGAGAAAGAAGATTTGATGTAGTGGTAAGATTAGACAGCGCATCAAGAGCCGACATTACAGATGTACAAAACCTATTTGTAAGTACACCAACAGGACAGCAGATACCTTTAAGCGAAGTCGCCAATATTTCCTATAAACCGGGTCCTGTACAAATACAGAGAGATAATGCCAAAAGACGTATTACGCTTGGTTTCAATGTTCGTAACCGCGATGTAAAAAGCATTGTGAATGATATACAGGACATCGTTGCAGCCAAAGTAAAAATGCCGGCAGGTTATCATATTACTTACGGCGGACAGTTCAAAAATCTGGAAGAAGCCAATGCAAGACTTGCCGTAGCCTTACCGGTAGCGCTATTGCTTATTTTGCTATTGCTCTATTTTACATTCCGTTCTGTGAAGCAAGGTTTGCTGATTTTTACAGCTATTCCGCTTTCAGCTATAGGTGGTGTATTTGCATTGCTGATAAGAGATATGCCTTTTAGTATTTCTGCTGGTGTAGGATTTATTGCGCTATTTGGCGTAGCGGTATTGAACGGTATTGTACTCATTGCAGAATTTAACCGATTGGCAAAAGAAGGCGTTACCGATATTTATGAGCGAGTGCGCATTGGCACAAAAGTGAGGTTAAGACCCGTATTAATGACGGCAATGGTGGCATCATTAGGTTTTCTTCCGATGGCTATTTCTTCCTCATCAGGTGCAGAAGTACAACGTCCTTTAGCAACCGTGGTTATTGGCGGGCTGATAACTGCAACAGCGCTTACCTTACTGGTGCTTCCGGTGCTCTATATCTATTTTACAAAATCAACATTCAAAATGAAAAAGAATAAAACATTACCAACGGCAATATTGCTCTTAGGTTTTTTATGCTTTTCATCTACACTGAAAGCGCAGGTATCTTCTGGAACAAACACAAGAGTATTGACCTTACAGCAATCTATTGATGAAGCCGTAAAAAACAACAACAGCATAAGGATTGCCGAATACAACATCAATGTTCAAAAAGCTTTGAAAAAAGGAAGCGTAACCATTCCAAAAACTGAGCTTTCTTACACACAGGGCGTTGTAAGCAACCCAACCATTAATGATAATCTCATTAACGTGACCCAACGCTTTGACTTTCCTACACTGTACAGCAACCAGTCAAAACTGGCACAAGAAAAGATAATCAGCACAGAAAAATACAAAGCCGTTTCGGAAAATGAATTGATAGAAAATGTGAAGCTGGCGTATTTGCAATACCAGTATGTTCTGGAAAAAGGAAAACTCATTGCAGCGTTAGACAGTATTTACAGCAATCTGAGCAAAGCAAGTGATGCAAGATACAGAACGGGAGAAAGTACCAATCTTGAAAAAATGACCTCTTCCGTTCAGTTAAAACAAATTCAAAATGAACTTGAAAAAAACAATGCCGATGTGAAAATTGCCAAACAACAATTGCAAACTTTACTGAATACCACAGATGATATCAGCATTGCAGAAACCAACCTTACGGCTAAAGAATTACTATTAACTATCGAAAACTTTTCTGCAAATAACAATCCCATTATTGGATACCTGCAACAAGAAGTAAACGTAAGCCAGCAGGAAATACAGGTTGAAAAGAGTAAAATGTTGCCCGAAATTATTTTGGGTTATAGCGCTCAGACTTATAAAGGAATGCAGACCATCAATGGTATTGACAGGACTTATACCGGAAAAGACAGGTTTAGCTTTTTTCAAATTGGTATTGGCATTCCATTGTTTCCGGGAGGTTATAAATCAAAAATTAATGCAGCAAAAATTAACCGGGAAATTGCAGCAACACAGGTGGAGCTGAATAAAACCAACCTCAATGGTCAGTTAAAAGAATTGGAACAGCAATATGCCAAACTTCAGAATGAGCTGAATTATTATCAGCAACAAGCTCTGCCACAAGCCAATTTAATCATCAGCAATTCCGAAAAAAGTTTTAAAAGCGGTGAGGTTTCCTATGCCCAGCATTTGCAAAATTTAACGCTGGCAAATAACATTCGTACCGCTTACGTAGAAAGCCTGTACAATTTCAATAAGGCAATTATCGCCATTGAAACACTTTCCGGCAATAAATAATCATTAAAAAAATTAGAAAAATGAATAGTTCGTTCAAAAAATACATTCCCTTTTTACTAATCGTAGTAATTACGGTGTTATCCTGTAAAGACCAAAAAGAAACAGCTACAGAACAGGCAGTTACAGAGAACAAAACCGATACTGCATCCCAAGTAAAACAAATAACATTTACGCCAGACCAGTACAAATTATCGGATATACAAACGGGTACTATAGAACTGCGAAACCTAAGCAATATCATCAAACTAACGGGTGCAATTGAAGCCGAACCCAACAGTGTAGCCACCGTATCTGCACCTTTAGGCGGTTACATCAAATCAGCAGGTTTATTACCCGGGCAATTTGTAAAAAAAGGGCAACAATTAGCCACACTCGAAAACCCTGAATTTATTTCCATACAACAGGAGTATTTAGAAAGCATTGGCAGGTTAGAATACCTATCGCAGGAATACAAAAGACAACAGGATTTAAGAAATGAGGATATAAATGCAGCAAAAACCTACCAGCAGGTAAGTTCCGACTTCAAAGTAATGAAAGCCCGCATCTCAGGATTAGAGCAGCAAATGGCTTTGATTGGCATCAGTACTGCTTCTCTTAAAAGGAGCAATAAAATTTCGAGAACAGCGGGCATTTATGCACCCATATCAGGTTACATAAAAAACAGCAATACCAATATCGGAAAATACGCATCGCCTACCGATATCCTATTTGAAATTACAGGTACCAATGACCTACATCTTGCTTTAAATGCCTTTGAGAAAGATTTAGGCAAAATTCAGGTAGGGCAAACCGTTAGGTTTTCACTATCCAATGAAAATGATTACAAGCACACCGGAAAAGTATTTTTGGTTGGGCAGGCTGCAGACGATAAAAAGATGATACCCGTACATTGCCATTTTACTAAAGATGTAAAACTACTGCCGGGAATGTATGTAAAAGCGTGGGTAGAAACCGGAACAGATGAAAAAAATGCAGTGCCGAATGATGCACTTGTACAGTTAGAAGGAGTGGATTATATTATTGCGCAGACCAATGAAGGCAAAAACGGTTATACTTTTCAATTAATACAAGTTGCCAAAGGCATAGAACAAGAAGGTTACACGGGCATAGAATTACCATCAACAGCAAATCCTCAACAAATAAAAATAGTTACCAAAAATGCGTACACTATTTTATCAGCGATTAAAAATGCCGAAGAAGAGGAATAGTTAAGATTTGCCCCAAATAGAAGTTAAAATATGTCCCTATTTATATTACAAAACATTATCCACTATACGCTGCATTTTTTCTTTCCAGGGTTAGTTGCTTTTGTATTTTTTAAAAAGGAATGGAAAACGGTTTGGATAATTTTATTATCAACGATGCTTGTTGACATTGACCATCTGTTTGCCGAACCAATATTTGATCCAAACAGATGCAGTGTAGGATTTCACTTTCTGCATTCATATTACGCTATAGTGCTGTATGTTTTGTTGTTCCTATTTGGAAACAAAATAATAAGAATTATTGCCCTTGGTTTATTGCTGCATATGGTAGCCGATTTTCAGGACTGTTTGTGGTAGTGAACGATTAATAACAAAAATTTTAAGAAATGCTTTTAAACAAAAAAATATCTATTTCATACTTTGTTAAGCAAGTAAAATGGCAAATATTCTTTGTAGTTACCTTTGCTCTAACCATTGGTTTTCTGCATTTAACCCCTGTACTGGCAGATATTGCAATACCATTTAGCATATTGGCTCTTTTAGGAACTATTGTTTCTATTTTACTTGCCTTTAGAACCTCACAGTCTTATGAAAGATGGTGGGAGGCGAGGATTGTTTGGGGAGCTATCGTTAATGACTCTCGAATACTTACAAGGCAATTGAACCAATTTCTATCGACTAAAGAAAAAGAAGAAATTAAAATCTTTGCTCAACGGCAAATTGTATGGGTGTATGCTCTGGGCGAAACCTTGAGGAAAGTAGGATTTTCTTCAAAAGTCGAAGCGTATATTAATTTTCATAAAATTAGTGCTGTCAATATTCCAAACGCTATTCTTGATGAGCATTCTAAACAAATGGGTTTTTTAGCAGAACAAAGAAAAATTTCGGAGTTTCAGCAACTGCAACTAAACGAAACAATTACTAAGCTATGTGATAGTATGGGGAAATGTGAACGCATAAAAAACACGGTATTCCCAAGAGCGTACAGCCTGCTATTACATACATTAATCTACGTTTTTACCATCTTGGTGCCATTCGGATTAGAGCATTCGCAGTTTACTATACAAATTATACTGTCAATACTTATTCCTATAATGTTTATTGCCATAGAAAAAACCGCCATAATGATGCAAGACCCATTTGAGAATACACCTGTTGATACTCCGATGACATCGCTGGCTTTAACCATAGAAATCAATATCAAGCAAATGATTGGTGAAGACGAAATACCCCAAAAGAAAGACAATGAGCTTTATTTTGAAATGTAGTGGTACTTAAGTTTTTATTATCAAACCTGTGTATCTGTCGTACAGAAATCAAAATTAAATAGACAATGAATAAAATAATTAAACCAATTATAGAACCCTTCAAATCTCTGAGGAATGCTACTTTTGCAAAGCTATATTTCGCCCAAATCGCAAGCCTTTTGGGTGATGCTTTTACTTGGCTCGGTTTGGCTTTGCTTACCTACCAAATGAGCCCTAAAAACGCAGCGGCAATATTAGCATCAGCCCTTACTTTAAGGGTAACAGCCTATATTCTCTTTTCGCCTTTTGCAGGTGTTGTATCAGAAAGATTTCAACGAAAGCAGATACTGCTCGTTACACAGGTGGCAAGAATGACAATCGTATGTGCGTTACCATTCGTTAATGCCGAATGGCAATTATATGGGTTGATATTTGCCTTGAATGTATTTGCAGCATTTTTTACACCAACTTATAGGGCAATTATTCCACAGATAGTTGAAAAAGAAATTTACAGAGAAGCCAATGGTTTATCAATGGCAACATTTCAGTTATTGAGTGTTTTCGGACCCGCACTGGCAGGGATTTTCGCAGTATGGATGGGTGCTACACAAATATTTTTCATAAATGGTGCAACTCTTTTCGTTGCTATACTTATAATACTTACTATTCCCAAAGGAACATTGCAAAAAGGTGTAAATAATGAGAATACAGCATCTAAAAATACGTGGAATGAAGTATTAAAAGGCATTCGATTACTATTCGGTAACAAAATTGTTCGTTTCGCTTTAAGCATCGAGTTTATATCAGCTATTGCAGGAGCTATCATCTTAGTAAATACAATAGGTTTGGTTAAAAATTCCTTGAAATTGGATGACCAACATTACGGTTGGATAATGTCAATTTTTGGCGTGGGTGCAGCTATTACCGCATTCTTATTGGGAAGTTTAGACAAATCGAAAAGTAGAAGTGTATCCCTAATAAGCGGTGCAATGTTACTAGGTATAGCCATTAGTTTTGCTAATTTTTTACCATACAACGGAGTAATGTTTTTATGGGTTTTGGCAGGTATCGGTCAAACATTAGCAGATATGCCGTCCGAAACCCTAATCGGCGAAAATATTGAAGCCAAAGACCACGGCAAAGTATATGGTGCTCATTTCGCATTTTCCCATTTATGGTGGGCAATAGCCTATCCCATTGCAGGATTTTTAGGTACACAGTTTCCCGGTCGGGAGTTTTTGTATGGCGGTATTGCCACAATTATTTTAGCGATTGCAGCTATTCTGCTGATTAGAAAACCACAGGTAAAACAATAAAAATGGCTTAATGAAAATAATTAGGACATTTATTAATTAGCCCAGATATTAATCCCAAAAGATAAATATATGACTAAATTCTTCAATGAAACGTTGCATAAACTAGAAACTGAAATCACAGAAATTGAAGCGGAAAGCTGTTTTCAAAAAGTTGAAGCAATCATCAACCTTATTGTAAATTCTTTGTCCGAATTAAAGGAGTATGTCCTGAAAAATGAATTCCAAGATAAAGAGGAAGAAATCCGCTTTTTCAAATATCAGAAACCTGTAATTGTTGCCAAGCTTATTTTTTACAACGCCATCTATAAAATCGAAACCAAAAGACCCTACGGTGCAAAACTCATTAAAAAATACTTAAATATAGAATTAAGGAAATTGAAAAGATTTTTTGAAAGTAATCTTGAATTTTATAAATACTATCGAACCAACAATACCTACATTGATGAAAAAATTTTTGTACGTGGCAAATATGATATTAAGCTAAGTTTAGATACTTTTTATTTTCAGGCAGACCATACCTTTTCGACTTCTCACGATTATAAAGTTGCAAAAATTATTGCCAATGACCAGCTTCAAATTTACATCGAAAACCAACTTCATAAAGCAACAAACGAAGAAAAATCAACCGATTTGCCCACACTAAATTGGACTGCCAGTAAAACGGCGTTGATAGAACTAATTTATGCTTTGCATTCCCAAGCTGTTTTTGAAGGTGGAAACATAGATCTAAAAGTGATAGCCAAAACATTTGGACAAACTTTTAATATAGATTTAGGCGATTTTTACCACACTTACATCGAACTGAAAAGCCGCAAAATCAACCGTACAAAATTCCTTGATAACCTTAAAGAAAGTCTTCTGAAAAAAATGGACGAACAAGACGAAATGTAAACGGTTTGATATTTTTAAACACCTCTTGAAAGATGAATGCTTTTATTCTTTAAAGCACTTTCGGGATTGGCTGTTTTTAGCGTTTGTTTTTCAATTTTTTCTTTCTCTTCGCCTTTATTTTCGGGGTTTATTGATAATTGTATCTTCCGTTCAACCGAAGCCAATTCAGTTTTCAGTTCACTCAATCTGTCTTCTTTTGCCCAAGTCCCATTTATCACTTCCTGAAGCACAGGTAAATCTTTTTGTATTTCTACGATTTTCTTTTTCTCTTGGTCGATGTAGCTTGGTAATTTTTCCAATGCGTTTAGGAAATTCATTGCAGCCAGCTTTTCATCTTTAGCAATTAAACCGTTGTTGTAGGTATATTTAATGTTTCCTTCGCCCTGAACCAAAAATCGGTTTACCCGAATATCCAAACCTTCTTTTTCAGACATTTCGGTTTTTACCAACAACGTAAATCCGTACAAATTTCCAATCTCTTCGTACTGACCGCCAGTTCGGGATTTATCTGCAAGTTGATTGAGCTTGATGCCGATTTGTTTTATATCTGCATTAAGTGGTAAACCGTCTAACTGTACAGGATTTGCAATAGTTCCATCCGAATGTTTTTGAATGCGTTGTTTTAAATTTCCCCAATCGAGGTTCATTCTGTTGAAACGAGATTGTGCGCTTTCCAATAACACTGTATAATCTTGCAATTTGTATTTGGCACTAGATTTAGAACGGTTGAAAGCTTGTTTTTCGCTTTCCAAACCTGCAATTTGTTTTTCTAATTTGGCTTTATCCAACAGGTCTGTATTTCCTGAAAGTATCGCCACATATTCCGAAAAATTCATTCCCGATTTTTCATCCATACTTCCTTCGTCAATCGTTCGTTTGCCCAGGTTATTGTTTTTTAATTGGTCAATAAAAAGTTGTTTGTTGTAAAGCAGATTGAACTTATAACTATCCAATGATTTTTCTACTGCATAGATAATTACATCCACTTTGTTGTTGGCAAAGAACTTGGCGATTTCATTGCCTTTGCGAACAGCTCTGCCATCACGTTGAGCAAGGTCGCTTGGTCGCCACGGCGTATCAAGATGATGAACAGCAACGGCTCTTTTCTGCGCATTCACGCCTGTTCCAAGCATACTTGTAGAACCGAAAAGTACACGAATTTTGCCTTCGTTCATTCCTTTAATAAGTTCCTTACGTTGCTTATCATTTTTGGCTTCTTGTATAAAACGGATTTCGTGAGCAGATACACCGTGGTCTTCCACAAGTTTGCGTTTGATTTCAGAATACACATTCCATTCGCCAGGTTTATAAGTTCCCAAATCAGAAAAAACGAACTGCGTTCCTTTCTGTGCATTGTATTGGTTGTAATATTTAGCAATAGTTGCTGCACAATGCGAAGCCTTGCTATCGGGATGGTCTTCGTATTTCCCACTTACCATTCGCATATCCAACGACATTTTGCGGGCGTAGTCTGTAGCAATGAGCATTTTTGCTTTTTCTTCACTTTGCGACAACGGTGGTCTTCCCAGCAACTCGGCATTTCCTGTTTTTGCAAAATCCATTAATTTTTGAATAAATGCAGACTGGTCTGGAGTAGGCGGAATAGTATATAAAATCTCATTCTTATCCGGTCGGTCAATTCCTATATCTTTTGCCGTTCTGTAATCTGTAATTTCAGAATAGAATTGCGCCAATTCCGGCACTTTTATAAAATATCGAAAACGTTCTTTTGCAACAATATTATTGGCAACTGAAAATTCATAATCGGTCGTTTTTCTTGCGTAAATAGCTGCCCAAGCATCAAAAGAATGAATGCCCTGTTTTTCCATTGCTCTTGGTCGCAGGTATTTAAACAAAAGGTACAACTCCGTCAAAGAATTGCTGATAGTTGTTCCCGAAAGAAAAGTGGCTCCCATATCCGCATTGATGCGCTCCTGAATGGTGCGGATAGCAAAGAGCAGGTTCATTGCCTTTTGGCTTCCGTCCACATTTCCCAATCCTGCAACCCTTGAATGCCTTGTATTAAACATCAGATTTTTGAATTGATGGCTTTCGTCCACAAACAAATGGTCAATGCCCATCATCTTAAAATCAACCACATCATCTTTGCGATTATCAATATCGTGTTGCAGAGTTTTTAGTTTTACTTCAAGGTTTTCTTTTCGTTTGATTACTCCGGCAAGCATTCCTCTGGTAACTTCTTTGCCCTGCGATTGCAACGCATCGAGGTTTCGTTCTACGCTATCTAACTCAATTTGTAGAATTTCTTTTTGCATTTCGGACGATTGCGGTATCATCCCGAATTGGTCGTGCGTGAGGATGACGCAATCCCAATCGTTGTTTTTAATATCGCCAAAAATCCTCAGACGTTTTTGAGGTGTAAAATCTTCTTTGCCCGGAAACAGAATTTTAGCGTGAGGATAAGCAGTGCGGTAGGCTTCAGCAATTTCGTGAACATTACTTTTCAGCCCGATAATCATTGGTTTATGGGCTAATCCCAAACGTTTAATTTCCTGTGCTGCGGTACACATTACCAATGTTTTTCCTGCACCAACTTCGTGGTCGCAAATAGCACCGTTGTTCAGTTTTATCATCCAAACAGTGTCTTTTTGGCTCGAATATAAGTCTTCAATGCCTAAAGCCTTACGGTCTAATCCCGGAAAGTCCTGATGGCTTCCGTCATAATTTGGTCGAACGAAACAATTGAAAGTATCATTGTATTGGTCGGTCAGCCTGTTTTTAAACTCATCATTTTGGGCGTGAAGCCATTCCGAAAAAGCAGTACGGATTTCATCAATTTTGGTATTCGCCATTTGGATGGCTTCCATATCCCGTACTTTAACCTCTTGTCCCTCTACTGTAATTTTTTTAGTAATGTCGGGCGTGGTGTTAACGAGAGCGTGTTTTAGCAATGCAATTCCATCAAACGTTCTGCTTTCTGATTTGACGGCATATTTCTCCCATATATGCAAATTCCCTCGATTACATTTTACAGAATAATCATCAGAGCTTTCGGAATAATGGATAACTACATCTGTATCGAACAAGTGCGAAGCAAAACGAGCATAAATTCCTGTTGGCATCCAACGTTCACCGAGGTTAAAATCGAGTTCTTCAAACTCAATTCTTCTTGGTCGGGCTTCTTCCAAAACGGTAAGGCTTGCTTTAGCTTCGGTATCATCGGGATTGCGTTCGAGATACGATTTGACTTCTTGGGCTTTCTCCACTACGTTGCCAGCAATCCATCGTTCGGATATTTCATATTCCTTTTGTAATGGATTGTAGAAAATGCGACCGTGTAAGGCTTCTTTCAAAGCATCGTCAGCCATACCGCTGATTTCAGACATATAATTCAAATCCACGCTACCATATTTATTCAATGAAGCCGCTAAAGCTTCTTCGGGATTATCCGTTGCTATGGTTATGGTAGAAAAACTTACTGGACG
Organism: Chryseobacterium sp. L12; assembly: GCF_056133985.1. Taxonomy (NCBI): domain Bacteria; kingdom Pseudomonadati; phylum Bacteroidota; class Flavobacteriia; order Flavobacteriales; family Weeksellaceae; genus Chryseobacterium; species Chryseobacterium sp. L12. Next base: position 3,268 of record NZ_JBVYOF010000014.1, on the reverse strand, counting down.
GCTGAATATATCCGCTTTGTGCACCACACCGCCAACAACACGCTCCAAATAAGGAATTTCCTTACCGGAACTATCCGTTTTTATAAGTTTGATATTATCCGCACTATTGAGATTGCCATACTTTTTGATAAAAACATCGTATAATTGGTTAAGGTTTTCTCTTTCTCCTTTTTGTTCGGTATGAAATTTTGCCTCTTTATTGTAAAGTTCTTGGTAAACATCACGGACGGCAATGTATGCTTCGGCTCTTGCGTTCTGTAAAGTGGGCAATCGCAAAGGATGGAAAACTGCTTTACCATTTGAATTGTCTACATCTTGCAAATGACCGACCCAACCATTATCCACAACAAGGCAATCGTTTCGGTGGAATGATTGAAGTTCGCCGCTAAATATTACAGGTTCAGGAATATTTTCGGGAACTGCTGGTTGAGTAACTTGGTCATTTCCGTCTAAACTTGAAAACAGGTCACCAATAACTTCCTGTTTTTTGCTATAGTTTGATGTAATTACATTCTCAGAACTATTAGCAACAGAAGGTATATAAGATTGTTGCACACTACTGAATAGGTTGGCTTGGCGACCGTTGGTACGGCTGCTTTTTTTAGCGTTTTGCCTTTTGGTTGGTGTAGTCGTTTTAGGAGGAACAATTACCGTTACAGGTTCATTCACATTTTCAAATAAGTCGAAAATGCTTAACTGTTTTAATTCTTGAGCGCTTCCCTGAGTGATGACGGTTTCGATATTTGGAGAAGTTATTTTTGGCTCAATTGGAATTTGGATAATAGGTTCATTGTTGCGTTCGCCTCTGTACAAGCCTAAATTCAGGTGCTTGCCAAAATCTTCGGAAAGCATTTGTTTGAGGTCTTTGGCAATTCCATCAAATCCGTCCTTATGTGTATAAATGAGTGCTGGTTTTCCGTAAGGGTCGGTATCAAGTTTTTGGTTGGTATAAACAATTCTCGAGTTGTCTTGAAAGTAAGCGTTACCAATTGTATTAAATTCCGTTGGTTTGCTTTGACAAAAAAGTTCTTCAATTTCAGTAAGTTTCTCCTTTGCTGTATTTTTTTGAAGGATAATCAAATCACTGCCAACTTCAGTACCTGCATATTCGGTAAACAAATTGTTGGGCAATCTGACCACCGAAACCAAATTGTTATCCTCCATTAATGCCCTGCGAATAGGCTCATTCTTCGGGCTATTTAAAATCCCTTGAGAAGTAATGTAAACCAACAAACCGCCTTCACGAAGCATATCAGCACCTTTCAGAAAGAAGTAATTATGTATGCTTCGAGCTGCCTGTACTTTTGCGCTGTCTTTGTTGCGGGAATAGGAAAGGTCGAAAACGGAAGTATCTCCAAACGGTATGTTGCTGGCGATTACATCATAGCTGTTTTGTTCCTTTTCGGGAATTTCCTCAAAGCCACTTACACGGATATTGCTTTCGGGATAAAGCTGCTTTAAAATCTTGCCTGTGAGCAAATCCTTTTCATAGGCGGTAACACTGGCTTTTTGATTTTCCGAAAAGGATTGTACGAATGAGCCGATACCTGCGGAGGGGTCGAGAAATTTATCAATGTTCAGACCGCTATCACGCAAGGTTGTGGAAATAGTATCTATGACCTGTGGCGGTGTATAAAAAGCCGTCAGTACAGAGCTCTTCATACTGTCCACATACCTGTGGTATTGCTTTTCGTCTTCTGAATTTTCTTTGAGCAGTTGGTGGAGTTCCTGCGTAATCGGGAAAAGGTCGTGTTCTGTCTTTCTCCAATTGTTGATGTCTATTTCGTTTGCTATGGGGTTCAACACGAATTTAAGACCGCCAAATCCGCTATAACGCATCATTGACAGTCTTTCGCCTACAGTGGCTTGCCGTTTCTCCTTTTCCAGTTTAAAAGCAATTCGCAGGGCATCAATGTTCTGTTGGAGATGTTGCTTTTTACTGAAGCCCATTTTCCTCTATCCATATTGCGATGGTTCCGGTTATTTCGGTATAGAGCAGGTCAAACTCATAACCGTATGCGAAGTCATCGGTTAGTTCATAGCCGGAGAAAACAGGCTCACAAATGGGAAACATTTTAAGGGCGAACGGTCGCAGTTCCTCGTCTGCCATTAGGGTATCGAACTCATTGCATACGACTTGAAAAACCGTATCGAATTTGGAGAAGTGCAAGCCCTCAAAAAGAATGTAATTGGCTATTTCGTTGCATTGCTCAATGGCGTTTCCCGAACTAAAAGCACCCTCGTAGGCATTGGCAGCCCACGAAGAACGTTGCTCAATAAATTTTTGGTCGTTTGCCTTTTCGGGGAAGCTGGTGTTTAATAATTCTTGCAGTCGTAACCTGAAATACGATAAGTCTTTTTGCTGTGTATCCATACTATAATTTTTGTTTAGAATTTTGCTTGAAGCCTAAAATTATAGCAGTAGATAAGCCCCTTTGCAGAAGTGGCAGGGTTTGGCTTTGAGAGGTAGGGTTTTACCACTTAGTAAATTGAAATAGAAACTTGAAAAGAATTAAGATTTGAATATTTTTTCATAAACTACTTTTGTGTTTAAATTTATTATCGTAATATTGCGATGTAAAAATGTAAACTAATGGGACTTACCAAATCAGAAATATTTACAGACCAACAGAATAAGCTGGCTTCTCGATTTAAAGTTTTGGCACATCCTGCAAGGATTGCTATACTTCAATATATCATCAATCAAGATGTCTGCATCTGTAACGATTTGGTTGAGGAATTAGGGTTGGCACAGGCAACCATTTCACAACATCTAAAGGAATTAAAAAACATCGGTATCGTTCAGGGAACCATTGAGGGAAAATCTGTTTGCTATTGTATTGATGAAAAAGTATGGAATGAAATTCAAGAGGAATTTAATGCGTTTTTCAATCAGGAGGTAAAAGTAACCAAGTGCTGCTCATAGCATTTTTTTAATATTTAACATCGTTATATTGCAATATAACATTTATTGTACTACTTAAAATTCAGTTAATATGAAACTATCAAAAATCAAAGAAATCTTACCAGCATTAGAGAATGTTGAATTTCAATTAGAGAACGGAACATTTGTACCGGAACACTTCCACGTTACAGAAATAGGTGTTGTTACAAAACACTTCATTGATTGTGGTGGAACGATTAGAAATGAAAAAGTTGTCAATTTCCAATTATGGAATGCTGACGATTACGAACATAGATTGAAACCATGAAAACTATTAAATCTAATCAAACTGTCAGAAGAAAAATTGGGTATTGAAGAGATTTA
>NZ_JBVYOF010000013.1:0-170551 GCF_056133985.1 Chryseobacterium sp. L12 | reverse complement strand
CTATTCTCCTGTTCAAAACTATTGAAACAACGATACTGCCGGAAACGGATTACACACCTTCCAAAAGTTTAAACCAAGATTTATTGAAGTTTAAAAGGCTTAGTGAGTTTAATGGAAAACCTTGAATGAAAGTGAGATTATGTAATATATTATTGGACATTTTCTATAGCATGGATTTATCTGAAATTAGATTCTTTATCAAGTAGTATAAACACTCAAAAACAGTATTAATCCCAAAAAAACCGCCTTGATGACAAAGCGGATATACATTACTTGAAATTTTTAGTAAAAAGCTATTACTCTAAGATTATTTATTAATAGGAAAAGAATGGAATTGGTTTCTCTATCAAGTTAAAAGAAAAGATACTATTAAGCTAATTTGATTTCATCAAAATTTCTAAAGCCGTTTAGAAAATCTTTTAAATTCATTCTTTTTTTGCCTTCTAATTGTACTTCTAGTGGAAAATATACTCCATCTGTAGTATAGATCTTAAACTCGTTTTTTGAAATTTCTAAACTTCCGCTTTCTTTGTGATGATCGGCAATTTCATATTTTCCTGAAAATATTTTTAAGCTTTTATCTTCTTCAGAAATTTTTAAAATTGTAAAAGCAGCAGGGTATGGAGACATTCCTAGAATAAATTGATGGATTTCTTTAGAACTTTTCTTCCAATTGATTTTTGTATCTTCTTTGAAAATCTTAAAGGCATTTTTAGGGTTACTAACCTCTGGCTGTGCTTTTTCTGTAATTGAGTTTTCGGCAAGACCATCAAGCGTTTTTATGATAAGATCAGCTCCGATCAACATCAATCTATCATGAAGGCTTCCTGCATTCTCATCGGGCAAAATAGTAAGTTCCTGCTGTAGTAGAATATTTCCTTCATCTATTTTTTCATTAATAAAAAAAGTAGTTACTCCTGTTTTTTGTTCACCATTTATAACAGCATAATTAATAGGTGCAGCACCTCTGTAATCTGGCAAAAGTGATGCATGAAGATTGAAGGTTCCCATTTTAGGCATCTCAAATAGAACTTTTGGCATCATTCTGAATGCAACTACTACGAAAATATCAGCTTCTAATTTTTTCAGTTCGTCTAAAAATTCCGGATTTCTTAATTTTTCAGGCTGAAAAACGGGAATGTTATTTTCAACCGCAAAAATTTTGACAGGTGATTGGTTTATTTTTTGTCCTCGTCCACTGGCTTTATCGGCAACAGTTACGACACCCACAACTTGGTGATGAGATTTGTGAATGGCTTTCAATGTATGTTTTGCAAACTCGGGAGTGCCTAAAAATACTACTTTCAGTGATTTCATTGTACAAAGATAAAGTTCCTTATTATAAGGAAAAAATGATCGGTTCTAAATTTTAAATTTATTTATCATTAAAAACTATGTCAAAGCATAAGTTTTAAAATTGAGCATTTTTACTTTTCCTGAATCCAGAAGATAAATTAAATGCTCAAGAATGTTTTCTTTAGAATGGAACTGCAGCTGAATAGAAATTTCCTCTATAGTTGAAGGTTTTTTGCTTAGTACCCGGATGATTTCTTCAGAAATATTCTTTCCGAATATTGATTGTTTATTTTTTTCACAGACAGTACATTGACCACAGTTTTTTGAATTTTTTTCTCCAAAATAGGACAGGATAAGTTTTATCTTGCAGTATTTGGTATCTTCTACTAAAAACTTCATTTCTTCCCATTTCTGGATTTTATTTTTCTGGATGTGTTCGAAAAGTTTCCAGTATATTCCACTATTAGCTCTTTCATCTCTGGGTTTTAGAAATTTGATACTCGCTAAAGCACCATCAATATATTCCAGATAGTTTTTTTGCTGCATTTCTTTTAATCTTTCTTTGATTAAATGAACACTGACACCAATTTTACTGCTCAGATTTTGTTCACTAAACATTATTTTATGACTTGTAATCCCTGAAAGTGAGCGAAGAAGTAATTCAATAAAATAAGCATCTTTTGAAGGAAGCTGATCTATTTCAGAATGATTGATCAAAAGCTCTACAGAAGATAAGCTTTTGTTGTTATTATAGTAAATAATCTCCTGTGTATGCAGGAAATTGAGTACATTCTTGATTTTTGCCGTTGATAATTTTGTAAAATTCTGTATGCCAGTTGTGTTGAGCTGAAAAACTTTTTCAGGAAGTTCAAACTCTGCGATCTGAAATTTTGAGTATAAATAGCTGATAATCTTTAGAAATTCTGCTTTATTAGGAATCTGATTTTTTAAAATCTGATCGAAATTTGATAGCTCCTGTTGATTCCATAACAGAAAAGCAAAACTTTTTTTACCATCTCTTCCGGCACGACCAATTTCCTGATAATAATTTTCTATTGACTGTGAAGGTGAGAAGTGAATTACAAAACGGACGTTGTCTTTATCAATACCCATTCCGAAAGCGTTGGTAGAGATCAATACATTCTCATCACTGTTATTCCAAAAATTTTGTCTTTCGTGTTTTTCTTTGGCAGTAAGACCGGCATGGTAATAGTCTACATTCTGTATCTTATTTCGATGCAGATATTTTGTAAGTAACTCGGCTTCTTTTCTTGTTCTTACATAGATAATTCCGGATTCTTTAGCATATTTCAGAATATTAAAAACCTTTTGATATTTATCTGAAATTTCTTCTATAAAGATTTTAATATTGTCTCTTTTGAAGCTTTTCTGAAATACATTAGGATTCTTAAGCTCAAGTTTATTTTTTATTTCATTTAAAACTTTGGGTGTTGCAGTAGCTGTTAATGCTAAACATGGAATTTCAGGATTATTCTTCCTAAAATCTTTTATGTTCTGATAGCTAGGTCTAAAATCTTGTCCCCATTCTGAAATGCAGTGCGCTTCATCCACTGCAATAAAAGAAAGTGATATTTCTTCAATGTTTTGTACAAATTGTCTATTGGTTAATCTTTCAGGAGAAATGTAAAGTAACTTTGTTAAGCCATCTTTGCATCGATTGTAAATTATTTCAGCATCAAATTCATCAAGCTCAGAACTCAGATATTCTGCTTCAATTCCTCTGAATTTTAACTGATTTACCTGATCTTTCATTAATGCCAGTAAAGGTGAAATTACCAGACAGGTTCCATGTTGCAAAAGTGCAGGTAACTGATAACAAAGTGATTTTCCTGCGCCTGTAGGAAGCAGAACAAGTGTATCTTTTCTCTGTATAATAGAATCTATAATTTGTTCCTGAGTATTGCGGAAATGATCATAACCCCAGAAATGCTTGAGGGTTTTATTTTTCAATTCATTAAAATCTTGAGAAGAAATCATAAGTAAATGTAAGGAAAGTATTTAAACAAAAAAAGCCACGCATTGCGTGACTTTCTATAATACTATAGTTTATTATTTAGCTTCAAAATAAACTCTTCTGTTTGCTCTGTTTTTCCATTCAGGACATTTTGTAGCCGGGTCACATTCAGGATATTTAAGGTCTTTTTCACCTCTTCCTACTGCATTCAGCTTAGAAGCATCAACTCCGTTTTTGATTAAATAGCTTTTAACGCTGTTTGCTCTTCTTTCGGAAAGTTTTTGGTTATATGCATCAGAAGCTCTGGTATCAGTCGCTCCAATTACCGTATACGAACCATTAGATGAATTAATATAATTTACTGCATTGTTTAGAATCGGAGTATTATTTGGTAAAATTCTGTCAGAATTTAAATCAAATTCAATTCCTTCAAGATTCATTTCACTTATCGTAACCCCACCATTATTTGGTAATGGTTCAGGAGTTAATGGGCAACCTTGATTTTCAACTGGTCCAGGTACAGTTACACATTTGTCATAAAGATCAATTACACCATCTAAATCTGTATCAAGAGCTACACCAGCACCATCAACTCTTGCTCCTGCAGGAGTATCAAGCTGTCTGTCCCAGTCATCACACACACCATCATTATCTGCATCACCTTTTTTACAAACTTCAATATCCTGATTTTTGTCAGCCAAAACATCAAGCTTATAGTACATTTCTTGTAGCGGGTCATGCCACATCAAGTGAGATTCATGTTTTCCTAGCTTCAAAGACAGACCTAAAGTTGCATTAAAGAAGTTATCTGAAATCTGGTCTTCTCTCTTATTGATAGAGCTATATTGTGCACCACCACCGTCAAATTCATCATCACCTGTGTAGACATACATTAATCTTGTTTCAAGATCTAATCTTCTGTTTACTTTAAATTTAAGACCAGCTCCTGCTTGTCCAAAGAATGATCCTAATTTGAAAGGTTTTACTTCTGTGGCTAATCTCTGACCATTAAGATCTTTTTGATAAGCTCTATATGCTAAAGTTCCAATACCTGCATAACCATGTAATGCCCATCTGAAAGTAGATTTGTTATCAACTCTTCTTAATAAATTTGAAAAGTTAATATCACCTAACAAAGAGATTGCATCATACTGAGTTCTTGCACCTACCTGTTGATAAGTTGAACCCGCAGGAGCAGAATCTTTTGTATTGAACCAACCTTGTCTTGTTTCTCCTCTGTCATACTGTAAATTGATACCAAAAGCATGAGTAATGGCTTTATCAACACTTATATAGGCAGAATACCCAAAAAGGTTTTTACCGTTACCGTTTTTAATAGAAGTTAAATCTCCTGACTGAAGTAATGGAACACCCGCTCCGGCAGAAATTGCCCAGTCATTAAACCTTTTCGATTTTTGTGTAAAAGGAGATACATTGGCAGATCCGGATGAGAATGTATTGGGATAAGTATCATTAGATACTACCATTATTGAATCTTGTGCATAACTTGCCGTAGGTACAGCTAGAGCTAATGCAACAATGGCTAAACTTAATTTCATAGTGTATTTTTTATTTAGTTAATTAAATAATTGTTATTTAGATTTAAAATAAACTCTGCGGTTTGCTTCATTTTTCCACTCAGGACATTTTGTAGCAGGATCACATTCAGGATATTTCAAATCAGATTTTCCACGACCCTCGGGGATTAACATACCTGCTGGAACGCCTTTACCTGTAAGATAAGAAACAACAGCATTAGCTCTTTTTTGAGATAGTGTCTGATTATATTTTTCTGAACCTCTTGTATCTGTAGCACCAATAACTAAGTATTGAGTATTTTTATCTAAAGTTTTGATAACTTCAACAGCATGGTTTAACTTATCAAAAGATTGTGGTCTTATTTTGTCACCATTTAATTCAAATTCAATTCCTTCAAAATCTTGATTGATTGTTTCTTCGATTGTGGGAGCCACATTCTGTACAACTGGAGTAGTAGGACATCCTTGGTTATCAACAGGACCAGGAACTGTTACACATTTGTCATATAGGTCAATTACACCATCTAAATCCATATCTAAGGCTACACCTGCTCCGTCAACTCTTGCTCCAGCAGGAGTATTGAGTTCACGATCCCAGTCATCACATACACCATCATTGTCGTTATCTCCTTTTTCACAAACAACTAATTCTGTTGATGTATTTTCTAAAACATTAGCTCTGTAATATGCCTCTTGTAAAGGGTCGTGCCATGCGAGATGAGAAATATGTTTTCCCAGTTTAAATGAAAGACCTAAATTGAATGAGAGCATTGAGTCCGAATAAGAATCATTGATTGTATTGTAATTAATTCTATAACCGTTTGCCCCTTCGAATTCTCTTCCCAGACCACCGCCATCAAATTCTTCATCAAAACTATTAAGGTACATTACTCTTCCTTCAATATCTATAAGTCTGGAGATTTTATATTTCAATCCTACACCAGCCTGCATAAAAAAGGATTCGATACCAAGTTTTTGATCAACTAGTATGGGAATTCTTGGAGGGTTTGTACTCCATCTTGAGGCATCATTGTCGATGAGTTCTGTGTTATAACCCATGAAGCCAATTCCCGCATAACCATGTAAAGCCCATCTGTATGGTGAATGATTATCTACACGTCTAAGAAGGTTAGAGAGGTTTACATCTCCTAATATTGAAACCTGCTTAAATTCCGTCCACGCATTAGCAACTCCTGCAGCGGGGTTGTTGGGTAACATTCCTCTTTGGTTTGTTTTACCCATTTGGTACTGTAAACTCAATCCAAAAGTATGGGAAATCTGTTTGTCAAGACTTACATAAGCATTCCAGCCCCAGTTAATTTTGCGATCATAAAAAGAAGTAAGATCAGCAAAAGCCATAAATGCAGGACCTCCTCCTACAGATATAGACCAGTCGTTAAATCTTCTGGCTTTGTTGTCAAATTTCTGAATGTTTGCGGATCCCGATGAGAATGTATTAGGAAATTCATTAGTAGAATTTACGGCAATACTGTCCTGCGCATAAGTAGCAATAGGCAATGTAGCCAATAATAATAAACCTAATTTCATACAATATGTTTTATGTGTTGTTTTTTAAATAATATCTTTTAATAAAAATTTGGAAAATTCTCTATCGTTAAGATGTCTCTTGTGAGGGATTTCTAATCTTTCTGATGAGAATTTCAATTCATTAAACTTTACAATATCAATGTCAATTACCCTGTCTGTATAAATTTTTGTGACCGACGAGTCGTTTTTTCGACCCATACTTATCTCAATTTTTTTCACATAATCAAGCAGTTGAACGGGTGATAAATGAGTCTGTATTATCGTTGCAATATTACAAAAAATATTAGAACTGACAAACTCTACCGGTTCAGATATTAAATATTCACTTTTTTTTAATATTATATTGTCCTGTGATATTGCTTCCAAAGCCTCATCAATATTATTTTTTGTATCACCAATGTTACTTCCGAGTAACAAAACTGCTGTATGTTGCGACATATTGAAAAATGATTATTTATGAAGAGTTTCTTTAAAAATGTATTAGCAAATATAGTAGCTATTTTTATACTATGCTTCGTATTTTTCTTCTTTTTTGTGGTAATGATTGCTTTCGGATCAATGAGCAATAAAGAATCTGTAACGGTGAAGAAAAATTCTGTTCTGACTATTAATCTTAAAACAGATATTATAGATAGTCCTACAGAAGAGCAGCAAAGTATTTTTGATATTAACAGCAAAAGCACAAATATTCTTATTTATGATGCTATAGAAGCCATTCAGAAAGCTAAAACCGATGATAACATAAAAGGAATAAGTATAGAGGTTGATAATCTGAATGCAGGTATTACTCATATAGATGACTTAAGATCCGCTATTGAAGACTTCAAAAAAACCGGAAAATTTGTTTATGCTTACGGAAATGCGGTTTCTCAGGCTTCTTATTATCTGGGTTCTGTTGCTGATGAATATTATCTGAATCCTGCTGGTGGAATTGAACTAAAAGGACTTTCTACGGAAGTTACTTTTTTTAAAGATTTTGCTGAAAAATATGGAATAGGGATTGAAGTTATTCGTCACGGAAAATTTAAATCTGCGGTTGAGCCCTTCTTAAGAAATGATATTTCACCTGAAAATCAAGAACAGTTAAGTACACTTTTAAATGATATTTGGGGTAACACTTCTTCTAAGATCGCTGTATCCAGAAAAATGAACACAGAAGATTTCAGAATGGTTGTTGACAGTCTTTATGGTATGATTCCTGATCTTACTGTGAAATATAAACTGGCAGATAAACTGATCCAGAAAACTGAATATGATAACATTATCCGTAAAAAGCTTGCTCTGAAAGAAAAAGATAAGCTTAATAAAATTACATTACATAAATATGTAGATTCTTTTAAAGATAAAGATTCAGATAATGAAAAAGTAGCAATCTTGTATGCTTCCGGTTCTATAAACAGTGGTAATGAATACAACCAGATTTATTCTGAAAAATATATTAAATACATAAAAGAATTACAGGAAGATAAAAAAGTAAAGGCGGTTGTTCTAAGAATCAATTCTCCCGGCGGAAGTGCAAATGCGTCTGATGAAATTCTTTTTGAGCTTCAGCAATTGAAGAAAAAGAAGCCTTTAATTGTTTCGTTTGGTGATTATGCTGCTTCCGGCGGTTACTACATTGCAATGGCAGCAGATAAAATTTATTCTGAACCTAATACTCTTACAGGATCAATTGGTGTATTTGGTGTCCTTCCTTATTTCAAAGATATTGCTAATAAAAACGGAGTGCGTTCAGATATTGTTTCCACTAATGCCAATTCAGCTTATTATTCTTCTCTTCATGGTCTTACACCTTATGGAGTAAATCTGATGACGAGAAGTGTGGAAGGTACTTATAAAAGGTTTGTACATTTTGTAACTCAAAACAGAAATAAAACTTTTGAGCAGGTAGATAATGTAGGTGGAGGAAGAGTGTGGAGCGGAACACGTGCTAAAGAGATTGGTCTGGTCGATGAATTGGGGTCTCTTCAGGATGCAGTGAGATTTGCGGCTCAGAAAGCTAATTTAAAATCTTATAAAGTATCTTCTTATCCGAAAGAAGTAAGTGCATTTGAGCAGTTTTTCAGTAATATGAATGAAGATGATATTTCTGCAAAATTAATTAAGAATAAAATTGGAAAAGCCAATTATGAAATATTGCAGCAGCTTACTGATGAAAAATTAAAATCTGAGGTGAAAATGGAGATGCCTTACAAGATTAATATCAAATAAATAAAAAAACAATCCCGGTTTGAATTTCAAATCGGGATTATTTTTATAAAGTATTTAAATTACTTTTTTGTAACCATTCTGTAAATTGCCAGTAATAAAACTGAACCTCCGATAGCTACCAGAAAACTTGAGAAGTTGAACCCTGTAACATCAACTCCGAAAATCATTGATCCGAGCCATCCTCCAAGCATTGCTCCCAGAATACCAATAATGATTGTTATGATCCATCCTCCCGGATCTTTACCGGGGTGTAGTGCTTTTGCGATTGCTCCTGCGATAAGTCCGAAAATTATCCATGTTAAAATTCCCATAGCTTAAATTTTTAATGTTAAAAAGTTGGTTTAAATTTGTTCTCAGAAGAATTTATCTCTTCTTGAAGAACGAATCTACAAACTCTGTACCATTAAAAAGTTGAAGATCCTGCATCTTCTCGCCAACGCCAATATATTTTACAGGAATCTGGAACTGATCTGATATACCGATTACCACACCGCCTTTTGCTGTTCCGTCTAGTTTTGTTACAGCTAAAGCATTTACTTCTGTAGCTGCGGTAAATTGTTTTGCCTGTTCAAAAGCATTCTGACCGGTAGAACCATCCAAAACCAATAAAATCTCATGTGGAGCATCAGGAATAACCTTCTGCATCACTCTTTTGATTTTGGAAAGTTCATTCATCAGATTAATTTTATTGTGCAGCCTTCCTGCGGTGTCAATAATTACTACATCTGCATTTTGGGCAACTGCGCTTTGCACTGTATCAAAAGCAACCGAAGCGGGATCAGAACCCATTTCCTGTTTCACAATCGGGACACCCACTCTCTCGCTCCAAATCACAAGCTGGTCTACAGCCGCTGCTCTGAAAGTATCTGCTGCTCCTAAAACTACTTTTTTGCCTTCAGACTTAAACTGATGAGCCAGTTTACCGATGGTAGTAGTTTTGCCTACGCCGTTTACTCCAACAACCATAATAACGTACGGTTTTTTTGAAGCATCAATATTGCCTGTTCCTCTGTGCGGATTTTCAAGTAAAAGTCCTGAAATTTCTTCACGAAGAATTTTATCCAGTTCATTTACACCCACATATTTATCTCGGGCAACACGTTCCTCAATTCTTTCGATGATTTTGATGGTGGTAGAGGCTCCTACGTCAGAGGCAATAAGTATTTCTTCAAGATCATCAAGTACTTCGTCATCTACTTTGCTTTTGCCGACTACGGCTTTCGTCATTTTTTCAAAGAACCCCTGATTAGATTTTTCCAAACCTTTGTCTAAAGTTTCTTTTTCTTCTTTTTTGAAAATGTTTTTAAACCAACTCATCTTAGTCAATTATGGAATTTAATTATTGTTGGATGCAGGATATTAAAGGCTGTGTAATCGCGGCTTCAATATTTATAAAGATCCGGCATCAAGCATCCGACGTATCAAAAGCAAAGATAACAAAAAAACTACCCAATATCTGAGTAGTTTTTGTATTGTAAATAAAGTAAATGATTATTTTTTCAAATAAGCGTCTACTTCGTCTGCATTCATTACTTTTTCTTCGAAAATGTAAGCATCAGATTTTGATGACTTCACCATTTTCACCACTTTAGTCATTTTTTTTGACCCGGTTTGTAGAGTTGCTACTACTTTCTTTGCCATGGTAAATTATGTTTTATAAATTACTTGATTTCTTTGTGAACGGTAACTTTTTTAAGAACAGGATTGTATTTTTTCAATTCCAATCTTTCTGTAGTGTTCTTTTTATTTTTTGTAGAAATGTATCTAGACATTCCCGGCATTCCGCTTTCTTTATGCTCTGTGCATTCAAGAATTACTTGAACTCTGTTTCCTTTTTTTGCCATGATTTAGTTCTTTTTAATCAATCCGTTTCTTGTAGCTCTTTCGATAGCTTCCTCGATTCCAATCTTGTTAATTACTCTCAATCCGTGAGCAGAAACTTTTAGTGTTACGTGCTTATCTTGCTCTGGAAGGTAAAATTTCTTCTCCAATAAGTTAATTTCAAAACGACGCTTCGTTTTGTTATTAGCGTGAGAAACGTTGTTACCAACCATTGCACGCTTTCCTGTTATCTGGCAAATTCTTGACATATCTCGATGTTCTTATTTGTATAATATTTGAGGTTGCAAAATAACAAAGAAAAATTTAGATAGACAAGTTTTCTTTAATATTTTTTGTAATATTTATCTGTGATTACAGCCTGATTTGCTGAAATATTTTGAAAGATCCCTTTCTTTAAGGTATTTCAAGTAAATATATCTGTAGCAGGACTAAAAATAATTTAATTCTTCTTTTTCTGAATTTTATCCTGAAACCATTTAATCAGAAAATAAAACAATAAAAATCCTAATGAAAACATAGAGATCCTAGAAAGCAGATCTCCTGATCTTACATAAAAAGTTTCGCCTTCATAAAGATTTATTTTGGCAAATAAAGCGGTTTGATCGCCGTAAAAAGTATCTTCAAGTATTTCTCCTTTTGCACTGATATGAGCCGAAATTCCGCTGTTGGCAGACCGGGCAATTTCTCTTCGGGTTTCAATAGCTCTGAGTTTTGCATAGGAAAGAAGCTGCCTGTGACCTTCTGTGACGCCCCACCAGGAATCGTTGGTCATAATAGCCAGAAAATTGGCACCTTTTTTCACGTATTCTGTGGTAAATTCACCGTAAATACTTTCATAACAGATGATAGGAGCTAATTTTCCTTTATTGAAAGGGTTTTTAAAGGCAACTCTTTCTTTATCTGTTCCCAATGAGGCTACAGTTCCACCCAGATTGATCATAGCGTCACCCAAAAGAGGCTTCAGAACATTCATGTAAGGAAATATTTCAACACCGGGAACAAGTTTTCCTTTGTGGTAAACTTCTACCTTTTGGTTTGGTATAATCTGCACTGCAGAGTTGTAGCTTTCTACCCAGACTCTGTCGTTGATTTGATAAGCATCTTTTGGTAATTCTTCTTTATTAAAAAAGTATTGATGAGAAGAAATTCCTGTTGCAAAAACAGATTGCGGGTGTTTTGAAAGGAAGTCTTTTACGCTGTTGAGCAGTTCACTTTTTTCAAAAGCTGTTTCAGAAATAGATCCGCGTCCCGGAATGGCTGTTTCGGGAGCAATATAATAATCAATTTTTCCTTTTGAATTATTTTCTGCTAAAGCGAGAAGTTCTTTAAGAATGGTAATGCTGTCTTTGGAATATTTTTCTCCGTAAGGATTAAGATCTGGCTGAAGCAGCAAAACATTTACTTCTCCAATAGGTTTTTCGTCAAACTGATTATATTTGATGGTAGAAATAATCATTGGGAGACCGATAATAACGGTCACAATTGATGCATTAATGATTAAGCTTTTTCTCTTTCGTCCTGCTTCCCAGATTCTTACGGTATAGAAAATTAAAACATTTATGAGTAAGATCCAGAAACTTCCGCCGGTTGCTCCCAATGTATCGTACCATTGAATAACTTTAGGGTAATCTGAAAAAACATTGCCCAGATTCAGCCATGGCCACGTCAATTCCCAATTAAGATGAAATTTTTCAAAGCACATCCATATTGCTACAAAAAAAGCCAGTCCCCAATAGGTTCCCTGTGCGTTTTTATACCAGTGATAGCATTGGAAAACCAAAGAATATAAGAATGAATTTACCAGAACCGGAAACAAAACCGCCATCATTGAATGGCTGCCGTCAGGATTTTTTGAACCGTAAAGCCAGCCTGTTGTAACCACATTCCAGATGACAAAGCACAGATATGAAAGCCCGAAAACCATCCAGCTTTTTCTTTTGTAATCTGAGAATTTTGAAACACCGTGTTCCATCATCAGAAGGGGAACCAAAGCTGTAAATATAAAAAACGGGATTCCGTAAGTCGGCCAGGATACAGAAAGCAGCATCGCTGAAATCAACGTAAGCAATAGGTATTTCATTCAAATATTTTAATACACAAATTTACTATTTTTGAAATGAATATTTTTGTGATTGATGTTAAAGAAAATTTATAAAATAATGATTGTTCCTTATACGTTGTTTCTTCTATACCTGATGTTTTTGGGAATGGGGAGAACGCAGTATGATGATAATCTGATAAGGGTAGAACCCGTATTGGCGACACTGAATTTTATAGAAAATACAATTCGCTGGTCTGATATCATTAAAATAGTTTTGGGGAATGTAGTCATGTTTATTCCTTTTGGTTTTCTGGGATGGGTTTTTCCCAGGTTTACTGATCTGAAAAACAATCTTTTTGTTTTTATTTCTGCGATTACAATTGTAGAGGCTCTTCAGTATTTTACAAGACTGGGGATTTTTGAGGTAGATGATATTATCCTAAATACTTTTGGAGTATTTTTAGGATGGCAGCTCAGGAAAATGCTTGAGATCAGATTTACAAATTTTTGGAAATCTGATAGTTTAAAATAAAGATAATATTTTACTAAACGCCTGTGATATTAATGATTTTACCCGTCAATTAATATTTCTTTTGCGTTAAAGTCTGACATTGTTAAAGTAAAAGTGTGATTTCTATCGTGATAAGATTCAAAGGCAATTTCCCAAACTATTGGTTTGTTTTCACATCTTGGTAACCTTAGATAAACTGGTTCAAATTCCTTTTGAAAGTCATTTATTTTAAAGTCTTCTTTCCAGTTTCAAAACTCATCTTCAATTAGAGGTGAAATTACCTTTGTAATTACAGAATAATTGTCCTCAATACTTTTGAAAAAATCAATTTGTTTTTGTACGGAATCATTTAGATTTCCGTTAATACAAATTTCTATTATTTTGTTTGAAGGAATAAATTGTCGTCTGCACTCAAAATAACTTTTAAATTTGTCTTTTTTATCTTTTAGAAAGAGCATTGTTCCAAAAAATTCATTTTCAATTTTTGTCGGTTTTCCGAAGATAAAGTCTTTAAGTCCCATTATTCTGTGTCTGTTTATTAATGATGCTGATATTAGTCTTTTGCAGATTTTTCACGTTAAAATTTATTAAGAGCTGCGAGAGACTTTTATTTCAACTTAAAATAAATTATCCATTCAATTGCTTTGCCCGCTTTTCTGCATTTAAAATTCCGTTCAGTAAAATATCTTTCAGGTGGTTTTCGTTAAAGGTTTTCAGAGCGGCTTCTGTTGTTCCGCCTTTTGAAGCAACATCTTTTATCAGTTCTTCAAGATTTTTTTCAGAATTATTGATGAGATGATAAGCTCCCAACATGGTTTGTTTTACAAAAAGCTTTGACAGGTTTTCATCAATTCCCATTTCTGTACCTGCTTTGATCATGGCATCAACAATATAATAAAAATACGCAGGACCGCTTCCGGAAAGTGCAGTAACACCGTCCAGAAGTTCTTCGTTTTCGAGGTAAACTGATCTTCCTGTTGAATTGAGCAGTCTTTCTATATTGATTAGCTGACTGAAAGAAATTCCCTGAGCTGCAGTGTAGCCGGTAATTCCCATTCCCAAAAGAGTAGGAGAGTTGGGCATAGCTCTTACCACCAAAGGATGGTTTAAAAATTTCTGAATTTTTTCGATCTTAATTCCAGCCATAATTGACAAAATCATCTGATTTTCTTTTAACTGAAACTGAAAATTTTCCGCTACGTTTGGGAAATCCTGAGGCTTTACGGCGATGATAACTAAATCTGCATCCAGATTCTTTACTTCTTCAAATACAGAGATTTCAGACTTTGGGAACTCTTCTTTTATTTTGGGGATTTTTGAAATATTTCTTGTAACCAGATGAAGGTTTTCAGGTTTTATCAGTTCATATTTCAGAAATGATTTAGAAAAAGATAAGCCCATGTTTCCGGCTCCGATGATGGCGATTTTCATATTTGTGTATAGTTTATAAAATGATTATAATTCTGTTAGGTTTGTGTCTATTCAGAAGTTTTATTTTTCAAAAGAGTTTCTATCAGCTTGCTTTGGCTTTCCATCAATTTTGCCATTTCCTTTTGGTTTTCAAGCATCTTGTTAATTGTTTCTTGTGAATGGATATATATAGTAGAATCAAAAGAATTAACGATATATGAGCTTCCTTCAAATTTTGCATTGGATAAATCCAAATTAGGAATTTGATCCTGAACTAAATCTAAAAAATCAACTTCAAAAATTTCAGCCAGTTTCTGAAGGTTTGGCAGCGTGGGTTTTGCCTGACCTGCTTCCCACTTGTTGTAGGCAGATTGCGAAATATCCAGTTGATGTGCTACATCCATTTGAGACCAGCCTTTCTGCTCTCTCAGCTTGCGAAGTTTAGTGTCTAAACCCATGATTTTTTATTTTAAACGCTAAAATACTATTTTTTAAAATGACAACCAAAGGTTGTTGATTTTATAACTAATGGTTGTTGTGGAGTTGTTTTGCACAGATTATTTTTGAAAACTGATAATCAAATTGTTTTTGATTTCCAAATAATTTATATCTTTAACCATTAAAATTTTTCAGCACATGATGAAAAAACATTTATTCCTCAGGTTCTGCCTGATGTTCCTGGTCGGTGTCTCAGCATTCTCCTGCCGCACCGAAGAATTTCACAATGAAGAAGAAGCGCATGGCAACACCGGCTTGCGACTGACTTCTAAAAGAATTTCCCTTAACGAATCTAAGCACAAAACCCAACTTCTCACAGAAATTGATAAAGCAGAAAATGCATTGAAAGGCTTTACCAAGATGAATGTGCATGGTAAAGTGGTGAATTACGGAAACGGAGTTTCTATTGATACGGATCATGTTATCTATATAGAGAACGGAGCCAACTATCACACCTATACCTTTCATATTGCCCGGGACAATGCTCCTGCTGATGCACCCTTGGAAAACCTTTTGCTTTCTCCGCTTCCCGATGGCAGCTATCAGGAATTTTTAGTTACCTACAATCTTACGGCTCTGGAAAAGCAAAAGCTGCTGAATGGAGAGCCGGTAAACACCAAAGGAAAAACCAAGATTACAGAACTGGCAAAAGGTACTTTTAACCCGGGAGGTTCTCTTATGAATGCAAGAACTACCTGCAGCTGGACTGATGTTACTATTGTTTATGGATGTAGCCAGATCAATAAATCAACCGGTCAGCCGGTTCACAACGAAACTAATATGTCTGACTGGCATAACTGTACAGCGGAAACCAAACCAATGGTATTTACCGCAGGAGTGTGGAACTGCGGTCCCGAAAAGGAAGACAACTACATCAGCCCAGGTACAGGAAGTGGCGGAGGCGGTGGAGGCGGCGGTGTCGGTGGAGAAGGACAAGAACCGCCTGATGACTGTACTTCTATTGCTACAGATCCATCGCAGGTAGGCTTGGTAAGCCCAACGGGATGTAATATTGGTGTTCCAACGGAGCCGGTTGTAAGACCACAGACACCGTGTAGTAAAATAAAAGCAACAGTTGAGGATGTAAATTTTAATATTAAATTGGATGAAATAGATAAGCCTGAATCTTTCAAAGCAAAAAAGGAAACCGGTTTTGCTGTAGCATATGGTCCGGTAATTAACTATGAATCTCTCAATAATATCACTAATGATGTGCTTAGAATGCCTATTGGTAATAAGTATTTTGCATACATTCACGTACATCTAGATAAAGAAGGAGTCGTTAAAATATTTTCTCCGGGAGACATTGTTACTTTTCTTACAGCGTGTGTAAGAAATGCACAGGATAAAGGCAAGATTCTTGATGCTTATGCAATGGTAATTACTTCGCAGGGAAATTATATGTTGAAATATTCAGGTGACGGAAGCTACAGTATTGGTCCTAATCAAATTAACTCTTGGAAAACCTGGTATAATACAGAATTTACAAAAATTATGAAAGAGGATGGAACAATATTACAGAGCGATGTTGAAAAACTATTTACCCAGTTTGTAAAAGAAAAAGTTAATATCAACGGATTGGAAGTTTATAGCATTGATAAAACAACAGGGAGTGCGATTAAACTTGAATATAATGGAGCAGATAATCCAATGAAAACAACACCATGCCCTTAAAATTAAACCATTATTATATTATGAAAAATATACTTTTAATTATATTATTTAGCACAGCAGTTTCATGTACAGCACAGATATATCCTTTGAGAACTTATACAGAGGTACCACCTAATGCATATATTAAGGACTTAGACAATGAATTATTACCCTATGAGGGAACATGGAAAGGAACTTGGAGTGGCAATATAATTTACATTTATATAAAAAAAGATAAATCTTATTTTACTCATTTAGAAAATAGACCTTACTACAACGATATTTTAAGAGCAAAGTTTAAAATATTAAATATTAATGGTTCTATCCTGTTTGACAATACCAATCTATCTTTTGGAAATTCTAAAATAGTTGGAAATCGTTTTTTTTCCACTCCGAATAATAGATATATGTTAACTTATAGTGATCCAGATTTATGTAATACAACTGGTACGATTTATATCAGTTTTACCGATCCCACAAAGACCACATTGGAATGGAAGTATAATAACCATAATGAAATAATTACCGATGATTGTCCTTATTATACTACAGAACTTCCACAACCTTTGCCCGAAGAGATAGTTTTAACCAAGCAATAATGAAAAATATAATTTTAATTATATTATTTAGCACAGCAGTTTCTTGTACAGCACAGATATATCCTTTGAGAACTTTCACACAGATTCCTGATAATGCCTATCTTAAAGACACCAATAATGAACTTCCTGCTTATGAAGGAACTTGGAAAGGAATTTGGGATAATAAAATTCTTTTTATAACATTTAAAAAAATTACTAATAAGTATAATGAGAATTTAAAATATTATAAAGATAATTTAATTGCAAAATTTAAAGTTTTAGATTCGAATGGTGTAGTGCTTTTTGACAATACTTTTCTTTCTGACGATAATGCGAAAATCTGGGGTGGAAAATTTAGAAAAGCAGATGATAATTATTCTTTGGTATATATTGATAATGATCTGTGTGGAACTTCGGGAAACATAAGAATAAGTTTCACCGATTATACAAAAACAAAATTGAACTGGAATTTGCATTTTGGCAGTAATATGATTACGGATGATTGTCAATATTATTATAGTGAAATTCCTCAAGCATTGCCAGAAGAAATTATTTTGACTAAGCAATAATAAAATGGGAGACTGCTTTCAAAAAAGCAGTCTTTTTTTGATATTAGAATTTACAGAAGCAGAGAAATGTACAGCTATTGTCCTGTAAAAATCTCAAAATAAAGGCTTATATGCTTTAAATAACATTCACCTCCCTTTCCAGTTCAATCCCGAATTTTTCCTGTACAGAATTAATGATTTCTGTAGAAAAGTCAAAAATTTCCTGTCCGGTTGCGTTTCCGGTTGCGTTTACAATTACCAAAGCCTGTAATGTGTGGGAAGCTACATTTCCGATCTGTTTTCCTTTCCAGCCGCATTGTTCGATGAGCCAGCCAGCCGGGACTTTTACAAAATCTCCGTTCAGATATCCCGGAATATTGTTGAATTTCTTTTGTAATTTTTCAAACTGAGCTAAAGGAATAGTCGGATTTTTGAAAAAGCTTCCGGCATTTCCTGTTTGTTTCGGATCCGGTAATTTGCTTTGACGGATGTTGATGACCGCTCTGGAAACATCCTGAATCGTTGGGTTTTCAATACCTAAGTTTTCAAGTTCCGATTTTATGGCGCCGTATTCTGTTTTGATCTGATGATTTTTTGTAGTGAGTTGAAAAGTTACCTCAAGAATAACATATTTACCTTTACCTTCCTGCTTGAAAATAGAATCTCTGTAACCGAATCTGCATTTTTCAAGGTCAAAAGCTTCAATTTCCAGCGTTTCAAGATTTAAAACTTTACAATTGTAAAAAACATCTTTGATCTCCGTTCCATAAGCTCCGATGTTCTGCATGGGAGAGGTTCCTACATTTCCGGGAATTAAGGAGAGATTTTCCAGCCCGCCCAAATTTTTCTCCAGACAAAACATGACGAACTCATGCCAGTTTTCGCCTGCTTTTGCTGTGACCAAAACTTTATCTTCGTTCAAAGGCTGAACAGTAATTCCTTTAAGGCTTAGTTTAATCACCAGTCCGTCAAAATCTTTGGTGAATAAAATATTGCTTCCGCCTCCTAGAAATAGAATAGGTAGCGTTCGGGTTTCGGAAAGTCTGAGAATTTCTATTAATTGGTCAGTAGAATTGATCTCCGCAAAATATTTTGCTTTAGCGTCAATTCCGAAAGTATTGTATGGTTTTAACGAAAAATTTTCCTGCATTATGGTTGAGGTGTTTTTATGGCTGCCGGCTGTTTTTGAGAAAGAATTTTTTCCAGTTTTTGTTTAAAATTTTCAAACTGGTAGTAATGTACATCATGGTATGCATTTACATAGATGTGAGATTTTTTATTGGTTTTGATGATGAAAGTTTCATCAATTCCGTCAAGATGCTGTATGCTTGGAGAACTTCTGATGCTGTCAAGGTTTTTCAGCTTAAACGAAGAAGCAAGAGCATCCCATGATGGAATATTTACTGCATTTTTCCAGCTTGTATTTTTGGCTGGTTTTGAGGTTCCGCTTTCAAAAAATAAAGAATCTCTGCGGATTTTTATGATTTCGTAAAAGCCGTTTCTTCCGCCAATATGAGAGATGCTGATAGATTCTATTCTTTCTTTTGTGTTGTGTTTTGGTGTGTTTTTATTTTCACAAGAAAAAAAAATCAGCAGTAAAAACATTGAAAAAAAAATTTTCAAACCTTTTATTTTTACTGCTGACATTGATCTGCTTTTTAGATGTTAAAATCCAATTTATATTTTTCCAGTGCATTTCTAAGAATTTCTGCACTTTTTATCAAATCTTCTTCTTTAAGGACGTAAGCGATTCTTACCTGCTTTTTACCAAGCTCGGGATTGCTGTAAAATCCTCCTGCAGGAGCAACCATAATTGTTTCATTGTTTAATGAATATTTTTCCAGCAGCCATTGAGCGAACTTTTCGGTATCATCTACCGGAAGTTCTGCTACACAGTAAAATGCACCTTTAGGTTTTGGACAAATTACTCCCGGAATAGAGTTAAGAAGATCTACCAAAACATTTCTTCTGTGAGTATATTCTTCTCTTACTGATCTTATGTAGGCGCCGTCATTCTGGTGAGCTGCTGTTGCTGCAATTTGTCCTAAAAGTACCGGACTCAATCTTGCCTGCGCAAAAAGCATTGCTGCATCACGTATTTTTTTGGAACGGGTAATCAGACATCCGATTCTTACACCGCACATAGAATATCTTTTTGATTCTGAATCTATGATAATGCAGTTTTCGCTCAATTCAGGAAATGCAAGCATGGAAACCTGCTGTTTTCCATCGTAAACGTATTCTCTGTAAACTTCGTCAGATATAACAACAATGTCATATTTCAGAGCAATTTCGGCTAATTTTTGTAATTCTTCACGAGTGTAAAGGTATCCGGTCGGATTTCCGGGATTACAGATGACAATTGCTCTTGTTTTTGGGGTGATTTTTTTCTCAAACTCTTCAATAGGAGGCAGGGCAAATCCGGTATCTATAGATGAAGGGATTGCCACCACGTTGACATTGAAAGTGCTTGTGAAACCGTTATAATTAGCATAATAAGGTTCCGGGATAATTACTTCGTCACCGTCATCACAAAGAGTGGATATGGCAAAATTCAACGCTTCTGATCCTCCGTTGGTCACAATAAAATTGTCTGGCGTAAGATCTGTAAAATCTAAAGAATGATAATATTCCGTAAGTGCTTTTCTGTATTCAATATTTCCTTCTGAAAGCGCATATTCTAAAACTTTTAAATCAATATTTTTAAGAGCGTTGATAGCGGTTTCCGGTGTTTCTATGTCTGGCTGACCAATGTTGAGGTGGTAAACTTTTGTACCTCTCTGTTTTGCCTGTAAAGCAAAAGGAACCAGTTTTCTCACCGGTGAAGGCGGCATGTTTTGCGCTCTGTTTGAAATGTTTGGCATTGTCTAAAAATTTGTATGGCAAAAATAGGAAATTATTTTATCTCTAATGATGACTTTTAATGGCTAATTGTTGTTTATCAAGTTTGAATTGTGAATTATGTGATAATTGTTAAATGTTCTCTTTTAAATTATTTGTTTTTATTGTAATGGTGTTTATATTGTTTATATTTTATTAATATTCATTTAATTTTAAAAATAATTTAATTTGCTATGTGTTCGATAAGATTTTATTTATAGTTTTGTGTCAAACTAATAAAATATTTATGAAAAAAATTCAACAAGTTTCTGTTATGGGCTTTTTGGCTTTATTTGCCAGTTCTTCAATATTTGCTCAAAACTTTCAGCCGATGCCTGTACAATCCGGTTTTAACGCAGACGTAATTGCAAATGGAGTTGGATCTTCTATGCTTTCTACTTCTTCGGACGTAGATGGTGTTTCGTTTGCTTTTGTTTCTAAAGACTTTAAACTCACTGCTACAGATGCAGCATTGGCTTATGGATTGCCCGCTGATGGAATTGTGAATAGTGAGGTTGCTACTACTCCCGGCCTTATGTATAATATGGCGAGTTACGGCAGCAATAATTCTCTGAAACTTTCTAATCAAAACGACAGCGGTACTTTAACTTTTGCTGTACCCAAAGCTGCTTTTAGACTGTATATGCTTGCTACCAGCGGAAGCGGGGCATCTACCGTTTCTGTGGTTGTTAATTTTACTGATAATACTTCTCAGACTTTTACAGGGATCAGTATTTCAGATTGGTATAATGGTTCAGGTTTTGCCATTCAGGGATTTGGAAGAATTAACCGAACCAATGATGTTTTAGAGTCAGGAAGTGGTACTAATCCAAGGCTATATCAGTCTTTACTGAGTATTGATACTGCCAATCAGACTAAGTTAATTCAGAGTGTAACAGTCACCAAAACGTCTACAGCTCAGGGATATTCAAATATTTTTGCGTTTTCTGCAGATGTATATTCAGATTGTCTTCCTCCAACAGTGCAGCCGGCAACCAACATTACAGCAACCAGTGCTACAATAAACTGGACAGCTTCACCAAGTTCTACAGCTGTTTCTTATGATGTCTATTACAGCACAAGTCCTGTAATTCCTACTTCTGCAACAGTTCCCACTTCCAGTAATATAACGGGGTTATCTGTTCCTACAGGAGTTTTGGCATCTAATACGACTTATTATGTCTGGGTAAGATCTAATTGTAATGGTTCTTCAGGGCAAAGCTCATGGTCATTTAGTGGAAATTTCAAAACATTATGCGGTCCAATGGCTGCAATGTTTGAAAATTTTGACTCTATGGCGACCGGAACAAATTTACCTGATTGCTGGGTAAGAAATTACGTTAACGGAACAATGTCTATTTCATCCACAAGTCCGGCTTCGGGAACAAGAAATGTTTATCAGACTAATACATCAGCTCAAACTCCAAGTACAGTAGTTTTACCGGAATTTAATAATATAAACGCGGGTACACATTGGCTTAAATTAAAAGCAAGAGTTACTTCAGCGAACGGAATTCTGAATGTAGGGTATGTCACTAATCCTTCGGATGCTTCTACTTTTACATTAATTCAAGCATTGAATATTCCAAATACATCGTATGGTCCGGAATATTTTGTAAATGTACCCAATACAGTTCCAGCCAATGCGAGATTAGCCATAAAAAATACTGCAGACGGAAAAGGATACTATTGGGATGACGTAAAGTGGGAAGTTATGCCTGCGTGTACACCGCCATTTAATATGATTACATCAAACGCCAGTCCGAATTCCATAGATGTTACTTGGGGAGCTGCAGGAACGGGAGCAGCTAATGGTTATGAATATTATTATTCTCCGGTAAGTACGGTTTCGCCTATAGCAACAACAACGGCAAGCGGAACATTTTCTCCGAATTCGGTTAATGGAATTGTAACAGGTTTAGTTCCTAATCACACATATAGTTTGTGGATTCGTACTGTTTGCAGTGCTACAGAAAAAAGCGAATGGTCAGGTTCTGTAATTTTCCGTACTACCTGCGCTCCGGGAACTTCTCTTTTCGAAGATTTTGAATCTTATACTGCTACTTCTATCGTTCCTGACTGTTGGGCGAGAATTGTACCAAGCGGTTCGCAGACAATCACTTCTACAAGTCCTGCTTCAGGAATAAGGAATATATATCAGTATGCATCGGCATCCAATACTCCTTCAGTTGTTATTTTGCCTGAATTTTCCAATGTTAATGCAAATACTCACAGATTAAGATTCAAAGCCAGAGTCGCAACGGCAACAGGAAATCTGCAGGTTGGATATGTTACAAGTACCACTGATGCATCAACATTTGTAAGTATAGAAAGTTTAAGTATTCCAAACACTTCTTACGGTGTGGATTATATCGTTGATGTTCCTGCAACAGTTCCTGCAACAGCAAGATTGGCCATAAGAAATGCCAATGATGCAAAAGCGTATTATTGGGATGATATTTATTGGGAGCCTAAGAACTCTTTAAGTGTTGCTGAGGTTTCTTCTAAAAAGAAAGTGTCTGTTTATCCCAATCCTTTCAATGATGTATTGTTTGTTTCCGAAACAGAGAACATCAAGACAATTAAAATAACTGATGTCTCTGGTAGAGTTTTAAAAGTGATTGATAATCCTACTAAAGGAATTAATCTTAACTCTTTAAATGCAGGATTATACTTGGTTACGATGTATTTCAAAGACGGGTCAGTAAATACTGTAAAAGCAATCAAAAAGTAAATTTTACAACTATAATTTTTAAAAGCTGTTCTGCAATATTGCTGAGCAGCTTTTTATGTAAAGTAAGATTGCAAATTAGATTTTGTTGTTGCCTTTTTTTGAATTTAGTGTAAATAAAAAAGCGTTGAAAAATCAACGCTTTTTTTGCAGAAAGGAAGGGATTCGAACCCTCGATACAGTTACCCGTATACTACCTTTCCAGGGTAGCTCCTTCAACCACTCGGACACCTTTCTATTTTGAAGACTGCAAAAGTATACTATTTTATCGAATAAAACAATTGAATTTTACAAATTATTCAGTTATTTCGCCACAAAGGTTCTTAGAAAAATTTTCGGCAAAACTTCCCTGATAGTTGGGATTGTCAATCAGGTGCATTGCTTTGGTAATCGCAGATTCTGCAGTCATGTCTTTCCCGCTGATGGCTCCAATTCTGGAGAAAATATTACTGTTTTCATATTTTCCAAAAGAAATTCCGCCAGAAATACACTGGCTTACGACGACAATTTCAGTCCCGTTGTTTCTGATCTGCCGAAGGGTTTCCAGTGTTTTTTCGCTGCTGAAAATAGTTCCGGAGCCGAAAACCTGTAAAATAAGCACTTTCATTTTAGGAATTTCCTTAAAATGATTCAATTTCATTCCGGGGAATATTCTCCAGAACAAAACATCTTCTGAAATATGCTCGTCAATATGAAAATTCTCTTTCTTTGTGTTTCTGAAAAGATTATCCTTATTAATATTAAGGTGTACACCAGACTGTCCCAGAATAGGGTAATTAGGGCTTGCATAAGCATCGAAATATTCCGCAGAATATTTTAAAGTACGGTTTCCTCTCAGTAGTTTATATTCAAAATAAATGGCAACTTCCTGAATAACAGCTTCATCGTTTTCATATAAACTTGCATAATAAAGGCTGGTAAGAAGGTTTTCCTTCGCATCAGTTCTCAGATCTCCAATGGGAAGCTGTGAGCCTGTGAGAATAACAGGTTTTTTCAGTCCTTTCAGCATAAAGCTAAGAGCAGATGCCGTGTAAGACATTGTATCTGTTCCATGTAGTACCAAAAAGCCATCGTAATCATCATAATTTTTGAAAATATAGTTGGTGATTATTTTCCATTCATCAGGTCCCATATCTGATGAATCAAGTGGTTTGGCAAAAGGGTGTACAAAAACTTCACATTCCATCAGCTTCATCTCCGGCATTTTCTCAAAAATATTTCCAAAATCAAATGCGCGTAGACTTCCGGTTTCATAATCTTTTTCCATACCAATTGTTCCACCGGTATATATCAACAGGACTTTTCTTTTCATGTAAACTTTTCTTAGAATTTCAAAATTACGTTAATTTGCAAAGATTTGAAAGAAGATGAAAGATTTAGAAAAAACTTACGAATATTTACAGCAGTTTTTAACGGAAGAAAGGTTGAGAAAAATAGAGCATTTTGCGCCTGAAAGTTCAGATTTTATCCTGCCGGTAATTGAAGATATTTATCAGTTTAGAAATGCGGCGGCAATTGTACGTTCTGTTGAAGCTTGTGGTTTTCATAAAGTGGTTGCTTTGCAGGAAGAATACAGTTTTGAACCTAATTTAAGGGTTACCAAAGGCGCAGATACATGGGTTGAGGTAGAAAAACTTCCCCGGAATATGGAATCTTTTCAGAAAATAAAGGACAGAGGTTATAAAATGGTTGCGGTTTCTTTAGAGAAAAATGCAAAATTTTTACCTGAATATGAAATTAAAGAACCCATTGCATTGGTTTTCGGAACTGAAATGGAAGGTGTTTCGGAAGAAATTTTAGATTTTGCAGATGAAACTCTGGCAATTCCAATGTATGGTTTTACGAGAAGTTTCAATGTTTCGGTTGCAGCTTCCATCTGTATGTATGAACTAAAGCAAAAGCTGATAAAATCTGATTTAGATTACAAACTGAATGAAGAAAAACTTTTGAGAATGAAAATCCGCTGGGCGGTAAACTCTATGCGAAGTGGTGAACAGATTTTTGAAAAGTATTTGAGGGAAAATAATGTAACTTATTAAAACATCTTATTGTAATTCCAGGCAGCAACAAAAACTCCCGCAGTTTCCGTTCTTAACCTTTGATTTCCTAATGAAACAGCCTTAACTCCTTTTTCTGCTAAAAACATAATTTCTTTATCCGAAAAATCTCCTTCGGGACCAATCAGAAAAGTATAATTTTCTAATTTTGGAATTTCGTTCAAATTAATTCGCTCTAAATTTTCGTTGCAATGTGCTACAAAAGTAGTTTCTGAATTGATATTTCTTAGAAATTCGGGTAATTTAATCAGATTATTAATGATGGGAAAATGGAATCTCAGACTTTGTTTTGAAGCCGCAATTGCCTGCCTCCTGATTTTATCAATGTTGATGTTTTTTCTTTCTGTTTTTTCGGTTTGAAGAATGGTGATTTCAGAAATGCCCATTTCTACTGCTTTTTCCACGAAAAATTCAATACGGTCAATATTTTTTGTCGGCGCAATCGCAATATGAAGTTTTGGGCTGAAATCAGGAGTTTCAGTTTTAATGTCGGTAATTTCAAGTCCTGCCTTTTTTCCTTCGATAATTAGAGTTCCGGAAGCAAGATTTCCTTTTCCATCGGTCACGTGTATTTCTTCGCCATCTTTCATGCGCAGAACTTTCACAATATGCTGTTGCTCTTCTTCGTTGATGATTGCTTGGCCGTTATTTATTTCTCCAAAAAAAAGTTTCATTATTTAGAATTATTTAGAATCTGACAGAGTTATTAAACTGATTTTTGCGAAACTGATTAGAAAAATATCTCATTTTCGCTAATAAATGTCACTCCGGTTTTTATCGTGGTATAAATATCGCCTTCACAATCACGATAAGAACACATGTAAATTTCTTCTTTCCATGAATTATTCATGAAAATCAGATTCAGATATTCATTTTTTCTTAAATTGTTTTTAATCGACAAATAATCTCCTTCTTTTGGCTCGTAAGCAAAGCTGAAAACATTTTCAGAATTTATCTTTTCAATAATTTCTTCCTTTACATTCTGTATAAATCCTGTTTCTGAACTCGTCATCTGAAAGTCATCCCCTTCAAATTCTTGTGTAACTTCATTTTTTCCTGTGACTGTTTCTAAAACCCAATAGTATTTTGAGTTCTTTTTAGATTGTGTACCAAGTACTTTTTCTTCTAATAATATTTTCATTACAGGTCGTATTTAGAAGTTGCGGTTGTTCTCAAATCAGTAAATTCGCCACGTTCAAATTTCAGCTGGGCAACCATGGCAATCATTGCAGCGTTGTCAGTAGTATATTCAAATTTTGGGATGTAGATATTCCAGCCCAGTTTTTTGTGATTCTGCTGCATTACTTTTCTTAATTCGGAATTGGCAGAAACTCCGCCTGCGATAGCAACTTCTTTTATATCTAAATCTTTTGCAGCTTTTTCCAGTTTATTCATCAAAATTTCAATAATACATTTCTGGACAGAAGCGCATAAGTCATTGATGTTTTCTTTGATGAAATCAGGATTTTTCTTCACCTCTTTCTGAATGAAATAAAGCACAGAAGTTTTAATTCCGCTGAAAGAATAATCGTATTGATCTAATTTCGGTTTATTAAATTTAAAAGCATCGGGATTTCCCTCTTTTGCCAATCGGTCGATAATAGGACCTGCAGGATAATCAAGATCAAAAATTTTCCCGATTTTATCAAATGCTTCGCCTGCTGCATCATCAGTGGTTTTACCAATAATTTCCATGTCAAAATAATCTTTGACGAGAACAATCATGGTATGTCCGCCGCTTACGGTGAGGCATAAAAAAGGAAATTTGGGCGGCACAGGATTTGCATCGTCGATGAAGTGCGCTAAAATATGTGCCTGAAGATGATTTACTTCTATTAAAGGAACATTCAGACTCATGGCAAGTGATTTGGCAAAAGACGTTCCCACAAGAAGAGAACCCAAAAGTCCGGGACCTCTTGTAAAGCCTATGGCAGAGATTGCATTTTGTTGTATATTTGCTTTGAGTATCGATTTTTCCACAACAGGGATGATATTCTGCTGGTGTGCACGGGAAGCAAGTTCAGGAACCACGCCGCCATATTCTTTGTGGATTTCCTGATTGGCGGCAATATTCGAAAGGATACAATTTCCTTTGATAATAGCAGCTGAAGTGTCGTCACAAGATGATTCGATACCTAAAATTATAGAGTCGCTCATAATAATGGCAAAGTTAGAGAATAATAACGAAAATGAGAACAAAAAATCGGTAGCTGAAAACTTGGGCGATCAGGTACAGAAAACGGTTGAAAATGTTCAGGGAACGGTAAAAGAAGCTGCTGAGTTTGCTTCTGATGCAATAAACCACCCTATAGATACAGCTCAGGAATTTGGAAAGCAGGCTGCAAAAGATGTAGTCAGCTACTCATGGTGGGCAAAACTTTTGCTGATACTCTTCTGGACAGTATTATCGCTTGTTATTCTTATTTTTATCGCCATTAATTTACCTGTAACAAAAAGATGGGCGGCAGATCAGGCACTTCAGATTGTTAACAGAGACTTTAAAGCTGAAATGTCTACCGAAAGTGTTGAGGTTAATTTTTTTGGAGATGTAACAATTAAAGGTCTGAAAATAAAAGATTATAAAGGTTTGGATTTTATTACATCCAAAGAATTTATTGCAGATTCTGACTGGTTTTCATTAGCAACAAATATCGGTAAAAATAATTCTTTAAGTTTCAGCCGGCTTACCCTCAACAATGCCGATGTTAAAGTAATTACATACAAAGGAGACAGTATTTCCAATTTCATCAGATTTACACAGCTTTTTGACAGCGGGAAGAAAAGAGATCCGAAAAAACCTCCATTTCAGCTTAATGCAAGACTGGAGATTCTTAACTCAAAAGTTTCTATTGTTAATCAAAACTCTTCCGGTGAAGCGGGGAAGTGGCTTACTGCAGATAATGTAAATTTAATTGCTCCAAAAGTTAAAGTTAACGGAACGGATATTACCGCACGTATTGATAATTTCACATTTGTCACTAAAAGATGGGGGAAATCTCATTTTGTTGAAACTTTTTCTACCGATTTTTCCATGACTCAGGATTATCTTTCTTTGGCGGATTTAACATTAAATACAGATCATTCGCTTCTTCAGGGAGATATTAAATTTAACCTGAATAAAGGTTCATGGGCAGATTTTACAAATAAAGTAAGCTGGGATATGAATATGAAACTGGGAAGTCAGTTAAGCGGATACGATATAAGCTACTTTGTTACCAATTGGGATAATTTTATTCCGTTTAATGCAAGCGGAAAAATGACGGGACCTTTAAATAATTTTACCCTGGAAAATTTCCTGATACGAAACCCAAGTGTCAATATCGCAACAAAAAAGCTTAAAGCGAAAGATTTATTGAAAGGCAATTTTCTCATAGAAACCAATGATCTTTCAACAGATTTTACTTACAAAGATCTGAAAGCAATGATGCCGACATTTGTTTCGTCAAAAATGAAAAACTTTGCTGATGATTTTGGTAAACTGAAATACAATGGTGCAGCAAGAGTTACACCGAAACAGGTGTATGTATCTTCCGGTAATCTCATGACAGGAATCGGGCAGGCTAAAATTTCTAATTTTTCATTATCTGATTACAGCTCGGCTCTCCCTAAATATAAAGGATATGCAGAGGTAAATGATCTGAATACTTCTGTAATTACTAAAAATAAATCTGTAGGATTAATTTCGGGTAAATTTAATCTGGACGGACAAAGTTTTGATGTCAATACAATGCGGCTGAGTACAAAATCTCAGATTTCAAGTATTGAAATTATGGATAAAGAAATCAATAATGTGGTATTGGATGGTCTTTTAGATCATAAAAAATACAACGGTTTGATTACAGTAAATGATGAACAGGCGAAGGCTACAATAAAAGGACTGATAGATTTCAGCACATCAAGAATTTCAGCTAACGTAGATGCCGATATTGCTCATTTAAATATCAATTATTTCTCAGGTAAGACCGGAAGTCAGATTGTAAGCGGGAAAGTAAATGGCAAAATGGCAATGTCAAACATTAATGATCTTACACTGGATGTAGAGGCTTCAAACGTAAATTTTGCAACAGCAGATCAGAAATACTATATTCCGACGGCTCAGCTAAAAACATTTACTGAAAATGGCAACCGATCAATCCTGATCAATGCGCCCGGAGCTGTAAACGGAAAAATTTCAGGGAAATACAATCTTGCAGATCTTGCCGGAATGATAGAAAACGGTCTTGGTAAAATTTTAGTTGGTCCAGAGCCGAGAAAACTGTACCGGGGACAGGATTTTGTAATGGATTTTGATGTGGAGCAAGGCGTTATTGCCTACTTTCTTCCGGATCTGAAGCTGCCACAAGGCGCAAAAGTAGCGGGAGAGTATGATGGTGATTCCAACAATCTGATTTTAAACTTAGATGCATCTTCGCTTAAGTACATCATGACAAAAAAGGAAGAGATTTCCGAAGCAGATAGACTTTTAGCGGAAACCAATCCTGAATACAAAATTGATGACCGGATCAGGATAACGAGAGACAGCGCTATGGTTGACAGTGTCATGGTGAGAATTAATACTGCAAATGCAGATCAGCAGCTTTATGCTAAAGTCAACAGATTAGAATACAATAAAAATATTTTCAGAGATCTTATCCTTACCGGGAAGAATGATAATGGTTCTCTGCTTAGAATATCTACAAGTTTTAATCATGGAAGTCTACAGGATGAAATAGAGGAAAACCTGAAGTCTTACGCTGTTAATTTTAATCAGTCTACCAATTCGGCAGGGGATTATATTTTTAGGTTTGAACCTACAGAAATAACGCTTAACAATACAAAATGGGCAGTTGACACCAGTCCGGAACTGGATCATTATATCAGTTACCGCAAAAATACTGCAGATTTTGAAATCAGAAATCTTAAAATATATTCGGATGACAGCTCACTGATGATTAATGAATCTACATTCAAGTCAGCAAAAGATTTTTATGTAGATGCTGAGGTGGAAAATTTTGCTATTGAAAAATTGTTTGAAATGCAGGCAGAAGGAAATCTGATGGATATAAAAGGTCTTGCAAACGGAAATGTGAAGATTAAGATGGATCAGAATACATTGCAGCCTTTAGTAGATCTCACAGTAGATAATATTATGATGAATGGTAATGATATGGGAGATGTTACTATTTCAGCAGTTAACGGGTTTTCGCTTAATGTATATGATGTAGACGTAAGAGTTGCTTCTGCAGGAGTATTGGGAGGGAATAATCTTCACTTAACAGGTACGGTAAATAACAATACCTCATCACCAACCATTGATTTTAATACCGAACTCAGAGACTTTGATCTTTCTTTTACTCAGCAATTTGTACAGTCTATATTCGGTAATCTGAGAGGTAAGGCAACCGGCGATCTTAAAATCAACGGAACATTAAAAAATCTTGATTATAGTGGTGATATTGCCTTAAAAGATTTTGGACTGAAACTTCTTTTTACAGGGGTAGACTATTCTTTTGATGACACGGTTATTTCGCTTTCGCGTGGTCTTGCAATCTTAAATAATATCGGAGTTCGTGACGGAAGAGCTAATTCGCAGGGAACAATTTCCGGAGCAATCCAGTTTGAAACCCTGTCTTCTATGGGAGTTAACCTTGTAATGAGAGCAGATAATCTTTTGATGCTTAATACTACTCAAAAAGACTATGACTTGTTTTGGGGAAGAGTTTTTGGTCAGGGTGATCTTTATGTGGACGGTCCGGTTTCAGCACTTAATCTTTCCACACCTAATATGAAAGCCTTGAACGGAAGTACATTTACATTCAACTCCAGTTCTACTTCTAATGTAGATGAGTTTAAGATGCTTCGTTTCTTAAAAGAAGGAAAAGATGGTCTTATTACCTTAGAAGAAAAGAAAAAGACAGGCGCCAATATGAATATTGATTTTAATGTGGATGTAGATAAAGGAACTACAGTAAATGTTTTAGTTGGAGACGATGCAGGAAACATCAGCGTGAAAGGTGCGGCAAGAAATTTGAAATTCCAGATGAGCAGACAGGGAAATATTGCCATGAATGGAGCATATATGGTAGAAAGCGGAACTTTTGTTTCTAAGGCTATCCTCAACAGAACATTTCAGATTCAGAAAAACAGCAGTATAAGATGGGATGGTGATGCAATGAGACCCGCTCTTGATATAACTGCAAACTATGTGAGAACGGTTTCTAACGCAGGACAATATTTGAATATGGGTCAGTTACAGCCAATTAATGTTTTGCTTCAGGCAAAAATTACCAATACTCTAAATGATCCTAAGATTGATCTGAATGTTACGGCACTGGACGTATCCAGTCAGGTAAAAGAAACTTTGGCAGCCAGAATCAATCAGACTGAAGGAGAAAATGTTTTGCAGTTTGGGTCTATTCTTCTTCTTAATTCTTTTAATGTGACCAATTCAGGAGGTGTCAATATTGATGCCGTTGGTGTTGCTGAATCTTCGGGATACAATATGCTCCTGAAACAATTAGGATCGGTTTTGAATACAATGAGTAACGAACTTCAGATTGATTTGAATTATGTAAGAGGAGATCAGTTATCAAATTTTGGTGACAGAGCCAATGCAGGAGTAAGTTTTGATCTTTCTTCGAGGGTTACGGTAAAAACTGGCTTGGGAATTCCTTTAACCAGAACAGAAACTGCCAACAACAATTATTTGTCCGGTGAAGGTTCTATAGAATATGATATATCTAAGAAAAACGATGGAACGCTTGTTGTAAGAGGTTATTCAAAGCCAACCAATATCGGAATGGGAGTGGGAACTGTTGGGACAAATGGTGCTGCAAATCAGGCGTATGGAGGCGGTATTGTATGGAGTAAAAGCTTTAATTCTTTCTTTAAAAAGAAGAAAAAAGATAAAAAGAAAGGAGCCGACTCCGTCTCAATAAAAACAGATTCTGTAAAATCAATGCTTAAATAGTTAGAATTTTTTAATGATTTTTATCATCCGTGTTAATTATTGTTAATGTTTAATATAATTTTTTTAGTTTAATTATTTTTTTTAATTTTGTAAAAAATTTAAAGATTTTTTAGGAAAAATATAATTTCACTAATATGAACTATCAACTGGACGAAATAGACAAGAAAATTCTTGATTTTCTGGTAGAAAATACAAGAATGCCTTTTACAGAAATTGCTAAGCAGATGGACGTTTCTGCGGGTACAATTCACGTAAGGGTAAAGAAAATGGAAGATGCAGGTATTATTTTAGGATCATCTCTCAACCTTGATTATGGTAAATTAGATTATCATTTCACGGCTTTTATAGGAATTCTTTTAACGAAATCAAACCGTACTCAGGAGGTTTTGAAAGAGTTATCAAGCATACCAAATGTTATCGAAGCAAGCGTTATTTCCGGGAAATATAATATTTTCTGCAAAGTAAAAGCTAAGAATACTAACGATGCTAAGAGAATTATTTATCAGATAGATGACATTCAGGATGTAATGAGAACTGAAAGTATGATCTCTATGGAAGAATATCTTAGTGATAAAAACAGATTGATCAACGCAATCTCAATTTAGTCTAAACTTCAAACGATATAAATACCTAAGAACTTATGAAATCATTCATAAGTTCTTTATTTTTGCATTATGGAAAAGGAATATAAAGAATACAGTTATTTTGACGAAGATCCAAAAAAAGGATGGGGTTTTATTCTGGCTCTGGCTTCTCTGCTTGTATTTACATTCATGGGAATCGGACTGGATTTTGACGAATACCTTCAGCATGAAAGCCTGAACATTCCTAAAGGATATTTTTATCTGATTTTCTCGGTAGATATCTTGATGATTGTAGGAATTGTTCTGATGTTTTTTTACCGGAAAGCAGGAATTGTACTGTTTCCTGTAATGCTTCTTGCACATTTTTTTATGCATAACTATTATCTTTCCACATTTTTATATTCTGATGTTACCAATCTGTTTCTCTTTACAGGATTCGGAATGTTGGCAATTATTCCGAAGTGGAAGTTTTTCAGATAGGAATATAAATTGTTGCATTTAACTAATCTTGGTACTCTCCGTCAGAATCTTTAATTTTGATATTATAAAAATAAAATTATGAACACGCCCTCTAAAATGATAGATCTGGGAACAAGAGCTCCCTTTTTTGAGCTTCCAAACCCATCAAAAAGTAACGAAGTACAATCTCTTCATGACCTGAAAGGAGAAAAAGGAACACTGGTAATTTTTATGTGCAATCATTGCCCGTTTGTTCTTCACGTTATTGATAAACTGACGGAACTTTACGAGGATTACAATGAAAGAGGAATTGAGTTTATTGCAATCAACTCAAATGATGTAGAAAAATATCCTGCAGATTCTCCGGAAAAAATGATTGAATTTCAGATCGAAAGAAAATTTGATTTTCCTTATTTATACGACGAAAGTCAGGCAATTGCAAAAGCTTATGATGCAGCCTGCACCCCGGATTTCTTTTTCTTTGATGAAAAACTGGATCTTGTCTACCGAGGACAAATGGATGATTCCAGACCTGGAAATAACAAAGATGTAACTGGTGAAGACCTGATCATTGCTTTTGAAAATTTATTATTGGGCGAAGCACAGGAAGAAATTCAGAGACCAAGTATGGGCTGTAATATAAAATGGAAATAGCTATTTTATCCATTAAAAATAAAAATACCCTGAAATTTTTTTCAGGGTATCTTATTATAATTATAAATACTAAGCTCTCAAATATCTTGAATAAGCATAACCTTCTTCTCCGTCTGCGGTTTTCACTTTCCACCAGTCATCAGAAGTCTGCTCAACCAAAGTAATGGTTTCTCCTTTTGCTGCTTTCCCAACAACAGCCGCCTCAGTAGAAGGCTCCTGTCTGATGTTCAGATTAGATTCTTCGGTAGCGACAGTAAGGCTTGTTCCTGCTGCAAGACCAGTAACCTGCACATCAATATTAATATCTGAAGCAGAGTAAGTAGAATCTATTGCTCCCAAAGCATTCCATACCGCATCTTTCGTCGCAGTATTGGATGCACCTCCGGAAATATAAAGGATTCCGTCCTGCTCCTGAACCTGAAGATTGCTTACTCCGGCAGACTGAGCTGCTGAAACTACGCTTGCATATTTATCTTGTAATGTACTCATGATTTCTTATTTTACAACTAAGTTATTGTTATACTTTCCGATTTTTAAAGCATCTACAGATTCTTTAATTTTTCTTGCCTGAGCAGAAGATACATTTCCTGTCAGAGTTAATTCACCGTTAATTACTTCAACTTTTACAGAAGGGAAATCTTTTACGGCATCCTGTACTTTTTGCTGAATCATAGGGTCTACAGCAGATGCGGTTTCTACCGGCATTGGAGCTGCTTCTACTTTAGCCATATCATGTACATCTTTCACTCCTTTTATTTCCTTCAAAGATTTAATTGCAGCATCTTTTTCTTCCTGCGATGCAAAAGTTCCGCTCAGGTGTGCAACACCATCTTTTATTTCCACACTTGCTCCCGGATTTGCCGTTACAACTGTTGTCGCCTGAGTCTGCAGATCAGCATCAGACACTTTCTTTTTACACGAAATAGATCCAAACGATACTGCTAAAGCTAAAGCAGATATTGCGATTGTTTTTTTCATAATTGATTAATTTAATGTTTTAATTAGAACCAAATGTAATAATAAATTTTGTACCAACAGATCAAAATGAAAGAAATATATGGTAGCATTGCTGTAAGTTTTTCATTTTCTGTGTTTTTAATTTATTATTTATTTGGTGAGCAATTTTTTATAAAAATTCAGGCTTAAATAATTAAAGCATTATATTTGCCTTTCTTGAACTATATATATGAAAGGACAAAATAAATTATTCGTTGCTATTATTGTAGCATTAGTAATTGGTGTTGCCATCGGCGGTTTGGTGCATATTAATTATCCTGAAAGCGCAGAGCCGTTTTCTAAAAACATCAAGCTCTTGGGAACCATCTTTATCCGTTTAGTACAAATGATTATCGCTCCGCTTGTATTTACAACGCTTGTTGTGGGAATCGCAAAAATGAGCGATATCAAGATGATTGGAAGGGTAGGTACAAAAGCAATGCTGTGGTTTATTTCTGCTTCATTGGTTTCTCTCTTCATTGGTTTGGTTTTGGTTAACTGGCTTGAACCGGGACATGTTACCAAACTTCCTATTCAGGATGCTTCATCCGCAGAAGAATTAGTGAAATCCAGCAAAGGTTTTTCTCTGGAAGATTTTGTAAAGCATATTATTCCTAAAAGTTTGTTTGAAGCTTTTGCAACGAATGAAGTGCTGCAGATCGTAGTATTTTCTATCATGTTTGGAGTTGCTTTAGCCAACTTAGGGGATGATTATGCACAGCCTGTAATTAAGCTGTTTGATGTTGTGGCACACGGGATTTTGAAAATGGTAGGCTACATTATGTGGTTTGCTCCTTTGGGAGTTTTAGGAGCTATTGCGGCAGTTGTTGCGACCAATGGTTTTGAAATATTTAAAGTCTACGCTATTTATCTGCGGGATTTTTTCTTTGCTTTAGGAATTTTGTGGCTGGTTCTGCTCTTGGTAGGATATATGATTTTAGGACGCCGTCTTTTTGATCTATTAAGAAGAATAAAATCACCGTTGCTTATTGCTTTTTCTACGACAAGTTCAGAAGCAGTTTTTCCAAAACTGGTAGAAGAGCTGGAAAGATTTGGCTGTAATAACCGAGTTGTATCATTTATTTTACCTTTAGGATATTCTTTCAATCTGGACGGAAGTATGATGTATATGACCTTTGCTTCCATTTTTATTGCTCAGATCTACGGAATTGATATGTCTGTCGGACAGCAGGTGACGATGCTTCTAGTTTTAATGCTTACCTCAAAAGGAATTGCAGGAGTTCCGAGAGCGAGTCTGGTAATCATCGTGGCAACTTGTTCCATGTTTGGAATTCCGCCTGAAGGGATTGCGTTGATTTTGCCGATTGATCACTTCTGCGATATGGGAAGAAGTATGACGAATGTTTTAGGAAATGCTTTGGCAACTTCAGCCGTTTCAAAATGGGAAGGTCAGCTTGACAGCCACGGCGGAGATTTGTAACAATTCAGGATTTTAATCAATTCAACATAAAAGGCAAAGCTAAATTAACTTTTAAGCTTTGCCTTTATTTTTTTATTACTAATAATTTTGCGTAATTCAAAAATTTCCTGGCTAGAAAAAAACTTTTTAGGAATCATACTCATTATTGTATTGCTTTGATAAATGAGAAACCATTCTTTATTTTCTTTTACAAGAAAAACTTTATCCCAGGAAAAATCCACATCGAAAGTTTCACCCTTCGTTTGAATTTCATTGTCTGTGAAGGTATAAATAATTTCCTCCTGGATCGTTTTGTTTGATGTAAATACTTTCTTCAGTTTGAAATAAGAGCGAATAACTATAAAAGCGAAAAACAGCAAAAACCAGATCGAAGCAGATCTTAGCATTTCTTGTGTATATTGATCTGCATTATAGAAATTCAGACCCAATAAAGTAGTAACAATTAATATAAAAATAACTATTCTTGGTAATGAATTTTTTAGATTAAATTTCAAGAAATCTTTAAACGTAATTCTAGTTTTTATCGTCATCAATGAGAAATTTGTTAGCTCAAATAATTAATTTTATACAGTTTTTGTAAGTTTAAATTCTTTCCAGCTCGTCTCCGTCAATCGTTGTTTTAAAAGTGCCATAGTTTACCACTACTTTATTTTTAGATATTTTTTCAATCGTTCCTACACTTGTACTGCCGGTAATTCGTACACGCTGACCAACTTTCATCCATACAGAACGGTCGGTTTTACGTTTTTCTTCAAGCTTTTCGTTGGTTTCTGTAATTTTCTCAATGACCTCTTCTTTTTTCAGCTGTTGGGTAATTTTTCTTTTAACAACCTGAAGCCTTTTAGATTCGTCTTTATCCGCACCGATTTTTCTGAATTTTTCCTGTTCCAGAATTTTCACAAAATCTTTTACCACATCTTTTCTGGATTTTCCTTTTACATAGCTGTCAATAAAAGATTCTATCTTATTGCCAAACTGTAATTTACGATGCTCTTCTTCATACAGTTTCTGAAAGTTGAAGAGCTTTTGCTGAAGCTGGTCATTCAGCTTTTGGAGATTGTCACGCTTGTCTTCTACAGATTCCTTTCTTTCAGCAAGATCAGTCTTCAGCTTTTCGACCTCGTATTTTTCCTGTTGAAGCTTTACAATGGTTTTGTCTAAATTCACAATATCATGTTCCACTTTTTTCTTGGCAGAATGAATGATAAATCTTGGAATTTTATTTTTCTCTGCTACTTCAAAGGTAAATGAACTTCCGGCTTGTCCTACTTCCAGCTTATACATAGGTTCCAGAGTTTCTTCATTGAACAGCATTGCCGCATTTTGAGCATTCGGAAGCTGTTCTACAACCAGTTTAATATTGGTGTAATGGGTTGTGATGATAGCAAAACTTTTTTTATCATAGAAAAATTCCAGAAAACTTTCTGCCAAAGCACCACCCAATTCCGGATCTGAACCTGTACCAAATTCATCAATTAATAAAAGGGTTTCGGCATCAGCTTCACGGATGATTCCTCCCATCTTTTTTAATCGTGACGAATAGGTGGAAAGATGATTTTCGATAGATTGATTATCACCAATGTCCGTCATGATTTTGTCGAAGAAAAACATTTCCGACTTCGTATGTACGGGAACCAGAATGCCGCTCTGAATCATTAACTGGAGCAATCCAACAGTTTTCAGGGTGATTGATTTTCCACCCGCATTAGGTCCCGAGATACAGATAATTCTGTTATGCTCGGTGAACGTTAACGATTGAGGGAAAATGACTTTATTTTCCGCTTTATTTCTTAGAAACAATAATGGGTGGAAAGCATCTTTTAACCTTAATGTCTTATGGCGATTTATTTTGGGTAAAATTCCGTTGATAAGATTGGCAAATTTTGCTTTGGCTCTCGTTAAATCAAGATCAAAAATGTATTGCTGATATCTCCAGAGCTGAGGTTGGAATTCTGCTAATTCCGCTGTAAGCTGTCTTAAAATTTTATCAATTTCTTTTTTTTCTTCCTCCTGACTTTCGCGAAGTTTAAAATAATGCTTCACTACGCTTTCAGGCTGAATATAAGTAATGGAACCGGTTTTTGAAAGTCCTAAAACCCTTCCCTGAACTCTTTTCTTGAATCCCGATTTTACAGCCAGAACTCTTTGATCATCAATAATCGTTTCCCGGATGTCATCTAAAAACTCACTTTGACCGTAATTGAATAAAGCTCTGTTGAAATTCTCGGTAATCGCTTTTTTAGCATGCTGAATCTCCGTTCTCAGTCCTTTCAGAATAGGGGATGCCTCACTTTTTACTTCTCCGAAACGGTTGAATACTTTATCAATCTTATCAATAATTTCCTTTTTAAATTCCAGCACAGAAACATTCTGCATCAAAGTAGGAAATGTTTCCGGCATTGTCGGGAAAAATTTCTGCAGTTTTCCGATTTGCTCCGTAAGTGTTTTTATTTTGATGAAAGCACCGTTTTCTAATCGGTAATTTTCGATCAGCATCAATTTTAGCTCACTTTCAATATCTTCGTATTCACTAAACGGAATGGCGTTGGAGCTTTCAAAGCTTGAAAGATATTCTGAAGTTTTTTTCAGGGACAGCTCAGCCTCATCTATTTTCATCGGACGGAGCTGAAGGATTTCTTCTCTTGTTTTCGGAGAATATGCAAAGGGAGAAATTTCCGCGAGCAATTGCGGAAATTCCAATTCGTCTAAATCTTCTTTATCTATATACACATTGCAAAGATAATTAATTTGAAAATTTGAAAATGAGTTAATTTGATTATGATTGTCTGTAACTTGACATAATTGAAAAACCTTTGAGTTCTTTGCTGAGTGAAATCGAAGATTCGACGAAGTCAAACGCCTTTGCGAACTTAAAAACAGTTAGTATATAAAGGAATCTTAGCGATCCTTTGCGTTAAAAAGCGGTATGATTAATAACGGAGAATCAATAATTTGATAATTAAAATTAAAATTTTGTTTAATATAAAGTATTAAAATCAAAAAGATTCTGAAATTCTTATGAAAATTATTAGGATCGTTTTTAAACTCAGAAAGACGAATAAATTTAAAGTAACCGTAATATCTGTATATTTGATTGATGAAATTAGAAACAGAAAGACTAAGTTTAAACCCCATTAA
This sequence comes from Chryseobacterium sp. L12, assembly GCF_056133985.1. NCBI lineage: Bacteria > Pseudomonadati > Bacteroidota > Flavobacteriia > Flavobacteriales > Weeksellaceae > Chryseobacterium > Chryseobacterium sp. L12. Next base: position 131,013 of record NZ_JBVYOF010000013.1, on the reverse strand, counting down.
CGAAAGCCATGTTGAAGATATTTTAAAGATCAGAAGCAATGAAATGGTCAATCGGTTTGTACAAAGAGTTTCGCCAAAGACAAATTACGATGCGCTGGATTTTATTTTGACCATTAAAAAAAGAGTTCAGAATAATGAAACTTTTTACTTCGGAATTACTTATAAAAACCAACAAAATCTTTTAGGAACCATTTGTCTGTACAGATTTTCCGAAGACCGGACTGAAGCAGAAGTCGGTTACGAATTATTACCGGATTATCACCGAAAAGGTATTATGTCTGAAGCTTTGTCTGCGGTTTTAGATTTTGGTTTTAATGAATTAAATTTGAATGAGATTTTAGCTTTTACCAATATGTTTAACGAAAATTCAAAAGCTCTTCTTTTGAAACATGATTTCGTTTTGCAAGAGGGAAGAATTGATGAAGGTTTTCCGGAGAATCTGGTTTTTAGTTTGAGGAAGAAAATAATTGATAATTATTCACTTTAAATGTCGAAAAATATTATTGCAATTCTAATAAGTATTCTCATTCTCCTTTTTTCAGTACAGGATTTTGGATATATGTTTATTTCTCTACCATTTTTTGTTTTATTGTCGTACAATTTATCAGATTTAATTCTAAAGTTCAATAATAAAAAATTAGGAAAAAGAACAGATAAAAATTTTGAATGGATACCTTTAATACCCTTATTTATTATTTTGCTATTTGGCAGATATTTTGAAAATACCATCGGAGGCTATGAATTGTTTTGGAGATCTGCTTTCGTAAGTCTTATTTTTAGCGTCTTAACAGTTTATATTCTTTCATTTTACTACACCTTTAATGATGATAAATTAAAAAGAAATAATATTCTGGGTCTTTGTTTGTTTTTTTTATTATTGATACCATCTTTAAGTATTTATATTAATTATAGATTTTCTATTTCGAGCGATAAAAAAGAGAGAATTGAAATCAATAAAAAATATATTAATAAAGGCTCAAAAGGAGGTACATCTTATGAGATATTTATTAAAACTGAATTTGACAAAGATGAGCGACTGGATATTGATAAAGAACTTTATGAAAAAATTTTAGATAATCAACTGATTGAGCTGACTCTTTCTGAAGGGATTTTAGGATATAACTATGTTGAGAATATAAAAGCAATTAATAAATATTAAACAATGACCTGGACAGAAATTTTAGCCCCTATAAAGAACACAGAATACTTTACCAATCTTTGGGAAAAAGTAAAACAGGAATACGCCACAACAAAAGTTTTTCCACCAAAAAATCAGATTTTCAGAGCATTGGAAATCACACCTTTTGAAGATATTGAGGTGGTAATTATAGGGCAAGATCCGTATCATAATGATTGTCAGGCAAATGGTTTGTGCTTTTCAGTTTCCGAACAGGTAACAGCGCCGCCATCACTTAAAAATATTTTCACTGAACTGAAAAATGATCTGGGAATTGAAAGAACTTCAAAAGAGCTGGATGATTGGGGAAAACAAGGCGTTTTATTGCTGAATGCTACTTTAACGGTTCGTGCACATTCTCCCAATTCACATAAAGATTTAGGCTGGGAAAAATTCACAGATTTTATTATTAAAGAAATTTCAGATAAAAAAGAAAATGTAGTTTTCGTTTTATGGGGCGCTTTTGCACAAAAAAAAGCCGAACTGATAGATCCGGCTAAACATTTTATATTAAAGTCTGCACATCCTTCTCCGTTTTCTGTTCACAGAGGATTTTTCGGGAGCCAACCTTTTTCAAAAATCAATGAATATTTAATTTCAAAAAGTAAGAAATCTATCTCGTGGTAGTTGTATCTCGTATTTCCAGATCTTTAGTAAGAGAAATCCCTATTTTGTATTGTCCGGGTAACGATTTTACATTACTTTTTTCCGTTGGATAGGGCGTGAGTTCCATCAGCGATATTTTATATCCGTTAAAATAATGCGATTTATAATAGTCTTTTCCTGCAACCTCCTGCGTGGAAAGTCTTACCATTACAGGACGGCTCGTTGTGCTCATCAGTTCTATATCTGCAACAGCAACTCCCGACCAGATACATTGTGTTCCCTGCGGACAACGGCTGTCTTCAGAAATTCCCCTGAAAGTTACATTCATCTGATATTCTTTCAGAAATTTATTTTCACCTTCCTTTAAATAAATAATATTTTCACCTTCCGTAGAAGATTTTTCTGATGCTGCAGATCTTTGAGCAACATCTTTTTGAGAGCTGCAGTTTACCAATAGGATAATCGCAAATAATAAGAGTGCTTTTTCTTTCATAACTTATAAAATATTAAAAACGTCAAGCAAAACTACCAATAACATGGCAATCCCAACTACCAGATTGAATCCTGTTCCGTAAAGAAAACCTATAAAAGCTCCTTTAGTAGATTTCCAGGCTTTGGTAAGATCTTTACTGTCATGCAATAATTCACCTACAAAAACTCCTGCAAACATTCCAAATAGAAAACCCAGCGGAATCGGTAAAAACATTCCTACAATAGTTCCTATCACAGATCCTATGCTTCCCCAACGTGTGCCGCCATATTTCCTGTTTGTTTTTGCCGGAATGACATAATTAAGAACCGCTGAAGCAAGAGTTAAAACAACAAATGCCCAGATATAAATCATGGAGAGATCCGAATCTGTTCCGTATTTGTAGATTAAAAGACCGGCAAGACTCAGTACCAATCCGGGTAAAATTGGTAAGAATGTACCCAAAATTCCTAATATTAAAAAAATGATGCTGAATAAAGTAATTAATGAATGATCCATAAATGTAAAAATAAAATCAAGGTTGTTTCACAAAAAGTATGCTACGGTTTCAAAATAGGAGTTAATAACGAAACATTAATTATTTTCAGGAAATTAAATTCCCTAAAAAATGAGTGATAAGAGACGATGGTATTTGTTGATCTCCGAAAAGATCCGGAGAAATCAGGAATAGGTTGGTATTAAAAAATTAAAGTCAGCGTTTTTTCTGCGATCTTTTGGGAGCTGTTTTTACTCTGATTTTAAACCTTTTCTGAGATTTTGGTTTTTTATGCATATTTGTGAAAGTTTGATAACTAAATTTAATCAATTTCTCAATTAAAATAAATACTTTTAGCAAAAAATAAAATTAAATTTTGTTTATGTACATTAAAAATTTGAGTATAAAGTCGGTTGTGATTGTCCTGCTGAAAGTTACAGGTATTTTAATCGGAATTATCCTCATCTACGCACTGTTAGGATATTTGCTGCCGTTTATTGAAGTTTCGGAGAAAGATGATGGAGAAGCTAAAGAAATTCCGATTTATATTTATACAAACGGTGTGCATACTGATATTGTGATGCCTGTAAAAAATGATATTCATGACTGGAGTTCCAAAATTCCTTTTTCGGATACAAAATCTGGAAAGACAGATTATCAGTTTGTGGGAATAGGGTGGGGTGATAAAGGCTTTTATCTGGATACGCCGACCTGGGCAGATCTGAAATTTTCAACAGCTTTCAAGGCTGCTTTCTGGATGAGCGAATCTGCAATGCACTGTTCTTTTTATCGAAGCATGACGGAAGCTGATGATTGCAAAAAAATAATGATCAGCCGAAGTCAGTATAGGAAACTAATTGATTTTGTGGATGCTAAATTTGATAAAGACGATCTGGGAAATTATATTCTTATTCCTACAAATGCGGTTTACGGTGATAATGATGCCTTTTATGATGCTAAAGGCAGATACAGTTTTCTGAACACCTGCAATACCTGGGCAAATGACGCACTGAAAGCCGCCGGACAAAAAGCCGCATTCTGGACACCTTCTGATTATGGAATATTTTTACATTACAAATAGATGATCTTAAAGTCATATTTTATTATCATATTTTCTTTCGTGCTTTTATCATGCACAAAAGATCAGCTTATCAATACACAGAAAAAAATAGTTTTTGAAGACGCCAGTATTGCAGAACAGGAAAAACCAAGTATTGATTTAGTTAAAACAACAAACAAAGCAAATGAGGCTTTGGAATTTGCTAAGTCTAAAAAACTAAGCACTGAAATCTGCATCCTGATTGATATGAGCCTCCATTCGGGAGTCAAGAGGTTTATAGTGTGGGATTTTAAAAATCAGAAAACGCTGGGAACTTATCTTGTTGGTCACGGCTGCGGAATAAACTCATGGAGCAAAGATGAGTCAAAAGACCAACCCAAATTCAGTAATGAAGATGGCAGCCACCTTTCCTCTTTAGGTAAATATAAGTTGTCGGGAAGAGGCTACAGTGATTGGGGTATTCATGTAAAATATCTGATGCACGGCATGGAAGATTCAAACAGCAATGCGCTGGAAAGATTTATCGTGTTCCATTCCTGGGAATTAATGAGCGATGAAGAAATTTTTCCAAGCGGCTCACCGGAAGGATGGGGCTGTCCTACAGTTTCTAATAACGCCATGAAGGAAATTGATGCGCTTCTGCAAAAACAAAGTAAACCTGTTCTCATGTGGATTTATAAGTAATGTAATCTGAATATTAAAAAAAGAGCCTTGACAAAGTCGAGGCTCTTGCTGATTATAAGTGTATTATTTTTATAGCTGCTTATAACTTCTCTGGATAAAATCTGTAAGTTCTTTACCTTTCAGCAAATTCTGCGATAATTTTGCGAGATCCAAAGCGTATTTTATCTGATTATTCTTTTCTTCAGCATTTTCGTTTGCTAAAATTTTTGAAGCAAACTCACTGTTGGAGTTTACCACCAAATTGTACATTTCAGGAAAACCTCCCATTCCGAACATTCCGCCGCCGCCTGTTGCCTGCATATCTTTCATTCTGCGCATAAACTCAGGCTGGGTAATAGTGAAAGGAGCATCTGTACTGTCTAAATCTTCAAGCTGTACGGTGAATTTTTTATCATTAATAGACTCTTCAACCGTTTTCTTTAAAGATTCTTTCTCTGTTTCGTTGAGTTTTGAGATAACAGGCTCATCTTTTTTAATCAGATTATTGATGTGGTCTGCATCCACTCTTGCAAACTGGATCTTCTCTTTAGATGTTTCCAGTTTTTGAATAAGGTGAGGAACAATAGGAGAGTCTAATAACAGTACTTCATAGCCTTTATCTTTAGCCGACTGAATATAAGAATGCTGCTCGTCTGCATTGGTAGAATATAAAATTACCAGATTGCCGTCTTTGTCGGTTTGTATCGGTTTTATTTTTTCTTCCAGTTCGTTCCAGAGGAAATATTTGCCTTCGCTGGTAGGATATAATGCAAATTTGTCTGATTTTTCGAAGAATTTTTCTTCAGAAATCATTCCGTATTCAATAACGATTTTAATGTCATTCCATTTTTTCTCGTAATCTTCGCGGTTTTCATTAATTAATGAAACCATTTTGTCGGCAACTTTTTTGGTGATGTAAGAAGAAATTTTCTTTACCGCTCCATCTGCCTGAAGATAAGATCTGGAAACATTCAACGGGATATCCGGAGAATCTATAACTCCGCGAAGCAGCATTAAAAAGTCAGGAACAATTCCTTTTACCTCATCCGTTACAAAAACCTGATTCTGATAAAGCTGAATTTTGTCTTTTTCAATATTCAGATTATTGCTGAGTTTTGGGAAATATAAAATACCTGTGAGATTGAAAGGATAATCTACATTCAGGTGAATATTAAATAAAGGCTCTTCAAACTGCATAGGATACAGCTCATGGTAAAACGATTTGTAGTCTTCGTCTTTTAATTCACTTGGAGCTTTTGTCCACGCCGGAGTAGGATTGTTAATAATATTATCAACGTCAACAGTTTCTGCAACCGCATCTTCTGCTGCTCCTTCAGGTAAAGGAAGCGTTTCTTTTTTTGTTCCGAATTTAATTGGAACAGGCATGAATTTGTTGTATTTGGTCAGTAATTCACGGATTCTGAATTCTTCTAAAAATTCGGTAGAATCTTCAGCAATATGAAGAATAATTTCTGTTCCTCTGTCAGTTTTTGCAGTTGTCTCTTCTAAAGTAAACTCAGGACTTCCGTCACAAACCCAGTGTACAGCCGGTTCGTCTTTATAAGATTTAGAAATGATTTCTACTTTTTCTGCCACCATAAATGCAGAATAAAAACCAAGTCCGAAATGCCCGATAATTCCTGAATCTTTAGCAGAATCTTTGTATTTTTCTAAAAATTCTTCAGCACCCGAAAAAGCTACCTGATTGATGTATTTTTCCACTTCTTCGCCGGTCATCCCGATTCCCTGATCAATGATATGAAGTTTTTTGTTTTCTTTATCAATCTTCACTTCAATTTTAGGATTTCCGTACTCTACCTTTGCTTCACCAATTGAGGTTAGATGTTTCAATTTAAGAGTTGCATCTGTTGCATTGGAAATTAATTCTCTTAAAAATATTTCGTGATCGCTGTAAAGAAATTTCTTAATCAACGGAAAAATGTTTTCCACTGAAACATTAATATTTCCTTTAGTCATAATTATTTGATTTTAAATTTTCTTATGTTTCTCAAAAAAAATACCATGGCTTTCAATCTGCCATTTTGACATAACTAATAAAAAAATCACCCGCATTCAGGTGATTTATGTTTTAATTTTTATAAATCGGTAATCAGTTCGGACTTGCAGTTTTCATCCTGGTAAGTTCACCTCTTGTAATGACCTTCGTATTGATCTCGTCAGTTTCAAAAAAATCTTTTAAAATAGAATTAATTTTTTCCGTATCAAAAGGCTTACAGGAAAATACATCTATTGCAGCAAACTCTTTTTCTGGCCATGTATGAATGCTGATGTGGCTTTCTTCCAACAAGATAAAGCCTGTTGCACCAAATGGCTGAAACTGTTTATATGCTTCCTGCACTTTCCCCAACTTTAACTCTTCAACAACTTTGTTGAGAATTATTTTTATTTCCGGAACAAAAGATGACTTCTGAATATTACATCCGTAAATATCCCAAATCGTATGGTAGCCGATGGTATGATAATCTGAAATCATATTAGTTGGTAGATTGGCTTACGGGCGGCGCTGCATTGATGCTGTCGGAAGATATTGAATCTTCGCTGTTGAGTTGTGCTTCTTCAGACGCTCTGGTAATTAAGTTGGCAAACTCATTCAGGTCATATAATTTGACCATAACCTCATATTGTTCTTCCATTTCAAGCATTTCCGGCAGCTCTTCTCTCGGTCCGTAATCCCATGAGATAGGATTGATAAGGTCTTTTACCACATCGAAATTTCCTTCAAGCGGCATTCCGTAAAATTCTATTTTTTTATTGGGAAGTTTATGCGCATAACTGTTCTGAAAAGAAGGACTTCCATAGAATTCTTCAGTTTTCAGATATTCATTTCTGGTCGGATTAAGAAAATAGGCATTCTGGGTAAAATTGTATTTTGTTTTAGTATTGTCTTCCAAGGTTATAAGATGTTCACCTTTTCCCATTTCTACCCATACCACTTCTTTTGCGGGAACTTCTACTGTAAGGGTGTCTACTTTTACAATTATTGAATGATCGGTAGGATTATCAATAGCAAGATCTACACTTCCTTTTCCGCAGGAACACAATGCAAAGGCTGCAAAAAGTATTAAGAATATATTTTTCATGTTTTTAATTTTAAATGATATAATGTGATACAAATTCACAATTATTGGTAATGATTTCTCTGTTTTCTGCTCTGAAATTGATGGCAGATGGCTGGAAAGTATAAAAAATGCCTGCCTGATAATAGTAGTTTTCCCGATCCTTATCTAAAGGATAATATCGCTGATAGATTTTTTTCTGTCCTGCAAAATCTCCTTCAGACTGAATGTTTTTATGCGCAATTTTTACATTTTCTCCCATTCTTCCGTAAACAGGTTTTTCCACATAATCTTTTCCTGCAAGAAAGGAAGAACTGTCGTAAGTTTCTGCAATAAAAGTATTGGGGAAATGCTGGGTAATATAATTCAGAAACAATTTATTCTGCCATACAGCGGTGTATGGAGGATTAAGAATAATTGCCAGATCTTTTTCAATAATTTCGATAATCAGCTTTGCGAGTTCAGGTTCTTCGTTGAACATCCAGTCCCACGGAACCATTTTAAACCAGACATCTACAGGCTGAAACTCTCCGCCAATTTCAAAGAAAATGCCTTCGTCAGAAAATGTTACTTTTTCCAGATCGGTATAAAAAACATCATAACCTGCTTTATACGCAGCGTTCAGAACCATATCACAGTTGAGCCTGTCTTCTTTGTGACCAAATGAAGATGCCAAAAAATAGGGTTTTTCGTACGGGATATTTCTCTTAAGATCTGAAAGTGTGCTTTCAAGATCGCGCTCCAGTTTATTCAACTGCCCCATCGGAGATTTGATATGTTCCAGCTGAAGTTTTTGCCATAAAATGGTTTCAGGGAGAGTAGAACAGGTGTCTGCATTGAATTCGATAACTTTTGCGTTTCTTTCATCAATTCCGCCATTGATGTCAAATCTTCCGTACAAAAGAGGATGTTTTTTTCTGTCATTCCATGTTTTTTCAATGATTCCATGGAAAAACTGCGGGATATCCAAAAGATGGAGATTTCTGTCCCGAATGATTTTATCAGTTGCTTTTTCAAAAACCGAATACGCTTCCTGTGCGATGAAGGTAAATTTACTGACCTCAGAAGTATGAAGACCCAATACTTCTTCAAACAGATAATCTTCATCTGCAAACCACTGCAGCTGAACCGGCATATCTTTTTTGCGGATCTTTTTTATTTCCTGAAACCTGTTATCCTCCATAAGATCTGAAAGATTTTCCTGCGCCGTATCCTCTGGATGCTCTTCCCGGAGTCATTACTCTGCGGGAGGTTGCTGTTTTTACCATATCATTTTTCAGACCGGTAGATTTGTTATATGCATCTGCACTTTTGTAATAGCTTGAATTGGGAGTTGTGTTGGCGAGATTTCTGCTGAAGAATGCAGAAGCAAGCGAATACATTAATACTCCTCTGAGTGCTGAATGAGTGTGGTTGCCGGATTGTGACTCACTTTTCAGTTTCTGAAGAGACAGGGTGTCTGTTTTTCCGTTGAGATAATGTACGATTGCGGTAGATTTCGTTTTATCGTCAATGATTTTTTCATCAATAATTTTAAAATCATCACCGGGTTTTACTTCTTCAACCTCGGTAACTGTTCCTTTGGATGATTCTTTAATGGTAACCGATTCACCGTCTTTAATTCTGGGACTCCCGTCTCCGCCGCAGCTTTGTAAACTAAGCAGGCTGAATGCCATTACCGGTAAGAGAATATTTTTTTTACAAAATATAGAAATAGTAAAAGAATTTTTCTTCATATTTGGAAATAAGTTTAAAATCAAATATAAAGATTATTTTGAAACCGAAAATAAAAATTTTAGCTTTTTCAGTTTTTGTTGCAGGATTATGCTCAATTATTTACGAGCTGCTCATCAGCGCTACTGCAACGTACTTCCTTGGTAATGGGGTAATGCAGTTTTCTATTCTCATAGGTGTTTATATGTTTTCAATGGGAATTGGGGCTTATTTATCAAAATTTTTTAAAGAAAAGCCATTGGATTTTTTTGTTTTTATTGAAGTCATTTTGGGTTTAATAGGCGGAATTTCGGTTCCTCTTCTTTATTTTCTTTTTGTGAATGTAAGTCCGGGAGTATTACAGGCTTTTTGTCTGGTGATCATGTTTTTTATCGGACTAATTACGGGAATGGAGGTGCCACTTCTTACCTTTATGAATGAAAGTGAAGAATATAAGGATAATCTTTCCAATTTTTTGTCGCTGGATTATATTGGTGGGCTTATTGCCACCCTTATCTTTCCTTTTATTCTGCTTCCTTTTGTAGGTCTGTTTTATTCGTCACTTCTTTTTGGGATTGTGAATATTGTATTGGGACTTTGGCTGAGTCAGAAATTATTAAAGAAAAGAAACAAAACTTTTTATTTCGGAATTTTTGTTTTGGCTTTTCTTATTGTAATGGTCGTCACTACAGGATCAATGCTTAAAGTATGGGAAGAAAAAATATATAAAAGTCCGATTGTAGAAAACATTCAGACACCATACCAGAAAATTGTCATTACAAAAAATAATGATGATGTAAAGCTTTTTTTAAACCGCTCAATACAGTTCAGCTCTAAAGATGAATACCGTTATCATGAAATGCTGGTTCACGTTCCGTTACTGATTCATGATAATCCGGAAAATATTCTAATTCTTGGTGGCGGTGAAAATCTGGCGAGCCGGGAAGTTCTGAAACATCCCACTGTGAAGAGTGTTGATGTGGTAGATATAGATCAGATGATGTTCGATTTGTCAAAGAAAAATAAACATCTTCTAAAAATAAATGATAAAGCTTCTCTGAATCCTAAAGTAAATCTGGTTGCTGATGACGCTTTTACTTTTCTGAAAAACAATATTAAGGAATATGATGTCATCATTGCAGATTTACCTGATCCTTCTGTTGATGCCATTGCAAAACTTTACAGCAAACAGTTTTTTGGTCTTGCCAAAAGAAATCTGAAAGCAGACGGAGTTTTTGTAACGCAGTCCGGAGAAGTGTATTATTCCAACACGGCTTTCAGCTGTATTAAGAATACAGTGAGTTCTATTTTTAATTATACCAAAACCTATCAGGTTTACGTGCCTTCTTTTGGATATTGGGGGTATACTATTGCAAAAAATACTGATTTTAACGAAAAAAAACATCGCAAAATTCCCGAGAATCTGAAATTTCTTACCGAAAATGTTTTTATCAATTCATTTGAACTTCCTAAAGACATCAGCATTGTTTCCACAAAGATCAATACCATAGATAATCCTGTGGTTTTGGACTATTTTCTTGATGACTGGTACAAATGGAAGACAGATATGACGACCAACTGACAGCATGAAGTTTTATTTTTGCTAAATTTACATACATTCAAAAAAGATGAGTATGGAAATTATTATCAGTAAAAATAATATACTTTCAAATCCTGAAACAAAAGATTTTCTGGTAGATACATTTTATCCAAAAGTTGATCATCAGTTGCCGCTGATCATTTTCGTTCATGGATATAAAGGCTACAAAGATTGGGGAGCATGGGATCTGATGGCTGAAAAATTTGCCGAAGCAGGTTTTTACTTTGTGAAATTTAATTTTTCACACAATGGAACCACCGTTCAGAATCCCGAAAATTTTGAAGATCTTGAAGCCTTTGGTAACAATAATTATTCTAAAGAGCTTTCAGATTTAAGTTTTGTTTTAGATCATTTTGTCAAAGAACCTCAGGTAAATCCCGAGAAAATTATTCTCATAGGTCACAGTAGGGGTGGTGGAATTTCTTTAGTGAAAACTTCTGAAGACACCAGAATAAATGGTCTGATTACATTGGCAAGCGTTGATTCTCTTGCACGTTTCCCAAAAGACGAAGCACTCGAAAACTGGAAAGAAAATGGTGTCTACTATGTTGAAAACGGAAGAACAAAACAGCAAATGCCTCATTATTACCAGTTTTTTGAAGATTTTCAAACCAATAAACTCTGTTTTGATGTGGAAAGAGCTGCCGAAACAGCAAAAGCACATTTTCTGATCATTCATGGGACAAAAGATGACAGCGTAAGTGCAAAAAATGCTGAACATCTCCGGTTTTTAAATCCCAATTCCGAATTGTTTTTAATTGAAAATGCCAATCATACCTTTGGGGCTTCAGAACCATGGAAAAGTAGAGAATTACCTGCAGATCTTAATACAGCTGTAGAAAAATCAATAAAATTTATTCAAGAGAAAATGGTGAATCAATAATTTTAAAACAACAAATCATTTAGATTTTAAAATAGCAAAAGGCTCTAGCGAAAATTGAAATGCTAAAGCCTTTTAGTTTAATATTATTAGAAATTTATCTTAAAAAATTCTCGTTAAGCCATTTTAGTTTGTTATAGCTTTTTAGAAATTTGGCTTTCAGATCCAGGTTTTTTTCACGGGCTTCCAATAATTTGTTTTCCCTTGAGTTGATGAGAAATAAGGAACTTTCACCGTTGCTGAACCTTGTTTCCTCAGCGTTTAATAGTCGCTCATAATTGTTGAGGTTCTGGGATGAAATATCAATCTGGGTAAAATAATTGCTTACTTCGTTTCTGTAAGTTTCAATTTTTGTATTAATTTCTCGAAATTTCAGCTGAGAATCCTGTTGGTTTTGTGAAATTTTCAGTTTGGCAATCTGGTAATCGGCTCTTGCCTGACGCATGAAAACAGGAATTTCCAGTTTTAGTCCGTATTGAAAATTATTATCAAAAAAAGGAAGATAATCTGGTCTGTAATTTTCTTTGTTAAAAAAATTGTAGGTAAAATCTATTTTAGGAAGAAAGCTCTGCCATTTCAGTCGTCGTTCACTTTCCAGAATGTTTTGTTTCTGAAAATAATACTCCAATGACGCATGATTTTCCACCTGTCTGGATTTTACGTTTTCTACCAGGAATTCATAATCATTGTACCCTGAATGCTCATCCAGACTTGATGATGGGAAAATGAGCTGTGAAATTTCATAGAATTCCTGATTTTCTTTCCAGAGAAACATCTGCAAATCCTGGGTGCTTTTTACAAAGTTCAAAAAAGCATCCCGTTCCTGAAGTTCAAAACTTTGCAGCTGTGATGCGGCTTCAACAGTATCAATCGCAGGTCTTTCGCCAAACTCGTATGTTTTTTTTGTTAGATCCAGACGTTTTCTATTGATTTGAACGGCAGATTTTTGCAGCTTATATATTTCATAATTTTTTACCCATTCCCAGAACGTATTTTCTGCATCTAAAAGAAGTTCGTTGGTAAGTACCGTCTGTTCTGCTTCTGTCATTCTCAACCCGAATTTCGCCTGATCCAGCATGGCTCTTCTCCGGTCATACAAAAGATTTTTAGCTAATGGAACTGTAATTCCGAACTGGTATAACCCTCCCGGTGTTTCGCTGCTGTTGAGTTTTTGACCTTCCAGATAATTGTAGCTTCCTGTAATGTCTATTCCGTACCATGTGGGAATACCAAGTTCAATATTTCTCTGGGAATAATATCTTGTCCCGTCAATATTTTTTTCGCCCAGTTTTCCAGCAATTACAGGATCGAAATTTCCTCTGGCGCTGGTAATCTCTTCTCTGGCAATCCTGTTTTGAAGCTGATATTTGAAAGCTAACGGATGGTAATTTTTAACAATATTCATAAACTCCTGATGCGACAGTTTCAGAGAATCCTGCGCAAAAGAAAACTGGATAGAAAACAGAATTAGAAAAGCTGAAAATAATTTATTTACTTTTTTCATTTCCTGCAGATTTATCAGTTGTGTTCACTTCGTAATAATCAGGCGGGAATCCGTTGATGTTTCGCCACAATTCGTACCAGATCGGCACATCATTTAAAATAGCAATTCCCTGAACACCGGTTCCTATCTTAATTTTTGGCGGCCATTGTTTTTCATCTTTATCCTGAATGACAAGTGCTTTAAACAAACCATTTGTACTGATGTTGCTTTCTACAGCAATTACTTTCCCTGCAAAAGTTCCATAGCTTGAGTTGGGCCATCCCGAAAATACAATTGCCGGAAAACCATCAAAGATACACATCACACGCTGTCCTTCTTTTACCAAAGGCAAATCAACGGGTTTAATGTAAATTTCTACTGCATAATCTACATTTTCAGGAACAATTACTCCTATACTTTCACCGTCTTTAAGGATTTCACCGATTCCAGCTTTATTGATCTGTACAACCTGACCATCCTGCGAAGCAATTACAAAATACAAACCTTGTCTTGCTCTGTAATTGGCAACCTGATTCTCAAGTTTGGCAATATCACCGTCACTGCCTTCAATTTGTCCCATACTCTGGAATCTGTCACCTTCCGTTTTGCTGAGTTTTTCGTTATAATCCTGAATAGTTGCATTCTGCTCAATGCTTACGTTTACAATTTCCTGTCTTGTCTGAGCGATTTTATTTTCGGCAGATGTTTTTTTAGCCAAAGCATTTTGATAAGAAACACTTCTTTGTTGGAACTGTGTGAGTGAAACCAAGCCTTCATCATACATTTTTTTCTGTCGGTCATATTGGTCTGCAGACATTCGAAGCTCATTTCTTGCAGCCTGTAATTCCGCTTCTTCACCTTCTAATTTGTTGTTCAGCTGGCTTATTTTTACTTTAAGCTGGCTCAGTTTCAGATCTCTTGCAGAGTTCAGTGCGTCAATCTGACTGTTTGTAGTTCCTACTTTGGCTTCGTAATAATCTCTTACTCCTTTTTTTGCCTCTACCTGCTGCTCAGTTCGTTTAACCAAGAGCGGATCCAGATAATCTTCTTTTACTTCGGAAAGCTGAAGAATGGTATCTCCTTTTTTTACATAATCACCGTTTTTTACATACCATTTGATGATTCTTCCAGGAATTGGTGAGTTCATTTGCTGCGGACGCTGTTCCTGATAAAGCGTGCTTACATTTCCTTTAACCTGGATATTTTGCGTCCAAGGTAAAAATAAAACGATAATACCGCCAAGAAGGATGAAAAGAAACCATCTTTTCACTCGGGATTCTTTATTGATAAGATATATTTTATCTACTGATTGCAGTTTCATTGTCTTAATGTTTATTAAATAAAATTTTCACCGTTCCGTCTTCTATATGTAGATGTTGATCAGCATCATTGATGAGACTTTCATCTTTCGAAACAATAATGATGGTAGTGTTTTCTTTCAGTTTCAAGAGATAGTCTCTCATTTTTATTTTAAATTCATCATTCATTCCGTCTAAAGGATCTTCCAGAATTAATAGTCTCCTTGCACCAACTACTGCTCTCAGAAGCAGGATTTTCTTTTTGGAGCTGAATGATATTTCCGTATCAGTCTCACTGATGTTGGTGAAGAAACCGTTGCTGAACTGGCTTGAGAAGTTTTCAATTCCTATTTCTTCAGAAATATCCAGAATTTGTTCGGCAGATGTCTCATTGTGACCGAGAATGATGTTTTCATAAACAGTTCCCTTAATGATCGTCATGTCTTCAAGATACATTCCTATCTGATTTCTCAGCGATATTCTGTCGATATTTTTAATTGGAATTTTATCAAATAATATACTTCCGAAACTTGGCTCATAAAATCCTGTCATCATATTAAGAAGTAGCGATTTTCCTGCACCCAATTCTCCCGTAACGATATTAATGCTATTTTCAGAGATTTTAAAATTAACATTTTCCAAAATTTTCTGATAATCGTTGAATGCGAAATTTACATCCCGAAATTCAATTTCAAAACCGACATTTTCTTCTTCAAAATTGATGGCTCCCATATTTTCTTCCGGCAGATCTGTTACTTTATTCAGTTTTGCCAGTGACGCAATTACGTCATAATAGCTTTCCAGACTTATGATAAGCTTTTCAACCGCCATCATGATACTCAAAACTACAATCTCTGTTGCAATGAAAGCACCAATATTCAGCTGTTGATTAACGAGAAGGTAAGTTCCAATTGCGAGCATTACCAATGTAATGATGACCTTAAAGGCAATAATTGTTTTGTACTGGAAAACCAAGACTCTGAAATGTTTTGTACGTCCATTAAGATATTTTACCACTCTCTCATCGGTTCCTGCAAGATGAATTTCTGTCTTGGAATTGAGTTTGAAAGTTTTGATAGACGCTGCAATATCTTCAATCCAGGATGCTACTTCGTATTTTTTATCACTTTCTTCGATACTTGATTGGATACCACTTTCCATTGTAAACCTAAAGATTACAATTACACAAATCACAACTAGTGCACCAAAAACCAAAAACCACGGATGATAGAAAGACAACAGTAAAATTCCAAAGAAAATCTGGATTAGTGCTGTCGGAATTTCAAGTAAGATTTTAGAGATTCCTTTCTGGAGGTTTTGTGTATCAAAAAAACGGTTAACCAATTCGGGAAGATAATATTTTCTTGTGGCTGAAAGATTGACCTTAGGGAGCTTTTCTGCAAATGCAATGGAAAATTCAACAAAAATCTTTTGCTGAATTTTTTCTATAATCTGCATTACTTTCAGCCTGAAATGTCCTACAAGCCACGTTCCCAAAACTACAAATCCTATCAGAATATAAATGGATGTTGCCATTGTGGCTCCCATTACAAAACTCACAATTGATTGAATCCCAAGCGGAACACTAAGTTGTACCAAACCGTTCAGAATGGCATAAAAATATATATTGGTAACATCTTTCTTCTCTTTAGTAACGTATTTAAAAAGATTGTAACCGTGCTGTTTAGGAGAAGTTTCCATCGTTCAGTATTATTTTATCAAATTAAAGGTGATGAATCTCAAGTAGTTTAGAACATATTGCTTATGATCTATTCTATCAATATGATTATCGGTAAGTTTAGGAAGATGTTCGCTGAAAAACTGCTGATCATGGGCTGTTTCCAGAAGTGTGCTTGCAAAAGATTTCGGAAACTGAAAATCAGGTTTTGCCTGAATAATCACTTCAGCTAAAAAATTGCAAAGGCTTTTTAGCGGGCTGAAAACCATTTCCTGATTAATCTCATCTACTTCTTTTACAAGATAAGATTTGCTGCTTTCTGCAATCACAATGCTGTGAAGCTTATTAAGGTCATAATCTTCAATCTTATCATCGGTTTCATTATTATGAGTGATGATCTCAAGCATTTTTTCAATTCTTTGGTAAGGATCTTTTATTTCCTGCAGTTTAATATTAGAAATAAATTCTATATAAGACCAATACCAGTTGAGGATATAGGTGAGAAGTTTATGCTTAGAAGAGAAGTATCTGTAAACAGTAGCTTCTGTCGAGCTGATCTTTTGAGCCAGTTTTTTGAAGGTAAAGCTTTCAAAACCGGTTTCATAAATCAATTCGATAGAATTTTTCACAATAGCTTTCCCGATCTCACTGTTTTCGGGATCTTTTAAATATAGTTTTTCGTTGACCTTAAATTTAACCTTAAATTCCATTTTTCAATATATATTGCAAATTTATAACTATTATCAGGTGTAGCAAAACTTATACCAAAAAATATTTTATAATTACATTAAATAGTAATACTATCAATTGGCATAGTATTTGATTTTGTTTTTAAAATCTTACTATCATAAAAAAAGCAAGAGACTTAGATAAAGCACAATAAAAAATCGAAAAACATATACTAACAATTTAAATACTTACAATTATGAAAAAAGCAAAATTATTTTTAGGAAGTTTAATGGTGGCAGCTGCGGTGTATTCCTGTAATAAAGTAACGGAAAAAGCTCCAAGTCAGCCTGTCCAGACAAATGAAAAAGTGCAGAAAGTGATAGATGAACTGGGATTGGTATATGTGGAAGAAGGAGCGCAGGATATTATTACCTATGATGAGGTAAATGCGGCTCAGCAGGCTTGGTGTGATGCACTTGTGAAGATTGGTCAGATAAAAGAAGAAGGGGGCGATTATAAAAAATTTGCAGAACAGGTATTGTCTGATGCTTACAACTATGATCAGGGTAAAGTTTTCTTTAAACCTACTTTGGCGTACGGAGATCAAACTTTCAGAAACGACAAAAAAGGAGCTTTGGCTTATTTTGTAGGAGGAGATCCGGATTATCCTAATGATAAAGGTTTTGCTTTAAAACCATGGGTGAAAGCGAGATACGACAATGCCGGAAATAATAATGAGGGAATCCAGATTTACGGTTCGGTAGCAATTACCATGGGAAATGTCTGGGTAACCGATAAAGAAGGTGATGAGGTAATGGTAGACAAAACATGGGTTTTCAGAAAAGGTGAAGACGGAAAGTTGAGAATTATTGTTCACAAGTCTTCTCTTCCTTACAAACCGGAAACAAAGTAAACTTGAACTTAAAATCCGGCTGAGAAAAAAATCTCTGCCGGATTAATACACTTACAATTGTCAGTAAAATAAGAAATAAAGGCTGGTTAATTTAACAACAAAAATATCCGAAATGAAAACATCTACACTATTATTGATGTTTTTGTGTTTAAGCTTTTTCAATGTAAGCTTTTCACAAAACACGGACTTTTCTCAGGAAACAAAGACCTATACTTCAATAGAAGAAGCATTAAGAAATCCTGAAACAGTAAGAAAACTTGATCTGAGCAATCAGAAGATTGATTTTCCTGAAGGCTTTTGGTCACAATTTAAAAATTTAGAATATTTGAGCCTGAAAAACGACGGTCTCACTTTTTTACCGGAAGGAATTTCGCAGCTTCAGAATCTCAAAATATTAGATATCAGCGGAAATAATTTTAAGAATCTTCCCAAATCTTTCCGCAGTCTGCAAAATCTGGAAGAGCTGTATCTGAATGAAGAAAAAAATATGAATCTGGAACAAACAGTAGAGACACTTTCACTATTACCCAAATTAAAAATTTTACATCTTGAAAATGATCATCTGACGAAACTTCCTAAAAATTTTTCAAAAATTAAAAATTTAGAATCCTTGTATCTGAACAATAATGATTTTAAAAATGTACCAAAAGAAATCATCAATTTGAAAGATCTTAAATATATGGACTTTCAGAATAACCAGATTCGGGATCCGTTGAAAATCAATCAGATTATGAATGACTATGGTGTTGTCATTACATTTTAATACAGAATGCAGATTATAAGATTAAAAGAAAGATTTCCAGTTACAGATGAAAATTTTGGATGCTAAAATTTATATTTGTATCAAATTATAAATGATGTATAGATTTCTGCTCTTTTTTTTAGTTTCATTATTTTCTGCATTTCAGGCACAAATTCCGAAAGTTGCAAGCGGAAAAATTGAAAGGATACCCAACTTTAATTCCCGGTATGTTACCCCAAGAAATATTGATGTGTGGCTGCCGGAAAATTATTCCACGTCAAAAAAATACGCTGTGCTATATATGCACGACGGACAAATGCTTTATGATTCTGATCTTACGTGGAATAAGCAGTCTTGGAATGTAGATGATGTGATTTCTGATCTCATTAAAAGTAATAAGATACAAAATACGATTGTCGTCGGAATATGGAATGATCCGAAGCTGAGACATTCAGACTATTTTCCACAAAAACCTTTTGAAAATCTTACACCAACAGAAAAGATACTATCTGCTCACAGCTAAGAAAATCAGGACGGTCTGACCAGTCATTTCTCCAAATTCTGATCATTCTCTGCGGTTTCTGATAAAAGAATTGAAACTGATGGTTGATAAAAAATATTCAACTTATAAAGAGCAAAAGGCTTCATATTCCTGTAGAATTTTTATTTAATAAATAAAGTACTAATAAGAATTGTCCTCTTTCAAGCCTTAAAACTCTAATAAAGTTATAAATTTGCCGGACTTAATATCATTATCAATCAAGAATGGAATTATTAGTAGCTACACACAATATTCACAAGAAAGAAGAAATTCAGCAGATTCTGGGAGACAGATTTTTGGTTAAGAGCCTTAGAGATTACAATATTCATGAAGAAATTGTAGAAGACGGTGATTCTTTCCATGCCAATGCTTTAATAAAAGCAAAGTACTGCTTTGAAAAAACAGGAATTCCAAGTTTGGGAGATGATAGCGGTTTGGCTGTGGAGGCTTTAGACGGTAGACCGGGAATTTTTTCTGCCCGCTATGCAGGAGATCATGATTTTGCTAAAAATATTGAAAAAGTTTTGGGTGAAATGGAGGATATTGACAACAGGAAAGCTTTTTTCATTACCGTTCTGTGCTATTATGATGAAAATGGGGCTCAATATTTTGAAGGAAGAGTTTATGGTAATCTTTTGAATGAAAACAAAGGTTTTAAAGGATTCGGATATGATCCTATTTTTGTTCCGGAAGGATATGAAAAGACTTTTGCAGAGATGAATCCCGAAGATAAAAACAAAATTAGTCACAGAAAAAAAGCACTGGATTTGTTTCTGGAATTTTTGAATAAATAAATTTTTGTCGGACAAAGACATTTATCTGGTTGAAAAGCTGTCAGATTTTTTTCTGAAAAATTATTGATTTGAAACAGTCTTAATTTCAGGTCGATTTTCAACCTCAACCTTTTATCGTACATTTGCGTCCTATAATTTTTTGATTTGAGTACTTATTTAACGATATTGGGTTTTAATTCTGCTATTCCGACGGTGAATACATCACCGACGTCACAACTTCTGGAAATGGAAGAACGATGCTTCCTGATTGATTGTGGAGAAGGAACGCAGGTGCAGCTTAGAAAAGCCAAAGCAAGATTTTCAAAGATTAATCATATTTTTATTTCGCATCTTCATGGTGATCATTGTTTTGGTTTGCCGGGACTCATTGCGTCTTTCAGGCTTTTGGGAAGAGAAAATCCGCTTCATGTATACGGTCCGAAAGGAATAAAAAAAATGCTTGAAACAATTTTTACCATCACTGAAACCCACCGAGGCTTTGAGGTCATCTATCATGAGCTGGATAAGGATTATTCAGAAAAAATTTATGAAGATAACCGGGTAGAAGTGTACACCATACCGCTGGATCACAGGATTTACTGCAACGGATATTTATTTAGAGAAAAACCTAAAGAAAGACACATCAATATAGAAGAAGTCTCTAAATACAGTGAAATTGAAACTTGTGATTATCATCATCTGAAGGCAGGAAAAGATTTTGTATTAAGCGACGGATATGTTTTGAAAAATGAAATTCTGACAACAGATCCTGCACCGCCGGTTTCTTATGCATTTTGCAGTGATACAAGATATTTAGAGTCTGTTGTTTCTATTATTAAAAATGTAAGTGTTCTATATCATGAGTCTACTTTTCTTCATGATTTGAAAGAAATGGCAGATTATACCGGTCACGCTACGGCTTTGGAAGCGGCTACAATTGCTAAAAAAGCTGAGGTCGGAAAATTGATTTTAGGTCATTTTTCCAATCGTTATGGTGACTTAACGGTCTTTACTGATGAAGCAAGAAATATTTTCCCCAATACATATCTTCCTAAAGCGTTGGAATGTGTGAAAATTTGATATGGAAATGAATTTTTCAGAATTAAAAGATTTTCTGAACGAGAAGGCAGATTTTTATAACAATCTGGATTTTATTCAGGATGATCCTGTACAGATTCCGCATCGTTTCAGCTTGAAACAGGATATTGAAATTGCAGGTTTTCTGGCGGCAACTATAGCCTGGGGTAATAGAAAATCTATCATAAGGTCTGCGGATAAAATGCTGGACATAATGGGAAATTCGCCTTATGACTTTGTGATGAACCATACCGAAAGTGATTTGACCTCTTTACAGGATAAAAATATCCACAGAACCTTCAATGGTGAAGATTTTATTTATTTCATCAGGCAGTTTCAAAAAATTTACAGTGAAAATGAAAGTCTGGAAGATTTGTTTTTGATTAATAACGAAGAAACCAATTTCCAGCATTCTATAGAAAGGTTCAGGCAGAAGTTTTTGGGAACAGAAAAACACAGAACGCATAAACATGTAAGTTCGCCCTATAAAAATTCTTCTTCCAAACGGATCATGATGTTTCTTAGATGGATGATAAGAAAAGATAACCGGGGTGTAGATTTCGGAATCTGGCAGAAAATAGATCAACGGTTTTTATCCATTCCTTTAGATGTTCATACAGGGAATATCTCCAGGAAACTTGGTTTGATTTCCAGAACTCAAAATGACTGGAAAACGGTAGAAGAACTTGATATTATTGTGAGAAAGCTGGATGATAAAGATCCTTCAAAATATGATTTTGCACTTTTTGGATTAGGAGTAACCAAAGATTTACTGTAAACAAAAACGAACTGAACTGATGAAAAAGTCACACGAAAAAATAGAATTGCTAGAAAAAATAGCCAACGGAATTACCTGGTGGATAGGCTCAATACCTTCTTTAATTGCTCATACTCTGTTTTTTTTAATCTCATTTTTACTTCCCATTCTCAATATAGTTGAGTTTGACAAAATGCTTTTGATACTTACTACAGTAGTTTCTTTAGAAGCTATTTATCTTGCCATTTTTATCCAGATGTCGGTAAATAAAAGCCATGAAAAAATTGAAGATATCCAGGAAGATATTGAAGACATTCAGGAAGATATTGAGGAAATCAGCGAAGACATCGAAGAAATTAGTGAAGATATTGAAGAGATTAACGAGGATATTGAGGATATTCAGGAAGATATTGAAGAGATCAATGAAGAAGAAGATGAGGACGACCATAATGAACGTGCAAAAAACGTAATCCTGAAAAGCAATGTCAGCAGTAATAAAAACGAAATAAAATTTCTGAAAGATAAAATTACAGAGCTTCAGAATAAAATTGACGAGATGAAAAAAGACTAATCATCTCTGTTTCTAATATCAATTCCTTATTTAGAGATTAAAAAGAGATTAAATTTTTAAGTTAAAATTTAATTAAATTACTATCTGATTATCAATAATTAGCATATAAGAGTATTTTAAGTCATAAAAAATTGGTATTTTTGGACAAACAATTCCAAAATGTTAAATTATAGATTAAATAATTACTCTAAATTAAGTTTTTTTCTACTTTTTCTTATTGGGTTTACTTCTTATGCCCAGAAAAGGTCAGTTAATGATAAGAAAGCAAAGCCTTCTGCTGCAAAAGCAGGCGATTTAATTGATGTAAATGTTGCTTCTTATCCTCAAAGTGCTTTTACTCCTACTCAATTGGTTACCAATGTGCTTGTAGGTTCTGGTTCCACTTGTGCTGCTCCCAATATTTCAAACGTAACAGTTTCTCCTAATCAAGCTGTAACTATGAATGACAGATTTTGGGGATATTTTAATAAAACTACGTCTAATTTTCCCTTTCAGGAAGGTATTGTTCTTACAACAGGTTTTGCCAGAAAAGCGGGGAATAATCCTGAGGCAAATGTTTTGAGTGACGGGAATGGTGGAGGAAGTGATCCCGATCTGATTGCAGCTATTGGAGCTACTACCACCATTAATAATGCAGCCATTTTAGAATTTGATTTTGTTCCTTCCAGTACGCAGATGAAGTTTAATTATATTTTTGCTTCTGAGGAATATACCGGTTCATTTCCATGTCCGCCTACGCAGTATGATGATGCTTTTGCATTACTGCTGAAGCCTAATACACCAGGTTCAACCTATACCAATCTGGCTGTTTTGCCAGGAGGAGCAGGACCTGTTTCTGTAACGAATATTTTACCATCAAGTTTTTCTTGCGGACCCATTAATGGAAATTATTTCGGATCTCTTTCTCCTAATGCAACCAATTACAATGGTATTACTGCACCACTTACGGCAGAAGCAACAGTGATACCGGGTCAGTCATACCATATCAAAATGGTTGTGGCAGATGCAAGAGATTCAATATACGGTTCTGCTGTATTTCTACAAGCAGGATCTTTTGATATAGGACTAAGTATTGTAGACGGGGCAGGAAATCCTTTGCCTGAAACAATTAATGTCTGCGATAATACTCCACAGGTTTTAACGGCTCTCACCTCTGCTGTTCCTGGAACTACATATCAATGGCTGAGAAATGATGTTCCTATTC
This sequence comes from Chryseobacterium sp. L12, assembly GCF_056133985.1. NCBI lineage: Bacteria > Pseudomonadati > Bacteroidota > Flavobacteriia > Flavobacteriales > Weeksellaceae > Chryseobacterium > Chryseobacterium sp. L12. The sequence goes on along the minus strand of NZ_JBVYOF010000013.1, from coordinate 107,566 downwards.
CGGGCGCAACAAATGTATCTTATACAGCGACATTACCGGGAGTCTATAAAGTTCAGGTAACACTTCCGGGATCTACATGTCCTGTAGAAGCAACGATTACCATTATCGGGGGTACTTCACCGGCTGCACAAAACGCAACATTGAAGCTTTGTGCTACTCCTGCTGTAAGCAGTTTTAATCTGAATGATGCAAAGCCGCTAATCAGTACAGCGACGGGTGCGGTATTCCGTTTTTATACCAATCAGGCAGATGCACAGCTTCAGAACAATAATTTTATTCCGGAAGCTGCTTTGTTATTATATAATGCAAACGATGGTCAGGTTCTGCATGTTGTTGTTTCTGATGGAGGTTTTTGCAGCAGGCTGGTTACTTTAACATTAAGAAAAGAAGATACTCCTGTTGCTCAGCTTGTGAGTACAAAACTCAGCATCTGTGTAGGAGAATCTGCAACACTTACTGCATCTGGGGGCGTTACTTATCAATGGGAAGGATTCTCCGGAACGGGAGCTGTAAGAAATGTTTCTCCAACGCAAACGACAACATATACTGTTTATGCAATCGGAGCTCAGGGTTGCAAATCTTTACAGCCTGCAATAGTTACAGTGGAAGTAGTCCCTGCAATTAAATCAAATTTAACAGGAGGCTACATCTGTGCAGGTGACAGGATTACTTTAGATGCAGGTGCAGGACCAGGTTATTCTTATACATGGAGTAACGGAGTAACAGGTCAGACTCTTGTTGCTGACAGTCCGGGACTGTATTTTGTAGATATCACCAACGGAGTTTGTACCAAGAGATTTACTACAGAAGTAAAATTAGCTACAATTCCGGAAATTGTAAACGTAGATTACAATCAAAACGGGACTTTAATTGTAACTGCTTCAAGTCTAGGCGGCGGAGTTTTAGAATATTCTGCAGATAATGGGGTAACATGGCAGAATTCAAATTTATTCAATAATATTCCAAGCAACACGATTGTTTATATAAGAGTTAGAGTAAAAAATACAAGCTGTGTAGGTTATCTTGAATACTTTACTTTTATGATGCAGAATGTGATTACACCTAACGGAGATAATGTGAATGATAAAATTGACTTCAGAGGAATAAGTGATTACAATAAATTTCAGGTAGTTATTTCAGACCGTTACGGAAGAGAAGTTTATAAATCTGATAAAACAAGACCTTTCTGGGACGGATATTTTCAGGGAAAAAAATTGCCAACCGCATCTTATTGGTATCAGATTACATTTGAAGATCCTGCCAGTAAACAGCTTACAGTAAAAACAGGCTGGATTTTACTTAAAAATATAGAATAGCATTTATAAAAGATTATTAAAAAGACCGAGAATATCGGTCTTTTTTGATATTATAATTTCAGATAATTTATATTGAAGCTTATAATTGCGATAATGTAATTGATTTTCAACTAAATTTTAATTAAAAAAATAGTATTTTTGTTCAAAATAGCTAAAATGTTGAATAACATATTTAAAAATATACTCTATATTTTCGTTTTTTTGCTAATTGGTAATCAGGCTTTTCTTTCACAACAGCGTTCAGTTAAGCAGTTAAGCAAAGCTTCCAGTCAAACAATGAAAGCAGGAGCATTTATTGATGTTAATACTCCTGCTTATGTGGAGTCTTCATACAGTATTACTCAGCTTGTAACAGATGTTTTAATTGCAGGTGGCTCCAATTGCTCTACAGCAAATGTTTCCAATGTTGTTGTTTCTCCCAATCTTCAGGCAAGCAGTCAAAACAGAAGTTGGGGATTTTTTAATAAAGGAACGACCAATTTTCCTTTTGCTAAAGGAATTGTTCTTACCACTGGGCATGCAAGAAAAGCAGGAAATACATTTCAGGCAGCACAGTTGGGTGACGCATTAGGAACACAGGGAGATATAGACCTTGCTACAGCATTAAATATTCCTAATAATATGCTCGAAGATGCAACTTATATAGAATTTGACTTTGTACCTACTTCCACAGAGGTAAGTTTCAGATATTTGTTTGCTTCTGAAGAGTATGACAGCAACTTTCCGTGTCAGTTTGTTGATGGTTTTGCGCTTTTATTAAAGAGAGTCGGCGATCCTACTTATACCAATCTGGCAGTTTTGCCGGGCGGTGCGGGTCCTGTGAGTGTTAGAAATATTCGTCCTGCAACACAGTTTAGTGGTGCACCTCTTTCCTGCGGAGCTTTAAATGCTGCATATTTTGGAGGGTATAATAATGCCGCCATTGAAACGAACTTCAATGGTCGTACAGTTCCATTAACTGCTACAGCAACGGTAATTCCGGGTCAGACTTATCATTTTAAAATGGTCCTTGCAGATTATGATGATTCCACTTATGACTCCGGTGTTTTCTTAGAAGCCGGATCTTTTGATATTGGTGTGAAAATTTTAGATCCTGCAGGGGTGCAGCTTCCTGATTCAATCAATGTCTGCGATAATACACCAACAACATTTACTGCTTCAACGCAGATTGCGGGAGCAACTTATCAGTGGTTTTTGGGTCCTAATCCAATTCCAGGAGCAACGAATGCTTCTTATACCGCCACTCAACCGGGAGTTTATAAAGTTGAGGTTACTATTCCTGGAAATTCGTGTCCCGGAACAGCTACTATAACAGTCATTGGAGGCACATCTCCTACAGTTCAGAACGCTACACTTACAAGCTGTTACGCAGCAGGAAATGTAAACTTTAATCTTACCGCTGCTCAGACAGCTATAAGCACAACTCCGGGAGCAACATTTTCATATTATCTGAATCAAGCTGATGCAAACCTGGGAAATACAAATACCATCAATTCTCCAACGACTTTTTCAAGCGCAGGCGGTCAGACTATTTATGTTTTGGTGAAAAGTGGATTTTGTTCACGTGTTGCTCAGCTTCAGCTGGTTAAAGCTCCTGAAATTGCGGTAAATATTGCAAATCCGGCAGTTTTAACATGTACTACTAATCAGGTTACGCTCAATGCTTCAGGATCTGTTTTTCCTGCAGGTTCTACATTTTCATGGACTGCAGCAGGGGGAGGTAATATTGTTTCCGGAGCTAATACACTAAATCCTGTAGTAAATTCTGCGGGAACTTATACATTAACAATTTCCAATACTTATCAGCCTGGAAATGTAAGCTGTACAGCTACAGGTACGGTAAATGTGGTTGGAAACAGTACTCCGCCGACTACAGGTCTTACAGCGAGTAAAATATTGATCTGTCAGGGAGAATCTGTAACACTTACTGCAACCGGAGGAGCTACCTATAATTGGGCAACACTTCCTGGAACAGGAAATATACAAACAGTAACACCTGCTACAACTACTACCTACAGTGTAACGGCCGTGGGAGCAAATGGTTGTGTTTCTACTGCACCTGCAACTATTACCATTGAAGTATCACAGCCAATTACTGTACAAAACGCAACAATTTTAAAATGTTATCAGCAGGGAAGTATTACTTATGACTTAACATCAGCACAGAGTAATATCACAACTTCTGCAACGGCAACTTTTGCATATTACATAAATCAGTCAGATGCTAATGCAGGTAATACGAATACAATCGGAAATGTGACTAATTTCCAAAGTGCAGGAAATCAAACGATCTATGTAGTGGTAAAAAATGGTGGTTGCAGTTATGTTGTAACTTTACAGCTATTAACGACAGCGCCTACCAATTTATCTATTGCAGCTCCGCAAACCATTACATGTACTCTTCCTCAGGTTACACTCAATGCATCTGGATCTACTATACCAACAGGATCTACAATTCAGTGGACTACTACAGGCGGAAATATAGTTTCCGGTGGAAATTCTCTTAATCCCGTAGTGAATGCGGGAGGTACTTATACATTAACGGTGTCTAATGTTACAGCACCTTCTGGATTAAATTGTACATTTACTGCATCAGTTACTGTGACTGAAAATAAAACCCTTCCGGTTGCAAATGTTGGTGCATCTGTTCCGCAAATCTGTCCGGGCGAATCAGTGACACTCACTGCGACTGGTGGAGTTTCTTACATTTGGTCAAATTTAACAGGAACAGGGAATACTCAGGTTGTATCACCTGCAACAACTACAACTTATACAGTTACAGCAATCGGTGCTAATGGATGTGTATCTGCAAATCCCGCTTCTGTTACAGTGATCGTAGGACCTCCTACTGCAATTGTTGCAGCATCCAAATCAAAAATATGTGCAGGTGAATCTGTTACATTAACGGCAAGCGGTGGCTTTACTTATAATTGGGTAGGACTTACGGGAACCGGTAACACACAGATTGTTTCACCAACAGTAACTACAACGTATCAGGTTTTTGCTTTGGGAGGGAATGGCTGTGTTTCCAATACTCCGGCAACAATAACTATTGAAGTTGTTCCGGCAATTGTCTCAACATTAAAAGATGTATACGTTTGTCAGGGTGACGCAGGAACTTTAGATGCAGGACCAGGACCAGGATATACTTATGTATGGAGTACAGGACAGACTACTCAGACTATTACAACCAATGTGCCTGGTTCATATTCTGTAACCATCAGCAACGGAACCTGTTCCAGACTTTTTACGGCACAGATTATTAATCCGGACTTACCTCAATTCAGCAATATCGTATATAATGATGGGGTATTGACGCTTACTACAACAAATCCTACCGGTGGAATTTTAGAATACTCAATTGACGGAGGAGTTACATGGCAGCAGTCTAATATTTTTTATAATGTAATGAAGAATATCAGTTATAATATTCAGGTAAGGGTTCAGGGGGCGCAATGTAGTACTTCAATAGAGTTTTTCACGTTTGTTATCAGCAATGCAATTACTCCGAATAGCGACGGAATAAATGATTATATTGATTTCAGCGGAATAAGTGGATACAAAAACTTTGCAGCATCTATTTTTGACAGATATGGAGCAGAATTATTTAAAGCGGATAAATCAAACACAAGATGGAATGGTTCTCTGAAAGGAATAAATCTTCCAACAGCTACCTATTGGTATCGGGTACAATGGGAAAATCCTGCAAGCAAAAAGCTTGAGCTAAAATCAGGATGGATTTTGTTAAAAAACAGAAATTAATTATAATAAAAGAGTTGTTCACTATGAATAACTCTTTTTTTTTATAAAAAATACAGTTATTAATGATGTTTTATCAAAAAATAATTAAATTTGATGAAACAATATTATTATGAGGAGAATTTTACTAATTTTTTCATTATTGCTAATAACAACGAACCATTACTATTCTCAAACTCCTGAGTCTAGAAAACCGCAGAAAAAAACGCTCTCTGCAATGTCAAAAAAAGCAGGGGCTTTTATTGATGTAAATGCACCAGGCTATCCGGAAACAGATTTTTCTCCGTTGCAGCTTGTGAAAGATGTATTAATATCATCAGGGACAAATACATGTTTAGTTCCCAATGTTTCTAATGTAACAGTAACTCCTAATTTACCTGTTACCAACAATAACCGATCTTGGGGCTATTTTCACAGAGGAACTACCAACTTTCCTTTCAAAGACGGGATCATCCTATCCACAGGCTTTGCTAGAAATGCAGGAAATACAGGCGCAACCGGAACATTAAGTGATAATAATACAGGGGGAAGCGATCCTGATCTTGCCGCAGCAATAGGAGTTTCTGGTACTCTTACGAATGCTGCTGTACTTGAATTTGATTTTGTACCTACAACTTCTCAGATTAAATTTAATTATTTACTGGCATCTGAAGAGTACACAGGTTCTTTTCCGTGTAGTTATGCAGATGCTTTTGCATTATTATTGAGACCGGTAGCCGGAGGACCGTATGTTAACATGGCTGTTCTTCCGGGTGGAGCAGGTCCGGTGAGTGTAACAAATATTCGTCCTGAAATTCCGGGATCTTGCGGAGCAGCAAACCCAGCTTATTTTGGAGGTTTTAACACAGCCAATATTGAAACTAATTTTTACGGAAGAACGATTCCGCTTACTGCAACTGCAACGGTAGTACCGGGACAGGCTTATCATTTTAAAATGGTTGTTGCTGATTTCGGACCTTTTGGTGCGGATTCCTCTTATGATACAGCAGTATTTTTAGAGGGCGGCTCATTTAATATCGGGGTAGAATTATTAGATAATACAGGGGCAACTTTACCTAATGAAATTAATGTATGTGATAAAGTTCCTACTGTCTTAACGGCTTCTGTTAATGACCCTATTATGACTTTTCAGTGGTTCTACGGAACGACTCCTATTCCTGGAGCTACTACCAATACGATTACAGCAATAGAACCGGGAGTATATACTGTTGAAGTAAGTGTTCCGGGGAATCCGTGTCCAGGAAAAGCATCTATTACGATTAACGGAGGAACTACACCTCTCGGGCAGAATGCAACGTACCTGCTTTGTAGTACACCGGATATTACCACCTTTGATTTGAACGGAGCAAAACCGCTCATGAGTCCGACGCCCAATGCTACGTTTCATTTTTACGAGAATTTAGCTGATGCTCAGGTAAAAAATAATGCTTTTATTACTAATGTAGCCAACTATAACGGAGCTGACGGACAGATTTTATATGTCGTTATTTCCGATGGAGGATTCTGTAGTGTTTTGGTTGAACTTACGCTACACCGTGAAGTTACCCCTGTTGCAGGATTATTGCCAGACAGAATAAGGGTTTGTGCAGGAGAAACAGTTACGCTTACAGCATCAGGCGGTGTTACTTATGAATGGGTAAATTTTACTGGAAGCGGAAATACACAAACCGTTCCTGTTTATCAGACCACTACATTTGAAGTTTATGCAATCGGAACAAAAGGTTGTAAATCATTACAGCCTGCCAGATTTACGGTAGAAGTAATTCCTGCAGTAAGCACTACTTTGCAGGATGTTGAGATGTGTATTGGCGACAGTTTAGTCTTAGACGCGGGTGCGGGAGATAATTATTCTTATTTATGGAGCACGGGTGCCACTACACAGACGATTACGGTTACAGAATTAGGTATCTATAAAGTTATTATAAAAAATGGAATCTGCGAAAACGAATTTACTGTTAAAGTTCACGGAGCAGCATCTCCTTATATTACCAGCCTGAATTACGAAAACAATATCCTTACTGTAACTGCAGCAAACCCTACCATAAACAATATTTCTGTAAATCTGGAATATTCTTTAGATGGAGTTTTGTGGCAGGATTCTAATGTCTTTACGGGTCTTTTAGATAATACAAACTACACAGTAAGAGTTCGTTCCAAAGGCACAAGCTGTGCCGGAAGTATTGAATTCTTCACTTTACAGATCAACAATATCATTACCCCTAATCAGGATGGTGTGAATGATGTTTTAGATTTAACGTCTTTAACGGGCTTCAAAAATTTCAATGGTTCTATTTATGACAGATATGGAGTTGAGGTTTTCAGATTTACAAAAGAAACGCCAATCTGGAACGGAACTGTTGGAGGTAAAAAATTACCTACTGCAACCTACTGGTATAAATTCAACTTTGAGTACAGCAAGTCTAAAACTCAAATGAACAGGTCAGGATGGATTATGCTGAAAAACAGAGAATAAAAATAAATTTTAACAAACAAAAAATGCCTTTCAAATCTGAGAGGCATTTTTTTGTTTTTAGATGTTGTCTTTCCAGAGTCTTGTAAACAAAATAAAGTCTGAAACACTAAGTTCTTCAGCTCTTTTATCTAAAAATTCATGAGTTTTTAAAGCATCAGGAATAGTAAGAATTTTCAGGGCATTGGAAAGTTTTTTTCTTCTTTGGTTAAAACCTGCTTTTACAATTTGTTTAAAAAGAATTTCGTTTCCGGTAAGTCCTTCTTTGGGATTTCTTGTCAGTTTAATCACCCCCGACTTTACTTTAGGAGGAGGATTGAATACATTTTCATGTACTGTAAAAAGATATTTCACATCATAATAAGCCTGAATCAAAACTGACAGAATGCCATAATCTTTCGTTCGCGGCACCGCTGCCGTTCTTTCAGCCACTTCTTTCTGAAACATCCCTACCATTTCGGGAATCAGCTCATAATGATCTATAATTTTGAATAAAATCTGAGAAGAAATATTGTATGGAAAGTTGCCGATAATTGCAGTTTGTTCCTGAGGAGAATCCAAAAAATCATACTTCAGAAAGTCACCTACAAAACTTTTTTCGGTGATTTTTGAATAATTGTTTTTAAGATATTCAATAGATTCATGATCAATCTCTGCAAGATAAAGGTGCTGTTCTTTTTCAATGAGATATTTGGTAAGAACTCCCATTCCCGGACCCACTTCAAGGATGTTGCTGTAATTATCAAAACTCAGTCCCTCAACAATTTTCCTTGCGATATTTTCGTCAGTCAAAAAGTGTTGACCGAGATGTTTTTTTGCTTTTACACTCAAAGTTTTTTATGATTTCGTTAACAATGATTTTCTTTAATTCGTCCCAAATTTCGGAAGTTTTTTTCTAATTTAGCCAAAAATTTTAATATTAATGGCTAAATCGGTAGATGACTTTAATAAGAGAAGGCTTAGATCCAGCAATATTACCGTAGTAGTAAGTATTGCTCTGGTATTGTTTTTACTGGGATTAATGGGACTTATTCTGATCAATGCACAGAAATATTCGGATTACCTTAAAGAACAGCTTGTAGTAAACGCATACTTTGATGAAAACTATGATATTAAAGATTCTGCTAAAATAGCTAAGCTGGAAGCTGATGCAGTACAGCAAATTCAGAAAATGGAATCTGTAAAGCGTACCAAGTATATTTCAAAAGCAATGGCAACCGCTGAAGCCAAAAAAAGTCTGGGAATTGATACAGAAGCATTGTTTGAAGACGATATTTACCCTGCTTCCGTAGAAATTGCACTGAAACCGGAATATAATGATTCTATTAAAATTACAGGTGTTCTCCAGCAGATAAAGGCGGTTCCGGGAATCACCGATGTAAAAAACGATTCAGATTCACAACAGATTTATGATAAGCTTAATAAAATTTTAAAGTGGATTTTAGCTTTTTGCGTACTGTTTTTAGTATTGGCAATTGTTCTGATTAATAATTCTATCCGTCTTAAAGTTTTCTCAAAAAGATTTATTATCAAAACAATGCAGCTTGTAGGAGCTAAACGCAGGTTTATTTTAACACCATTCATTAAAGAAGCTATTATTTTAGGATTATTGGGAGCTGTGATTGGATTAATGGCACTGTCAGGAATCTGGTATTACTTTACTACAACCATCAAGACGCCTTTTGTACAGGATACCAATCAGTATATCTGGCTCGTTTCGGGAGTATTTGGAGTAGGAATATTCATTACGGTTTTAAGTACAATCATTGCAACATGGAGGTTTTTGAGATCTAATGTTGATGACTTATATTATTCATAAAAAATGAGCAAAAAAACAAATAAATTCTCTGCTACAGACTTTGGAAGCGAGACGGAAGCACCGAAGGAAAATAACTTTTATTTCGGAAAAGATAATTTCAAGTGGATGCTGATCGGCATTGCATGTATTGTAGCCGGTTTTCTGCTGATGATGGGACCAGATGCCAATACTGTGGACGGTAAGTTCAATCCTGATGTCTGGAATGATGATATTTTTTCCATCAGAAGAATAAGAATAGCACCGCTGCTTATCGTCATAGGATTTGGAATAGAAGTCTACGCGATTTTGAAAAGAAAATAGAAATATAATTTTTTTATAGAGATTAAGAAGTTCAGAATTTAAGGCAAGTGTCTTAATACCTAAATTTCTTAATCTTTTAATTTAATCACCAAAAATGGATTTAGTAAAAGCAATCATTATTGCCATCATAGAAGGACTTACAGAATATTTACCAATTTCATCTACTGCTCACATGGGATTTACAGCCAGCTTATTGGGGCTGAAAGAAGATGAGTTTCTCAAAATGTTTCAGGTTTCTATACAGTTTGGTGCCATTCTGTCTGTGGTAGTAGCTTATTGGAAAAAGTTTTTTGATCTGAAAAATCTGCAGTTTTATTACAAACTTGGCTTTGCCGTAATTCCGGCTTTGGTTTTGGGATATATTTTTGATGATATGATAGAGTCTGTTCTTGGCAACCAGATTGCAATTTCTACAGTTTTGGTATTAGGAGGGGTGATCCTGTTATTTGCAGATCAATGGTTCAAAAATCCAGTTGTTCATGACGAAAAAGGAATTTCTATTAAAAAAGCAGTGACAATTGGCTTTTGGCAATGCCTTGCAATGATGCCGGGAACCAGCAGAAGTGCAGCTTCTATTATTGGTGGAATGACGCAGGGATTATCAAGAAAAGCAGCCGCCGAATTTTCTTTCTTTCTGGCAGTTCCTACCATGTTAGCGGTAACAGTTTATTCGGTTTTTGTGAAAACCTGGGGCAAAGAAACAGGAAACCCGATGAAAGGTTACGAAATGATTTTAGAATCTCAGGAACACATCACCATCTTTATTGTAGGTAATATCGTAGCATTTGTGGTGGCATTAATTGCCATCAAAGCGTTCATCGGAGTTTTAAACAAATACGGTTTCAAACCTTGGGGATGGTATCGTATTTTTGTAGGAATTGCTTTGCTGATTTATTTTTACTGGTTCAAATAATACTTCCGGAATAAATTATTAATAATGATTTGGGCAGCAATTTCCGTCTTCCACTCCCGCTTTTTTGCCTTCGTTTCTCTTCGGCAAAAAGAGCTCCGTTCAAGCCGGGCTGCAAAGTAGTGCTTATCAATATATGAACTTCAATAATAGTACAGATCTAAAGATATTAACATAGAAATGACAGCCGAAGAATTACAGTCAGGACACATATTTTTATTAGACAAGCCTTTAGATTGGACTTCTTTTCAGGCGGTCAATAAAATGAAATATAAGCTCAAAAGAGAATTTAATCTGCCGAAAAAATTCAAAATAGGTCATGCAGGGACTTTAGATCCGAGAGCAACGGGCCTTCTCATTGTATGCACAGGTAAATTCACCAAAAAAATTCCTGAAATTCAGGACGCACCTAAAGAATACTGGACAGAAATTAAAATCGGTGTACAGACTGAATCTTACGACACCGAAAAACCTGAAATTCTTCATCAGGATATTTCAAATATTACAGAAGATAATGTAAAAAGTGTTTTAGATCAGTTTTTGGGTGAAATAGACCAAAAGCCACCCATTTTTTCTGCCATTAGAATTGATGGCGCAAGAGCGTATAATCTGGCAAGAGCAGGAGAGGAAGTAGAGATGAAATCCAGGAAAACAACCATTCATTATATAAAAGATGTTGAAATCAATTTTCCTCTGGTGAGTTTTACGGTAGGCTGTTCAAAAGGTACTTATATCAGAAGTTTAGCCCACGATATTGGTCAGAAACTGGATGTTGGAGCTTACCTTACTCAATTGAGAAGGACAAAAATCGGGGATTATACCGTTGAGGATGCCACAGATCAGTTTTTAAGTAATGATTACAGATTTAGTCATGAATAAATTTTGATAAGTTTTAAATAATTATTCTACGAAACAATTTTTCTAATGGAAAAAACACGTATCAACAAATATCTTTCAGAAGTAGGTTATTGCTCAAGAAGAGCTGCGGATAAACTTTTAGAAGAAGGCAGAATAAAGATTAATGGTAAAATTCCTGAACTCGGAACAAAAATTTCAGACGAAGATCTTGTAGAAGTTGACGGGAAACCTATCCGTGAACCTCAGGAAAAGCATGTGTATATTGCATTCAACAAACCTGTGGGAATAGTTTGTACTACAGACACCAAAAGAGAAAAAAACAATATTGTAGATTATATCAATCATCCGAAAAGAATTTTCCCGATCGGAAGGTTAGATAAACCAAGTGAAGGTCTTATTCTTCTTACTTCGGATGGAGATATCGTTAATAAAATCCTTCGGGCAAGAAATAATCACGAAAAAGAATATCTTGTAAGAGTTGATAAGCCCATCAATCCTAAATTTCTGGAGAAAATGAGGAACGGAGTTCCTATTTTAGACACTGTTACCAAAAAGTGTGAAGTAGAAAAAATTGATGATATGACCTTCCGTATTGTATTGACACAGGGCTTAAACCGTCAGATCAGAAGAATGTGTGAATATCTGGGATTTGAAGTAAAAAAACTGAAGCGTATCAGAATTATGAATATCAAATTAGATTTACCTGTTGGAAAATGGAGAGATCTTTCAGATGAGGAAATGAATACGCTTAATCATCTTTTACAGGATTCCAGCAAAACTTTTAATTAAACTAAAAACGAATACGACGATTGTTCATCAATCTTCTTTCACAACTGCTTCACGTTCCCCGTCTTCTTTTTTTCCTTCTTCAATCATTTCTTCTGCTTCCTTTTTTTCTTCAGGATCGGCTGTTTCAACCTTTTCTTTCTGTTCAGTGTTTTTATAATCAATAAAGAATTCACAATAAACCGGAAGATGATCTGAACCAAAATTTTCTAAGGTTTTTAGTTCTTCAATAAAAATATCTTCGCTGTGAAACATCAGATCAATGGGAAATCTGAATAATTTATATTTTGCATGAAATGTTGATACAAAAGCACGACCAATTCTGGGATCAATCAGTTCGCTCGTTTTTCTGAATAAAATGGAAGATTTAGACCACGCTACATTATTAAAATCTCCTACAACAATTACTGGCTTGTTAATTTCTATAACTCTTTTTGCGGTACATAAAAGATCGCCGTCTCTTTCCTTAGATGTTTCTTCCTCAGTGGGACTCGGTGGTGGCGGATGAATTCCGAAAAATACGAATCTAAAACCGTCATCAGTTTTCAAGTGTGCTTCAATGCTCGGAATGTCATCTGCAACGAAAAAGTGGGTTGTAGATTCTTCAATTTTAATTCTGGAATAAAAATGCATTCCGTAGGTGTTTTCCAGCGTTACTTTATGGTGATATGGATAATCTTTTTCCAAAACCCGTAAAGCGTTTTCCCAATCGCTGTTACTTTCCATTGTTAAAAACATCTCAGGTTTACAGTTGTTGATAAGATCAATAAATCTTTGATAATCTGTATTGAACTGATAAATATTGGCAGATATAAAATGAACTTTTTTAGATGAATTTTTTCCACGCTCATGTTTTCTTACCCGGTAAAGTGGTGTGTATTTGACGAGAATCAGACCGTGATATACAATAAGCAACAGAAGAAACCCCTGAAAATACCAAAAATATGAGATTGAACTTTTGATCGCAAAGCCCATCAGAAAAACCAAAAATGTAATAATGGTTACCTGAATTTTCCCAAAATCAGGAACTCTGAAAACCCAATGCTGACTTGGGATTCTGGGAAATGCAGAAAAAAGAAACAACAGTATAACAAGAATATAATAAACAGTCGGCATGTAATTTAATAAAGAGATAAATTTAAGCTATTTTTGGCTGATTTTATAATAATCAGATTTAAACTTTATTCATTAAAACAAAAACTGTTCTCAAATTTTTTTAATTTTAGACTTTTAATGATTATTTCAAAAAATTGCTTTATTTTGAATAGTAACCTAAAAAATATCCTTGATATGAGAAAAAAAATGCTATATATATTTATTCTGATAAGCAGTTTCTGCTTTGGACAGACTTCTGATGAGCATTCTGTGAAGGAAGTCATCAATTCGTTGTTTACAGGAATGAAAAATACAGATGCTGAAACAGTAAAAGCTTTGTTTACAGATCAAGCGATACTGCAGACAATTACCAAAGATGGGAATGTAAAAACAGATGATGTGAGAGAATTTCTTTCTTCATTTTCTAAATTTTCTAAAAATGATCTGGACGAAAGAATAGTTTTTAAAAATATCAGCATTGATGGTGATTTGGCAAGTGTTTTCACGCCATATTCGTTTTACTTTAAAGGCAATTTTTCACATTGCGGAGCCAACAGCTTTCAGTTGATAAAACAAAACGGAACATGGAAAATCCATTATTTGATTGATACCAGAAGAAAAGAGAACTGCAAAGAAATTTTAAAATGAAAATCCATCATATCGCTGTTATCTGCTCAGATTACGAAGTTTCTAAAAGGTTTTATACTGAAACTTTGGGCCTAAATATTCTTCAGGAAGTTTACCGCAAAGAGAGACAGTCTTATAAATTAGATTTGGGAATAGGAGAGGAATATGTCATCGAACTTTTTTCATTTCCTAATCCTCCAGATCGACCTTCAAGACCGGAAGCCTGCGGATTGAGACATTTGGCATTTTCTGTAGAAAACATTCACAATAAAAGGGAAGAATTGATTGGTAAAGGCTTAAAATGCGATGAAATTCGTATTGATGAATTCACCGGAAAAGAATTTTTCTTTACGCAGGACCCTGATGAATTGCCACTGGAATTTTATGAATCATAGACCTGAACATACAGCGCTCAGAGATCAATCTAAGATTATTTAATATCGAATATTAAAACTTCAAAATCAAATTCTAACTTGCGTATCCTGCAAAAAAACTAATTGCCATAATTGCCAAAACAATCATGGAAATTACAACATATACATAATCTTTTTCTTTCAAATATCCAATCAGGGCAAAAATAATCCTCATTAACGGGGTAAAGATCAGCATCAGAATTCCAAGCTGAATAATTGCCATTCCCTCACCTTTCATCAAGGTTTCCCAAAAATGGCTCCAGACTTTTTCTGAAGAATTTCCCATTTCAAGCATGGTGTACTTTCTCGGCATCTTAAAGCCTTCCATAAAAAGCTTTACAAAACCGATCAAAGAAGTGGTAACCGACAAAATAACTCCTAAACGAAGAAGATTTCCTACGGAACGGTTGAGGTCTATATCTGTAAAATCTTTTCTCATGAGAAATTGCTTCTGATCCCGTTATACATCATATATACCGATAGAATCGTAATTACTATAGCGAAAAATGTTTTCAGTTTTTTTGTTTTGGAAACCATTAATGTTTTAGATCCTATAAAACTTCCTACCACTACACCCACCAAAACCGGAGCTACAATGACAGGGATGATTTCGCCTCGTTGAAAATAGATCAGTGAGCTTGCAACCGCAGTTACTCCGATCATAAAATTACTTGTTGTCGTAGAAACTTTGAAAGGAAGTCTCATCATATTGTCCATTGCCAAAACCTTCAACGCCCCGGAACCGATTCCTAGAAGTCCGGACATAGCTCCTGCAAACATCATCATAAAAAAACCGGGAATTGTATTTCTTGCAGCATAGCTTTTTATAACTCCTTTATCGGGAAAAGTTCCGTATAATTTAAGTCGGTCTTCAAGACTTCCTTTGATTAAAGGTTCCTGATGATCCGGCTTTCCTTTTAGATTCAATATCACGGTCAGCAAAAGAATGCTGGCAAAAATAATTCCGATGGTATTGGGATTCAGCATTCCGGAAACCAAAGCTCCTACGATAGCTCCTGCTGTAGTGGCTATTTCCAGAAACATTCCGATCCGCATATTGGTAAATCCTTCTTTTACAAAAGCCACCGCAGCTCCGGAAGAGGTTCCGATTACCGAAATAAGAGATGCGCCAATTGCATAATGCATCGGAACTCCGAAACCCAGTGTCAATAAAGGGATGATGATAACCCCGCCTCCTAAACCTGTAAGTGAACCTAAAAGACCTGCTGAAATAGCGCCAAGAAAAAGTATGATAATCTCCGACATGTTACAAATATAAAACTATTGAGGTTTTCAGACAAACAAACTTCAAAGTTTATTTTTTGCCGTATTTTTGCACCATGAATACTTCATTAAAACTCTTCTACGTGATTTTGGGAGCAACTCCCCAAGGCAGAAATATTGAGCAGCACGATGTTTTTTTTGGCATTGCAGAAAGCCTTAGAGAACTTGTTCCGGACATGAAAGAATTCTGGAAGGAAGCGAAAGGGAATATTCATATCGACGGTTATCAGGAAGTGCGGTTTGCGGATGGATTTGAGATTAATATTATTGAAAAGACTGATCAGGTGTCAGAAAACCAACTGTATTTTATCAATCTGGGTGGTTATAAAGCAGGCTTTTTTCAGGAGTTTCACGAGCAGCATTTAATGGTAGGAAATTCTATGGCTGAAATTGTAAAAAAAGCAAAAAAGACCCAGTTCTATAAAACGATGGGCTTTGAAGGTGCAGTAAGTCATATTGACGACAAACACGGAGTTGATATTGATGATATCTTTAAAGTAAACGATATTCTTCCTCAAAAAATGAAAGAAAAATATTCAATTGTTTTGACAAAACCTGAGGCAGAAAACCAGGAGAATATAACAAAGATCGGATATTTTAAAATTGACAAAGTATAGTTTCTTTGATCATTAAATAAACTTAATAATAAATCATAATAAAAATGAAAATAGGAATCTTAGGAGGCGGTCAGCTGGGACGAATGCTGATTCAGGAAGCGTTGAAATACGACGATGAATTTTATACATTAGATCCGGCTTATGATGCGCCTTGTCATAATATTTCATATTTTACTCAAGGAAACTTCAATGATTACGAAACTGTTCTTGAATTTGGAAAAGATAAAGATGTAGTTACCATCGAGATAGAACATGTTAACGCTGATGCTTTGGCTGAACTTGAGAATCAAGGAATAAAAGTAGTTCCCAATTCCAAAATTATTAAAACAATTCAACAGAAAATACTTCAGAAAAAATTCTATCAGGAGCATAATATTCCAAGCCCTGAATTTGAAGTGATGGATGGAAGTTCTGACGAGATAAAAATGCCGCTCCCTTTCGTACAGAAAATGAATACAGGCGGTTATGACGGAAAAGGAGTTCAGGTAATCCGTACCAATGAAGATATGAAAAACCTTTGGACTCAGGATTCCGTTCTTGAAAAACTGGTGGATATTGATAAAGAACTTTCGGTAATTGTTGCCAGAAACGAAAACGGAGAAACCCAGACTTTCCCGGTAACGGAAATGGTGGCAGATCCGAAATTAAATTTGCTTGATTTTAATATTTGTCCGGTATTGTTGAGTAAAGATGTTGAGAATCAGATTAATTCTATAACTGAGAAATTTCTTAATGCAGTCAATTCTCCGGGACTTTTTGCCATTGAATTGTTTTTGGATAAAGAAGGAAAAGTCTGGGTAAATGAAACTGCTCCGAGGCTTCATAATTCGGGACATCAAAGTCAGGAAGGAAATGCCAATTCACAGTTTGAGCAGATGTATCGTGTTGTGAAAAATTTACCTTTAGCAGATACCGATACTCTTACATTCAGCGGAATGCTTAATCTTGTAGGAGCAGAAGGATATTCCGGAAAAGTAATTTATGAAGGAATGGAAGAAGTGTTGCAATTACCCAAAACCTACGTTCATCTGTATGGAAAAACAGAAACCAAACCGGGACGAAAAATGGGACACATTAATGTTTTGGCAGATTCCAGAGAAGAACTGATGGAAAAATTGATTAAAGTAAAAGCAATGGTAAGAGTCATTGCTTAGAGAATTATAATATATTGATAGAGACTGTTTTTTGAACAGTCTTTTTTATTTATCAACTATTTTAGGATAATCTACCGACCATTTTTTTTCCTGCGAAATATAAATCAGATAAGGACCTTCGAAGCCATTGGGATAATAGAGTTCGTAATTTCCCATGTTGTCTTTCCTGTAAATTGGTCTTCCGGTCTCATCTTTCTGTAATCCTATTTTTTCTAAAGTCTGCCAGTCGTTTATTTCAGGGAGTTTACTGCTGGTTTTTTTATAGTTTTCTATATTCTGAATAATGATATTTCCATTTTCAATATCAGATTTTCTGGTGATTTCTATCGGAAGATTCCAGTAAATAGTCAAGGAAATGATAATTAAAACTATAACGGAAAGGGTGAAAATCAATGTTTTTTTCATTGCAATTGAGTTTTTATAAAGCTATTCAATTTTTTTCTTTTTAAACATTTCACGATTATAATTGATCACAAAAACTCCCAAAATAATAAAAAATGCGGCAATAATAAATTTAGCTGAAATTTGTTCACCTAAAAGAAGCCAGCTCAAAAATATGGAAATAATAGTATTCACATATGCTAAAATAGAAACCTGTACTGCAGAAACTCTCGTTAATGCATAGTGAAATGCAAAAAAAGCAGCTACTGATCCAAATATCGCCAGATAAATCATAGCCGAAATACTTTTTGCACTCCATTGGTCAAACTGATAATCATCTGTTAGCGAGAAAGCAAAGCAGAGCTGTATAATTCCTGCAAATATGAACTGGTAAAACAGATTTAGTGTAATATTTTTGCTCTGAATATTAAGTTTTTTGGTAAAAATGGTTCCGGAAGCCCATCCTCCGATGGCAATAATAAGATAAAAAATTCCCATTCTGTAGGCAGGATTTGCCATATCTGAAATTCCGTCCCAAAAGATAAACAGAATTCCAAAAAAACTTAATGCAACTCCTATTAAAGCCCGAATGCTGAATTTTTGCAATCCGAAAGCGACACTGCCGAGGAAGACAACAATTGGCGAACAGGCACTTATCAAAGATGTGAGGCTGCTGGTAACTTCTTCTTCAGCTACCGTAGTCATACCGTTGGCTACGATCAGCATTAATGTTGAAAAAATGATTTGATAGCCAAAGTTTTTCCACCCGATCCATTCTAGTTTTTTCTGATACAGTAAAATGATAAGCATGATAATTCCTGCCAAAAACTGTCTTATTCCTGCAACAAACCATGCCGGGATCGTTTCCACCGCCACTCTGATGCCCAAAAAAGTAGTTCCCCAGACAATGGCAACGGTGAAAATCGCTAAAGTGAGTTTGTAATTTTTCAAAGTAAAGCGAATCAAAGTGAAGCTGCAAAGGTATTTATTTTAAAATGAATAAAATATGATTGGCAGTTTTGTATTGGTTACCTGTATGTTAATATTGCCTAATTTTAGTTAAAATTTAGGGTAATTTATAAATCAGTCCATTTTCTTATCTTTGAACATCTAATAAATTTAAAAAAATGATAGGAATCATCATGGGAAGTCAGAGCGACTTACCGGTAATGGAACAGGCAGCAAATTTTCTGAAATCTTTAGACATTCCGTACGAACTGACCGTAGTTTCTGCACACAGAACTCCTGAAAGAATGTTTGATTATGCGAAATCAGCCAAAGAAAGAGGTCTTAAAGCAATCATCGCAGGAGCAGGCGGTGCGGCGCATCTTCCGGGAATGGTGGCAAGTTGTACTACTTTGCCTGTAATTGGGGTTCCTATTTTATCCAGCAATTCTATTGATGGATGGGACTCTGTTTTATCTATTTTACAAATGCCTGGTGGAATTCCGGTAGCAACAGTCGCTTTAAACGGAGCTTTGAATGCCGGTATTTTAGCCGCTAAAATTTTAGGAAGCGGAGATGAAAATGTAGCCGAAAAACTTCGGGTTTACCAGGATTCTTTGAAAGATAAGGTTTTAGGAACTGTGGATGACATTAAAACGAAACATCCGAATTTGTATGATCTTTAACTTCGGACTATTTTTATAATTAAGATTATTTTTTACCACAACGAACACAATATTTATTCATAAACTTATAAGTATTGTGTTTTTGGTGAAATCTTTCTTGCGGCTGGTTAATCCATAGTGTGATAAATAACGAATATTCAAAATTTTTGAAGTTAATACACAAGAAAAAAACACCGCATTTAAAATGTAGAAAGGTTTAGCTCATATTTTTCTTTAAATTCGTAATATAATAAGAAGGAGTTACGCCCGTTAATTTTTTGAAAGCAGTTACAAAAACTTTAGGCGAAGAAAAACCGCTTTCTTCTGCCAGATAATTAATTTTAAACTCCCTGTATTGCTTATTTTCATATAGCTTGTGGATAATATAATTGATTCTTAAATCATTAATGTAATTGTTGAAATTTTTATTAGTGCTTGATTTTATGACAGCTGAAAGAGATTTTGGGTTGGTCTTGAACTGACTGGAAAGATAACTTAGTGTGATGTCATTTTTAAGAAATCCAAGATTTTTTTCAAATCTATCCATTTTTTTTATTATTTTATGATAGGTTTCTTCAGGAATATTGAATGTATTTACTTTTTCGTCAGAAGCCAATTCAGTGTCTAAACTCTTAATCTCTTTTTCATTTTTAATACTTTCTATAATTGCTAAGTAATTTGAATGAATTTTTTTGTTTCTGTGTTTCCAGAGGAATAAAAAACATAAAGCAATAATAAGTATTGTTGCTCCGCTAACGTAAAGCACCAAATTATGTTTTTTGGCATTATCATCCTCTTTCTTTTTAAGAACTTTTTCAAGCGACACAGTTTTTTTATTTCTTTCAGAGATTTCTATACTATCATTTAAAGCAATATATTTATTTATATATTTTTCGTATTCTTCTTGTTTTCCTAGCTCTGAATATGATTTTGCAATGTGTTCAAAAGCAATTCGCCTAGAAAAAGGATCATTTTTTTTCTTTTGTATTTCTAACGATTTTAATCCGAAACGTATGGATTCTTTGTAGTTTTTATCATTATAATAGAATAAGCATAAATATGAAAGAATTTGTATTTCATTTCCAGGTAATAATTTGGTTTTAGAAGTTTCATATAGATTTCTGGCTTTTTCATAATAAACTCTTGATGAATTTATGTCAGAAGGTTTAGAGGTTAAGTAAGATTGACCTAAATTAAAATTTAAGCTTATAAGCCAATCATTTTTTATTCCAGTTTTTGATAATCTACTTTTATCTGATATTTTTTCTGCCTCCTGCAATGCTTTTTTAGTGTAATGAATGACAGAGTCTTCATTGGCTGTAACGCTATTGGTATGATAATTAGCAATGTAAAGATACATTGTAGATTTTTTATAATACTTTTCATCACTTTCTGGGAATTTTTCAATAGCGTTATTTGCTTTCAGATACTCATTATACCCTTCTTTTGGCAAACCTATATCTACAAGACACTGTCCTTTGGATCTATGGAATAGATAGACATCTTGATCATTTCCATATTCTAGAACATAAGATTCTATTTCATTTGCAAGTTTAATTGCGTTATCGTAATCAAATTTTCCTATGTAGGAAATTATCAGACAGCTTCCACTTCTTATTATCCCTTTATTGTATTTAATTTTTTTAGAATCTTTATAACACTCCAAAGCTATTTTGATAGATTTATCAATGGAAAGAGTTCTTCTGTGCTCTGAACTTTTTATTCTTCTGTCAATATCATCAATCGTTGGGACTTTATTAAATGAAAAAAGCATAAAAAAGAGAGCCGTTAATAAAATAATTTCAAGACATTTTTTTATAGGGAAGCGTGTAGAATTTACTTTCATATATTTAAAATTTTATCATCGTTAAAAATCTGTTTTCAGTTTTGTAAAAGTAATTATTAATCGTTATTTATCATTCTTCATTTCGCACATTCTGAAACTTGATGAAATATTACATAATACTAGTGTAAAATTCGTTAATTAGATATTAAACAAAAGTGATTTAAGGTGTTGACTATCAGTTGTGCTTAATTGTAAAATGTGATTTTTTTATTGTTGTTTTTTTAAGTAAATATAGCATACCTAAATACGGAATTATTCTCTACAACCTCTATTTTATGGCATAGGCAAATTATATATTTGTGCAATAAAACATGACTTAGTTATGATTAATTGATTTAAATTATTTTTTTTAAATGAATATGATAATTTTTAGTTAGGTCTAAATTTTAATGATAAATAAAATTACAAATGCTGTAAAAAGAACATATGAATAATTAAAAAGTGTGTGAGAACACTATAGTTTTTATTGTTCAAATTAACAGATTAAACACAATTCTATAATATAAATTCTTTTATTAACATTATTTAATTTAGGATGCTAAATCTTCATTATTTAAAAAAAAACATAATGAAGATTAGCTTTTTAAAAGAAAATATTCGATACAGTTTAACGCTATAGCATCTTATTTATAAAAAAATCAAAATGTCGAATCTTACCAATAACAGACTTAACACTACTTTAACCTCACAGCAGGTTGATGAAGTAAAAACAGCAATCCAAATCATATATTCTAATATGCCCTTTCTTTTGGGGTTAACAGTAGAAGAAAGAATAGCACTTCCAAAAATCAATGTTGCCAATAAGGCATTTGCAGAAGATGCCATTAATGCCATTACGAACAATACAGAGATGTTACCAGGCTATCTGAAGGTAGCCGATATGCAAACAGATTTACAGCTCTTTACTCAACTGGATGAGATATCCAGCTTAGTACGTCAGCTTTTAGAAAAAATAGAAGATACTCAGATTCTTGCAGGAAGCGAAGCTTATGTATCTGCACTGGTAGGTTACAAACTTTTTGGTGCTGCAGCCAGTGCGGGTATTGCAGGTTCAGATGCAGTTTATGATAGTTTAAAAGCCAGATTTGCTTCGGCATCTGTTCCCAAGAAAGAAGCAGCTTCTGAGTCTGATGATTCTGATAATTAAATATTGATAATAAGTAGTCAGGGGTACTATATAGGGTACCCCTATCTACCAAAAACCGAAAAGTGGTTACCCATATACTATATAAAAGAGGCATTAAATCGGTTCGTCTTGCTTTTTGGGTAAGTTATCCCGCCCGATAGCTTCTTGTATCTTGCTTTAGATCAAGCTTGGCGAGCTAAAAACAGATATTCCCCGGTTATTTGGGTAGACAGAATACACTCAAAGCTTCTCAACAGAAGGTTTTAACTTGATGAAACTAATTTTATAAAGAAATGAGATACTGGATATTACTATTTATAGGTGTACATTTTTTCAATGCTAACGCACAAGGTAAAAAAAGTAATGGCAAAAAAAACGCTGAAATATTGAGCGTTACAAAGCCATTAAATGATAGCCAGATACGTTGGTATGATTGGATGGAAATTCAGGCACTTCAGGAAAAAAATCCTAAACCATTCTTTGTCTGGATATATGCAGACTGGTGCAGCCACTGTAAAGATTTTAAAGACTCAACTCTGCAAGATACTGCAATCATCAAAAAACTAAACAGTGGAGATTTTTATCCTGTAAAATTAAATTTTGAAGATAAAAGAACCTTCATATTCAAAAACAAATCTTATCAATGGATTGCAGCAACCGATGAAAAAATGGCACACAACGAATTGGCTTTGGCAATGATGAATAATGTTTTTGGGCTTCCAAGCTTTGTATTCTTCGATAAAGATTCTCATGTACTTCAGGATGTAAAAGGATATAAAAACTCAACAGATTTCAAAATTATTTCAGATTACTTTTTATATGAAAAGTACAAAACGCAGGACTGGAATAATTATGTGAAAAATATTAAACAGAATAACAATATCAGTAAAGAAAGTGATGAAACAGTTTGTAAATAATTTAATTTTTTAGTAAAAATGCAATGAAAAAATTTATTCTAAATCTCAGTAGCTTATGCACACTATTGGTGTGTTTTATAAGCTTCGCGCAATCTACCCTCAAGAAAAATGCTGTGGATGCATCGGGAAATCCTATTACCACAGTACAGCAGGGAGACAACATCAAGTATGTTGTCGAAGTAACCAATACAGCCGCAGCCAGCCCGGCTTCTACCGTCAATTTAAGAGATACAGCAGATCCATTTCAGAGTTATATCACTGGGTCTGTAAAAGTTCCTAATGGCTGGACGTCAGCTAATCCGAGTGCGGGACAGCTATCAAACAAACTAATGGCAACTTGGAACCCGTCTACATTGCCGGGTTCTTATGGGGCCAATATGGCTCCTTTATATGGAGCCAATACATTTGGAGGTCAGGTTCCTGTAAGTGCAAATTCAACAATTAATGTTTCAGGATCTGGTGATGGTTTTGATCCTGTTACTTTCAGATTTCCCAATGGTAATCTAGCCGTTGCTACAATCAATCACCATGTTGGAGGTGCAAATATATTATGTGCTGAGTTCGCAACCGGAGGAAGTAACTGTCTGGGAAATTATCTGAATGATGCTGCTGTAGGCTCTTTGAATATAGGGGGAAGAGCTACAGGATTTTCATGGAGATGGGCAGTATCGGGTAACCGTATATTTTATCCTGCAACAGCTACTTCTGATGCTACTTTTAACACTCCGGGTATTGGCTGTTTAGATTTTTCTAATAACAAATTAGAAAAATGTTATACAGGTACATCTCCAAGGGTTCTAAAGGACGCTGCTTTTTTTCAGGCAACTGCTGCAGGTGGTGCAGATTATACTCAGTTTGTAGGGGTGGTAAGCAAAGCAGGGAAAGTATGTACAGTGTGGGCTAATGCCAATAATACCAATGCTTCAGCCAGACGAAATGAACTTCGCATTGGTTGTGTAGATCCCTTAACGATGGATATTGTGAGTGATGAAACCTTCGTGGTTTCTCCTGCTTCTGCATTACTTGCCAATAGTACAGTAGGGATAAGTGTTAATAATAGTTCTTTTGGTGCCGGTGAGAGTCATAATAATGTGGTAGAGCAATTACCGGGAGATAACTGGGCAGTTTCTTTCAGACAGAATTACAGGTTAGCCACAGCACCGGGAATCAACATTACTGAAAATGCTTTTATTTGTTTAAAGAGTAATCCCGGCAATGCAGCTACAACAGATTGTAATGGTAATCCCATAACACATACTGGTTCGGTAAATGTGGCCAAGAACACCAACGGAACCAATGCTACTACCAATGTACCGGGTAATTATACAGGTCAGGGTATGGGGATTTTGCCAAGTCTGGATGCTACAGGTACTGTAAACGGAGTATGTTTAGAGTTTGGTAACAGGCAATGTTATGATACCAATGGTAACATCATACCAGGTAAACTGGCTGCCACTTCGTTGGTTTTCCCGGGAAATTCATCTTCTTATGATGTGGTAGGCTTAGGAAAACCATATTTATTAACATATACCTGGAGCTGGCCAGATACTTCTTATTGTTTTGACTGGAGTACCAATGCGCCATGCGCAAATGCAACAGCCTTTAATGCAAATACGGCCTATGGAAGTAAAGCCTTTGTAGAGCAGGGGAATATGTGTCTGGTAACCTACGGGCATAATGCTGTCTGGAATTTGTTTTCGATAGACAAAACTGCTACAGGAGGGCAGTTTACCTCAGGCGGATGTATCTTAAATTACACTCCTACACAGAGATTTAAGATCACCGATCCTTCAGCCAATTTCTGTAATCCGCAAACTAATGTAACACAATGGACAACAGTAGATCTTAGAAGATTACCAATACAAAGCGGATCTGTTCTTAATTTCTATTCATCAGCAGGAACACTTATCGCAACTGCACCTGTACCAGCAACTACAACTGCGAATTCGGCTACTACCGTAACCATTCCGGCGACTGTAGATTATGCGCTATATCCTACATTAGATATAGAACTTGATTTGAATGGAGTGAATACGACCTCAGCGAGTAACGCAGAACTGTATACTAATTATATTACCAATGACGGATCTAAACCGCAGATCTGTTATGATGTAAAAATATCTAACTGTCCTACAAATAAGCAAAGTACTAATTCTGCTACTGTAAGCGGAGGCTCTACAGGAACGACTACTATAACAAATACCAATCAGTATTTGGTTTGTAATGTAATAGACTCTGACGGGGACGGGATAGGCGATGATGTTGATATTGACGATGACAATGATGGTATTTTAGATACGAATGAAAATGCAAATTGTTCTACCAATGTTGCTACTACAACTAATCCCAATCCGACAGCAAATACCACTGCTTCTGGAGTAACGATACAGTATACAGAGACTGGAACAGTGAATACAATAACAGATCCAAGTGTTGGATTTGCAGGTCTGAATCCTTCACAAGGTGCTACAATCACCTATGATTTCTCTAATCCTGTTAACAATTTAAAAATGTGGTATGCAGATTTGGATAATAGAGAATATCTAAAAATTAATTATTATGATGAGAATAATAACAGAATCAGCAATCTTGTAAGTTATATTTCTAATGATGTAGGAACAACAAAAAACATATCTTCAGATGCAAACTTTGGGTTGCTTATAGATCCCACAAACAATGCTGGTGGCGGAAGTAATGCAGCTCAGCAATATGTTGAAGTAACAACCGCTTTTAAAGTAAAGAAAGTGGAAGTTACCTTTAATGCTACAAGAGCAGATGGAACTGCTTATAATAGTACTGCACAAACTCCAGATATTTACATTAAAGGACTATGTTTTTATGGAGACACAGATGGCGATGGTATTCCAGATTATTTGGATTTAGATTCCGATGCAGACGGTTGTTCTGATGCGATAGAAGGAGGAGCTGCAATTACACCATCACAGTTGGTTACAGCCGCTGGTACAGTAAATGGAGGAAGCACGAATGTTGATCAAAACCTTTGCGCACTTACAACGTGTGTAAATGCATCTGGATTACCTCAGTTTACAATACTTCCTACAGGTTATAGTAATACAACAGGACAGACTGTTGGTAACTCAATAGATAGTTATAAAAATGATTGTATTGATAATGATTCAGATAATATCCCGGATTGGCAGGATTTGGATGATGATAATGATGGAATTTTAGATACTTCTGAATGTAATTCTCCATCTTTGAGTTTAAATGATCTAAATCTTTTGCCTGGCTCACCTGGTACAAGTACTGCCTTTGTTCCTGGAACTATGTTAATTAAGACTAATGCTCTTAATTATTTGGGTAATCAATATGATGCGATTGTAAAAGTTATATCAAAAAACACAGGAACTGGTGAGTTTGCACTTTCAACTTCGGGATCAACTTTGGCAATTTTAAATTCAAATCCAAGTACAAATCCTTACGGTGAGTTCAGTATTGAATTTGTGCCAACAGGCACTGTTTCTACCACATCAACAGTCTATACACCAGCCACCATTCCATTAGTCACAATAGAACTTGCAGATATTGATGGGAGCAGTACAGCAACACTTTCTGAAGTTATCGGTTACAAAACAGCTATTAATCCATCACTTGTAGTAGGATCTTCTCTTGAAAATTTAGGATTCTTATCCGGTGGAGGACCTTCTCCTGCATCTGCCTACAGCTATTACAGAGATAAGAATGTTTCGCTTGGTACCGCTTCGGGCAATGCTGCTACAGGTAGTGAAGCTGCAAAAGTTTATTTGAAATTTTCTTCTTATACAACCGGTACTTTTGTTTTTGGAATTACAGGAAGTGTAACAGTAGCTACTCCTGAAAGAGGTGCATCTATTTTACAAAGATCTGAATATGCTTGTGATACCGATGGTGATGGAATTACTGACTCCTTGGATTTGGACAGCGATAATGACGGTTGTCTTGATGCAATAGAAGGTGATGAGAATGTTACTACAGCACAATTGGTAACTGCCAGCGGAACAGTGACGGTTGGTACTGGTTCTACAGCAAGCAATCAAAATCTGGGAAATACAGTAAATACAAACGGTGTTCCTACCATCGTAAACTCTGGAGGAGCTGCAGATATTGGCTCAGATGAGGGACAAGGAGTGGGAAGTTCAGCAGATGCAACTGTAAACGCTTGTTTCTGCTATAAACCGGGAATTGCAGATGCAGGAAATACCTATCCTACCAAACACGGTATTACAGCTTTAGGAAGAGCAGGAGCTGACAATGGTAACTGGCCAATGGAAAGACAAAGTGCATGGACGGTTTTAGAATCCAAAGAAAAAGGATTTGTTGTTAATAGGGTGTCAACTACAGCGGGATTGGCAAATATTACCAACCCTGTAGAAGGAATGATGGTGTATGATGAAGAAGCAGACTGCCTGAAAATCTATACCCTGAAGCAAGGAGATTCTGCAATGGCATGGCATTGCTTTACAACACCTGCTTGTCCGGATTAATAATTCGGAATAAATATGAGACGGAAGCCTTTTGAGAAATTCCGTCTCATTATTAAAATTAACTTATTAAAAAACAACCAAATGAAAAAAACAGTTTTTCTAGCAATAACAATTTTTAGTTCTGCAACGGCAATGGCACAAATTGCTATTGGTAAAAGCGAAGTAAGCAAAATACAACCAGCCAATACACTAGCCAACCCAAGCATATCACTAGAATTTTATGATAATGCTGATAATACAAAAGGAATGGTTTTACCCTGGACATCAACCGTTAATAATCAGCCCGTAGCTTATAATGCAACTACAGGTGCCGGTTATAGAGGAATGCAGGGAACAATAGCAGACGGTACGCTTATCTTGGATCTTTCTGATAGAAAAATAAAATACAGAAGAAACGGAGCATGGTCAAATCTAACAGGAGATCTACCTCTTGTTGCAGGCTCAACAACATATACCACTTTCAATGCTATCGACAGTTCTTTACAGAACAATAGAAAAGAAGGAGACAATGCGAAAGCTGCTATTGGAGTCAATGCTGCAAGTGACACGACAGCAGGGATTTTAGTATTAACGGATACTGATAAGGCAATGGTGCTTCCTAAAGTGGCAAGTCCTCATCTGAACATAAAAAACCCGGCTCCGGGAATGATGGCGTATGACACGACAAAAAAACAGCTTGCTGTTTATAATGGTACCGTGTGGAGCTTTTGGAAACCATAAGATTTCTCTATTATAGATGTGCAGATATTAGATGTTTAAATATATTGTAACAGAGAATTAAAAGAAATTAATAGGAAAATTATTATAAAATTAGATGTATGAAAAAGGAATTATTTTTTTTAAACAGTAAATAATTCTATTCCGTGAATTGATTCATAAAAATTGTAAAACAAGAATGATCAAAAAAATCGTACTACTTTTTCTGTTAATTTCTTTAATTGGACTATTTTCATTTAGGAAAAAAGCTGAAACTTCTTATGAAATTCTTTATAACACAAATATCAGTCATCTTGTAGAAGAGCAAGAGAAATTAGTTCAGCTAATCAAATCAAAAAATTCAATCGATTCATTCTCCTCGGAAGATATTAATGACGAAATAAAACAATGCCGAAAAAGAATGAAAACTGTGGATTTTTGGATTCGTTATTTCGATCCTGTTAATTATAAAATGATCAATGGTCCTTTACCTGTAGAATGGGAAACGGAAGTTTTTGAAAAATTTGAAAAGCCCTACAGAAGAGATGGAGCAGGTTTTACTTTAGCTCAATTGTATTTGGAAGAAGAAAACATCAATAAAGATTCTTTGGAGTTACTTATTCAAAAATCTTTAACAGCAACAAAAATGTATCAATTTGCTGAAATTAAGGATAATTTAAAAAATCCTGAAACATTTTATTTTTGCAATCGTTTGTTTCTGTTGAATCTTGCGACCATTTATACTACAGGATTTGAATGTCCTGAAACCGAGAATGTTATTACAGAAATGCATGATATGCTGTCTCAAGTAAAAACTATTTATGAAGCATACAATGAAAGTTTTCCCAAAACATCAATTTCTGAATCATACCTGGAGTTGTACAAAAAGACAATAAAATTTGTAGAAAATCAACATAAAGATTATACAAAGTTTAATCATTTCGTTTTTGTTAGAGATTATATTAATCCTTTGTTTGCGCTTAACCAACAGCAGATTGTTCAGTACGGTTTCTATTCTAAAAATAATTTGGATTTTACATTAAGCAATGACGTAAAATCTATCTTCGACAAAAATTTATTTTTTGCCCAAAATATAAAAGGAGAATTTTCTTTTGTAAAAGATTCAGGTACTTTGAGACAAATTGATAGTTTAGGAAAGCTATTATTTTATGATCCTATACTATCCGGAAATAATGAACGAAGTTGTGTTTCTTGTCACAAATCAGAAAATTTTTTTACTGATAATTCTGTTACAACAGCTTTGCAGTACAATGGGAAAAATTTGCTGGAAAGAAACGCACCAAGTCTGGTAAATGCGCCTTATAATCATCTAATGATGCTCGACGGAAAATTTTTAGATTTAAAGCAACAAGGTGAAGCTGTAATTACCAATCCTATAGAAATGGGAAGCACAAAGAAAGAAGTTTTGGAAAAAGTATTAAGCTGTCCAGATTACAAGAAAAATTTTAAAAATATTTTAAAGAAACTGCCGGATCATCCAAAAGAAGTAAAATTCGACCATATTATTTCTGCTTTAACCACATATTTTGGGAAATACAGCCAATATTATTCTAAGTTTGATAGGGCAATGAAAAAGAATGAAATACTATCAGAAGATGAAATAAGCGGTTACAATTTATATATGGGAAAGGCACAATGCGCAACCTGTCATTTTGCTCCTACTTTTAGCGGAATAAAACCGCCATACATTGGGAATGAATTTGAGGTGATTGGAGTTCCCGCTGATAAAAATTACCGATCTCTAAGTAATGATAAAGGACGATATTATGCACACCCAGCAAAAGAAACATTACATGCCTTTAGAACGACGACACTGAGAAACGTAGAAAAAACAAAACCTTATATGCATAACGGAGCTTTTGATACATTAGAAGAAGTCATTGATTTTTATAATGCAGGAGGAGGAGTTGGTAAAAAACTGAATATACCCAACCAGACTTTATCTTCAGATTCATTAAAGTTATCAAAAAAAGAAACCAATCAACTTATCAGTTTTTTAAAATCTCTTACCGAAGAGGTAATCTTTGACAAACCACCCAAAAGTTTACCAAAATCCAAAAGAAAAGAATTTAATGCCCGAAAAGTAGGTGGTAGTTATTAATATAAATCTTTTGAATTATGAAAAAACTAAACTTAATCTATATACTCTTAATCTTATTTCTTATTGATTGCAGCGCAAATAAAATATCCGATTTTATACTGAAATTAGATGATTCTGTAAAAAATGGTGAAATTTCTGTTGAGGAAAGAGAAGTATTTATAGCACGTTATAATGAGGGGAAAATTGCATATAATTTAAATTGTGCAAGTTGTCATACTGTAAAAAAATCTCTTCCTCACTTCACAAGTCAGCAATTAGAAACATACACCATACGAACTATAAACAAGCAGCATTCTAAAAATTTAAGTGCAGAAAATTTATCAGAAGATAAGTTGTTCAAAATTTTTTATTTCTTGGAAAACAATAAGTAGTTTTTAAGAGATATATGATTACTATTCATAAAAGATAATTTTACCATATGATGAAATAACAAAAATAGAGACATCAGGCATTTAGCGAATATCAATAACCTGACTTTTGAAGATACCATAAAAATAACCCAACTTATAGAATTAATATGGTATGTTCTTAATAATCATAAGAATTATAAAAATAATACTAACTTAAAACAGACATTATGAAAAAAGCCTTTTCAATCATTGCAATTTCTGCATTGTTTTTTACTTCTTGCAGCAGCGGCGTGGAAGAAGAAACAAGCAACAGCACACCAGTACCTACGGCGCCTTCTACACCTGCACCTTCTACACCTGGTTCTACAAGCGGAAGATTTGTTAAAAACGTTCTTATTGAAGATTTTACAGGTACATGGTGTGGCTATTGTCCAAGAGTTTCTTACGCTATCCAAAGTGTCCTGAATCAAAACATTACTGCCATTCCGGTGACGGTTCACAGATCTAGTGGTACCGTTACAGATCCTTTCCATTTTCAGCCTGCAAATCCTTTGTTAAGTCAAATGAGTATCACTGCTTATCCTACAGCAATGCTTGATAGAAAAGAGAAATGGACAAACGAAGTTACTAATACTATTCAGGTGAAAAATTTAACCGGGGTAAACGCTCAATTAGGGATTGCGATAACTTCGTCAATTCAGAACAACACAATTAACATGAGTGTGAATACGAAATTTGGTGCTAATATGAGCAATCTTAAATTGGTTGTCTATGTTCTAGAGAATGATTTATTATACAGTCAGGTAAATTATACTTCATATTACGGCGGTGCATCCGTAATTCAGAACTTTGATAATGATTATGTTCTTAGAGCATCTCTTACAAATGTTTTGGGAGATGATATTGCAGGAAATACAAATGCAGGAAATGTTTTTATAAAAAACTTTTCTCTTCCTGTACCATCAAATATCAGTAATGTATCTAAAATTACTTTTGTTGCTTTTATTCTGGATTCTGCAGGAAAAGTAATCAATGTAAGATCAGCTGGGCCAAATGTTTCACAAACTTTTCAGGAGCAATAATTTGTTTAAAATAATAAAAGGCTGTTTCAAAATATTTGAAACGGCCATTTTTATTATCCAATTAATTTCTTGTTAGACTCTTAATAAAAAATTACAAAAAGATGAAAGTTAACAAAATAATTAAGCAATTAACTTTGTGCCTCTTTTTTTTAATACCCACTTGTATTATCTGTGCTCAGAACAAAGTAATGTTTGATGCAGATTTAAAAGATATACAAGGAAACTCAGTCTCTTTAAAAAAAGAAATACAGGAAAAGGATAAATTGTACGTATTATCATTTTGGGCGACATGGTGTGCTCCTTGTTTAAGTGAATTAGAATCTATAAATGATGTTTATCAGGACTGGAAAAAAGAACTGAATGTAGAAGTTGTTGCTATATCTACCGATGATTCCAGAACTATTTCAAGAGTGAAACCTTTGATTAATGGGAAAGATTGGGATTTCACCGTTTTTCTTGATACCAATAATGATTTAAAAAGAAAGTTGGGTTTTCAGTCTGTTCCTTATTTAATTATTGTGAAAAACGGAGAAATCATTTATACTCAAAACGGTTATGTACCAAACAGTGAAACATTGCTGCTGGAAAAAATGAAAAAACTGTAGCATGAGAAAAATAACACTAATTGCATTAATTATTTTTTCCAATACTACCTTTTCTCAAGAAAAAGACTCTCTGAAAAACAGAATAATCTTATCCGGAAATTTTGAAAGCAATGGGCAGTGGTATACCAATGATGTGAGAAGGGGCATAAGTCATGATTCTATACCCTTAAGATCGAATAATTATCTTGCTCTGAATGCTTCTGTAAATAAATTTTCTGGAGGTATTCAGATAGAATCTTATGAAAATGAGGCTTTACTTAATTTCAATCCTAAATATTCGAAAACTAATATTGGAACTTATTTTCTAAATTATAAAAATGATAAGCTGGATGTTACTGCAGGCTATTTTTACGAGCAATTTGGAAGTGGATTAGCATTAAGAAGCTGGGAAGATCGGTCAATAGGAATTAATAACTCAATAAGAGGCGGAAGAATTATTTACAAACCATTGGATGAGATTTCTTTAACGGTTTTGTACGGAAACCAAAGAACAGGATTTGATGTCTCAAAAGGGAAAATATTTGGTTTTAATACGGAAGTTGATTTTATTAAGCTTTTATTTCCAAATGCTAAATACAGCTTATCTTATGCAGGAAGTTTTGTAAATAGAAATGAAGAACTTCCCGAAAATATAAAGGGAATTAATCAGAATACATTTATTGTATCAAATAGAATGTCTTTTAATAAAGATAGGTTTTATGTTAATCTGGAATATGATTATAAATCGGAAGATGCAGTATTAAATAATTCAAACCTTGATTATAATTTTGTCAAACCAGGAAATGCTGCATTGATAAATTTAGGCTATGCAGAAAAAGGGTTCGGAATAGATGCAAGTTTACGAAGAATTGAAAATATGCTGTTTCTTTCTGAAAGGAAACCTGAAATTTATGGTAATGGCAATAGTCTTAATTACAATGACAAATTACTGAATTATATCCCCAGTCTTACAAAACAGCATCATTCGGCGCTTGCAAACATATATGTCTATCAGTCGCAAAATATTACGTCGATGCAATTCGATGAAAAAATAGAAAAATTCGGCGAAATAGGAGGGCAGGTAGATCTTTTTTACCAGTTTAAAAAAGGTTCTTTTTTAGGTGGAAAATACGGAACAAAACTTACAGTGAATTGGTCTGAATGGTACAATTTAAAGGCTGATTACAGTTATTTCGATTCTGATGGAAATTACGCTCCCGATTATTCTACAACCCCTTTTGGAACCAGCCAAAAGTATTTTTCGGAACAAAGTATTGAAATCTCGAAAAAAATAAGCAGTTCATTTTCTGGTATTTTATCAGTTATCAAGCAGTTTTATAATGATCAGTATATCAGAGGGATTTTTCAGGAATCTAAAATTAATTCTACTATTTTATTTGCGGAAGGTACTTTGATTCTGCCAAACTCTAAATCTTTAAAAATCTCCGCCGAACATTTGTGGACTCAATCAGACAGAAAAAACTGGATTGGTGGAAGCTTAGAATATGTTCATAACGAAAACTTTTCAATATTTGTCTCGGATATTTATAATTATGGATTCGAGGAAGACAATCACCTTATAAACCCTACCGATTTATTCGATATTCATTTTTACAATTTTGGAGCAACCTACAGAAAAAACAATTTTAGAGTTTCATTAAATTATGGAAGACAGAGAGGCGGATTGGTTTGTGCGGGCGGAATTTGCAGATTTGTTCCTCCAAGTACAGGAGTAGGTATGCAATTAAATTATGCTTTTTAGAACGTATGTAGAATTATAAAAGCTATATGATTTAATCAAATCATTTTAAATTAAAATATACGATAATGAATTTCAAAGAAATTCACATTGGGAATTTAATATCCCAAAGAGTTAAAGAAAGCGGGATAGAAATGTCCCGCATCTGTAATTTCATCAAAAGCTCCGAAGTTGAAGTATTAAAAATGTATGAGTCTCAAAGCTTAGAAACAGAATTATTGTTGAGATGGAGCAAACTTTTGGAATACGACTTTTTCAGAATATACTCGCATCACCTTATTTTATATTCGCCTCCATCCGCAAAATCAGAAACAATAAAACCATCTTCGCTACCTGTGTTTCGAAAGAATATTTACACAAAAGAAATTATAGAATTCATTTTGGAAGAAATAGATGAAGGAAAAATAACAAAAAGTGAAGTTATAGATAAATACAGAATCCCCAAGACAACGCTTTACAAATGGATAGAAAAGTACAAAACAGAGTAAGAAACATTCCTAATTATAAACAAATTTATCTGGATATGATTTCAAAGAAATATCCGGAGAAAGTAGAATTATGCCAATCACTTTTTGTTAAAGATCATTATTCTACACTTGATATTGTAAAAATTAAC
Organism: Chryseobacterium sp. L12; assembly: GCF_056133985.1. Classification (NCBI taxonomy): domain Bacteria; kingdom Pseudomonadati; phylum Bacteroidota; class Flavobacteriia; order Flavobacteriales; family Weeksellaceae; genus Chryseobacterium; species Chryseobacterium sp. L12. The sequence goes on along the minus strand of NZ_JBVYOF010000013.1, from coordinate 72,585 downwards.
CGTATTCTATATGGATCATTAAACAACCCTGCGATGGATTTTAATCAAAAGCTTAAATCTTATGATAGTAATTCAATTTTAGAAATTTTAAATTATCAAAAGAAAAACAAACTTAACAATTCTCAACTTGCAAAACATTTCAAACTCAGCAGAAATACTGTGACGAAGTGGAAAAAGCTTTTTGACGATAGTGTTTACTAACTTAAACATTTTGTGGGACAGCATCATCTGTAGTCTCGTTTCAATTTTTATTCATAAAAGGCTCAGATTGTAAAATCCAAGCCCTAACTTTTTAACTTAAACACTTTGTGGGATAGTGTCCTATTTTTTTTATAAATCTTTCCATCCTTGATGATCAGAAGAAAATTCTTTTCAGGATCAGCAATCAACGATAGGTCTTTTAGAGGATTGCCATCAACCAGTAACAAATCTGCCAAAGCTTTTTCCTCCACTACACCAAGCTTACCGGGATAAGGACTTCGCAAACCCGAAAGTTGTAAAAGCTCAGCGTTATCTTGTGTAACCATCTTTAAAATTTCAGCATTTGAAAACCATTTCTGAAGTCGTAATATGTAACTGTTTTGATCAGCATTAAGTTCTGGTTCGAAAAGAAAATCTGTACCCCATGCCAATTTTACACCCAGTTTTTTTGCCAATGGCCACACTCTATCCTGACCTTCCAAAACTGGTTTGCGTTTCTCCTTTCTCTGCTCATCCATATTGTCATTATTGTCCATTAAATTTTGAAGACTTAGCCAAACCTTTTTTTCTGCAAGGAGTTTCAAAGTTTCTTCATCAAGCATCTGACCGTGCTCAATGCACTTTACACCAGCTTCCACAGCTCGTCTTACAGCTCTTGGAGTGTAAGCGTGTACCATAACATAAGTTCCCCAGTCTTCTGCCGCCTCTACGGCTGCCTTCATTTCGTCCAAAGTATATTGTGTGACATCAATAGGATCATAGGCTGAAGAAGTACCTCCGCCAGCCATTAATTTAATTTGGCTTGCACCGAAACGAAGATTCTCTCGGGTAGCAGTTAGCACATCATCGCGTCCATCAGCAATAAAAGTAGCACCTAAAAGTTCTGCACGAGAAGCTTTACCAAAAAAACGGCGGGATCGTTCATTAGAAGTTCTGAAATCACCATGACCCGCAGTCTGGCTGATTACAGCTCCTGAAGGCCAAATGCGAGGACCTACTGTTTTACCTTTATCAATAGATGCTTTTAACGGAAAGATAGGACCTCCTGCGTCTCTAACACTAGTAAATCCACGCATTAGCATTTTTTGAGAAGATAATGCAACATTGTTAAGCAGGGTTTCTTCTGATATATCAGAAGAAGTCATTTGTGCCATAGTTAAAGCTCCAAATACCATATGAACATGAGCATCTATAAGTCCTGGCATCAGTGTTTTTCCTCTACCATTAATTTTTGTCAAATTTTCACTTTTTACCTTGATATTCTGATTGCTTATTTTTTGAATTAGGCCGTCATAAATCAGAACATTCATTGGAGCAGTCAATTCAGAGTTTTGATGATCCAATAATCTAACATTCTCGATTAGAATTTGCTTCGTTTGAGCAGTTGTTATACTTGTTGCGATAAAAAATGATACAATTAATAGTTTGAATGCCATTGTGGTAAATTATTTATTACTAGTACTAATATAATTAAAATTTAATAAAAATGCCACATAAATAGAATTTAAAAAATACTAAATATCAAAACTATAGATGTCAATTTAACAATCAATAAAATTAGTATTATTGATCTTATTGAAGTAGCTTTATAATACAGTATTAAAGATTTGCTGGAAAGAAATGCGCCAAGTTTGGTAAATGTATCTAATGATACTCGACGGAAAGTTTTTAGATAAAGCAACAAGCAGAAACTGTTATTATCAATTCTATATCAAAAGAAAAGACAGCTTGCGTTTTATAAGAGTACAGTCAAGCCATTTTGAAAATTTTAAAATCCTATTTAGAAAAGTGATTTCATCATTTTTGATTCTGATTTTTATACAGAAACTGCCTCGTAATTTACGAAGCAGTTTTATAAACGGTATTCACCAATCAGATGGGTTTATATATTTAATCTTCCATCATATTATCTCTTGTATTCTTTTGTACAGCAATTGCTCCGAATAATGCCAGTAAATATGCAAAACCATAAAATCCTTTTTCGCTGGGAAGAATCGTTGCATTCCAAAGCCCTACAGCCAGCAAAACGATAGAAGAGATTGTTGCAAACCAGCAAATTCCGTAATAGATATCGGTAACTTTGATGTTTTCCATTCTGTCCCGAACGGCTTTTTGTAGAGAAACTACGGCAAACAATCCGTAAAGAAGGATAGTAAAATAATATCCTTTTTCGTTCAGCTCCATTTCTGCTCTTACCAAACCTACAATGTAGCCCACCATTCCTGCTCCCAAAGCAATCCATGAAGCTGCCACAAAAGCTCCTGAAACATTTTGTTTTTTCATAATCTGTTTTTTTTTAGTTTATACTGACCCAAATATATTATTTTTAATTGAAAGTCTGTAATTTATCTTGTTTTTGTCACTAATCTTTGAAGAATATGACAAATATATAAATCATGCTGTATTTTCCATAGCCACGATAGAAGCGGCATCCTTTTTTGCTGTTCCCGGAGCAGAGCGGAGGGAACAGCAAAAAAGATATAGCGGATAGCGTGATAAAGCTCCTAAAAAATATAATGATAAAAAAACGCTCCGAAAAATTCCGAAGCGTTCTATTTTTGCTAATTGCTAATTGCTAACTATTAATATCTGTAATATTCTGGCTTGAAAGGACCTTCAACTTTAACACCAATATAATCAGCCTGTTCAGGTGAAAGAACTTCAAGTTCAACGCTTAATTTTTTAAGGTGAAGAGCCGCTACTTTTTCATCTAAATGTTTTGGCAGCATATACACTTCGTTTCCGTACGCTTCAGAATTGTTCCAAAGTTCGATCTGAGCCAAAGTCTGGTTAGAAAAAGAGTTAGACATTACAAAAGACGGGTGACCTGTAGCACATCCAAGGTTTACCAATCTACCTTCAGCAAGAATGATAACTTCTTTGCCATCAATGTTATAGATGTCAACCTGTGGCTTCACTTCAGATTTTGTGTGACCATAGTTTTCGTTTAACCAAGCCATGTCGATTTCATTATCGAAGTGACCGATGTTACAAACGATTGCTTTGTCTTTCATTTTAAGGAAATGCTCTCCTCTTACAATATTGAAGTTGCCGGTTGTTGTAATGATAATATCTGCGTTATCAACAACAGTATCCAATCTTTTTACTTCGTAGCCGTCCATTGCAGCCTGAAGCGCACAGATAGGATCAATTTCAGTAACCGTAACGATAGAACCCGCTCCTCTGAAAGATGCAGCAGTACCTTTACCTACGTCTCCGTATCCGCAAACAACAACTCTTTTTCCGGCAAGCATTACGTCTGTAGCTCTTCTTACTGCATCTACCGCAGACTCTTTACATCCGTATTTGTTATCAAATTTAGATTTTGTAACAGAATCATTTACATTGATTGCAGGCATTACCAAAGTTCCGTTCTTCATTCTTTCGTATAATCTGTGAACTCCGGTTGTTGTTTCTTCAGAAAGACCTTTGATTCCTGCAGTCAGTTCAGGATATTTATCAAAAACCATATTGGTTAAATCTCCACCATCATCCAAAATCATGTTCAGTGGTTTTCTGTCTTCGCCAAAGAAAATAGTCTGCTCAATACACCAGTCAAATTCTTCTTCATTAAGACCTTTCCACGCATAAACAGGGATTCCGGCAGCAGCAATAGCAGCAGCAGCATGATCCTGTGTAGAGAAGATGTTACAAGACGACCAGGTAACTTCTGCACCCAAAGCAACTAAAGTTTCAATTAAAACAGCAGTTTGAATCGTCATGTGAAGACACCCGGCAATTCTGGCTCCCTTTAATGGCTGAGACGGACCGTACTCTTCACGGATCGCCATCAAACCAGGCATTTCAGCTTCTGCTAATGTAATTTCTTTTCTTCCCCATTCTGCTAAGGAGATATCCTTCACTTTGTAAGGAATGTATTGTGTTGTTGTACTCATATCTTAATGATGATTAAATTATAAATTGAGCAACAAAATTACAACATATCTTTTAGATAAAAAAACACTGCATCAAGTTCATATACATGACATTATACATGAAATTTTATTTTTAAAGAAAATAATTTTTTTTATTAATTTTATCACAAATTTACTGAATGCCTCTATACAGAGATTTTTCTGATGATAACGCTTCCATCCTTGTCTGGAAATACGATGAGAACGATAATTTGGATATCAACGCACTTCTTGAGCCTGAAAATGCTGAAAAAGTAAAAGATTATCACCCGAAAAAATTGCTGGAAGTACTAATGGTGAGGAAGCTTTTGAAAAGTCTTAAGCCAATGTCAAAGATCTTGTACAAAGAGCGTGAGCCATTTCTCTGTCCGAAAGATGCTGAAATTTCAATCACGCACTCTTTCCCCTATGCAGCCATAGCCGTTTCCAAAAATAAAATTGGAATTGATATTGAAAAATTCAATCCTAAAATTTTAAGGGTAATAGATAAATTTACTTACGAAAACGAAAGAGGTTTTATTCCGTTTGATAATGAAGTTACTTTCTATACAATTATCTGGAGTGTAAAGGAAAGTATGTATAAAATTCACCATTCTAAACACTGGTCTTTAAAAAAGCATTACGAAGTACGTCCTTTTGAGCTGAAACATCTTCATCATATTAAATGCAGAGTGCACGATGATAAAATTTCTGATGAATTGAAGGCGAGAGTAGAGTTTTTTGATGATTACTGCTTCACGATTGTGGAAGAGTAGTTTCTTCATTTCTGTATTTCTCAATCACTTTTCTTTGTTCTTTGGCTACATCATAGATGAGTTCCAACACGTCATGAATGTTTTTAAGCTCGGTTAATCTGGAAATTTTATCCGGATCACGACGGTCATAAAATTCATTTTCCATGATTTCTTTTTTTCTTTTCAGGATCAGATCTTCGAGTGAAGAATCTTCCGGCTCAATACGGCTTTCCATTTTGAGCGTTTCACTTATTTTTTCTCCGTTGAGCAATACGGAAACCTGATTCATTTCAGATTCAATTTTCTTTGTCCAGCTTTCAGCATCTATTTCGGTGTATACCTGATCTTTTTTTGCATATTGAGAAAGTGAGGCCGTGTAAGCTGTAATCAGATGTGAAGTTGTTACAAACTGATGCACAACTTCCAGTTTTTTCTGCTGATTTTTGGGATCTGAAATCATTCTCTGAAAGTTATCTGAAAGATTTGCCAAAGAAATGATTGCATTTTTTCTGCGGACTTTATATTCTTCCAGACTATATTTATCATTGAGGAATTTAGACATTACACTGTGAAAATACGTAAGGTTGGCTTGCGCAGATTTTTTCATTAAATCTAAATTCTGAGTATGTTCCCACACAGGAAGAATAGTATAAGAAACACCAAAAGCAATGATGCCTGCAATAATGGTATCAACAATCCTGTCTTTAAAAATGATATTAATGTTTCCGGGATTCAGAAAATTAAAGCTTAGAAAAATATAGATCGTCATAAAAAGTACAGCCCAGAAATATTTTGCTTTCAGGAAAGTAAAACAGAGTACCATACTGACGAGAAGAATGGTAAATAGTACAGCATTGATTTCAATGAAATAAAGAACTCCGTACGCAATGACCGCTCCTGCAACCGTTCCGTAAAATCTTAGGAGGTTTCTCTGTTTGGTAATAGAGTAGGCAGGTTTCTGGATGGCAATGATCGTAATCAGGATCCAGTAAGTATGACCAATTTGTAAAAATGGCATGAATGAAAACAAATATCCCAAGAGCAAAGCAACCGTTACCCGGACTGCATGACGAAAATGAGATGAATTGAGCGAAATATTACTTTTCAGAACTTTAAAATTAATTTTTTCCTGATTGGGAAGAAACTTTTTTAAATCTAATCCTGTGGAAAGACTTTTGGCAAGTTTTACATTCTGAGAAAAAACCTTATAAATTTCCTGTATTTCTCTGGTAATTTCATGGATTCTCATCATAATCTGACGAAGGATCATAAAATTTTCCAAAGTTTCTGAGGTCATCTGTCTGTTTCTGAGATCAAAATATTGGATGTTGAGTTCCTGAAATTCAAGGTCAATATTGTGGATAGCTCTTGCTCTTGTACTGCTTTGAAGTGCAATGCCAATATTAGAAATTTCATCCGAGAGAATGTTGAGGTAGTCATGGATTTTTACCAGAATGCCTGTTTCCTCAAAACTTTCCTGAAGTTTTTTATAATCACTTTCTGAGGTCATCAGTTTTTCGTGAAGATCCATAGAATTCAGAAACATCAGCATAAGGAGTCTGCTTATGGTAGTAGACTCGTTGACGATGGTTCTTGTTTTAAAAACAGTTTCGCGGGTCTCTTCCTGAAGGTTTTTAATTTCAATCTGTTTTGTAATAACCTGAGAGTACAGCTTGTCGAAATCCGGATTTTTCTGGTAAAAATTAGCTTTAATTTTCAGAAACTCTGCGAGCTGCAAATAATTTTCGCCAATCATCTGACTTGCCAGTTTATAAGGCTGTATTGTAGTGACGACAAGAAATATCAGCAAAAACCAAATACAACCGGCTGCAAAAATCAGCAGACTTTTGATAATATTGGCTCCTGTTAAGTGTCCGTCAACAAATATTGCCAGAACGACTAATGCTAAAGATCCAACTGCGGCTAATCTCTGTCCGTAAACGCCTATCAGCGAAAAAAACATTCCGAATGTTATGATTTCCACCAATACAAGCGGAATGATACCTTTGACCAGGCTAGCAATTGATGCCACAAAAACGAAACAGAATATAGCAAAAGCAAGTGAGTTTCTACGTCTTATAAACGGACCCGGCTGATCCGTCAACGCGACGAAACTTGTTCCTAAAGGAAAAAGAAAATATTCTTTAAGAATTCCGAAATAGGAGAGAACCAGACACGGAAGCACCGTTGCCAGTGTAATTCTGATCGCAGAATACACATATTGGCTGGTTACGATTTTTTTTAGCTCCGAAGAATAGTTCATACTGCAAAAATAAGGTGAATATGTGAATTGTCAATTTTACATTTCAAGTAAATGATAATTTATAGATAGATTAAAACTAACCATTCATTGTTAACTCTGAATTAATTTTGTTTTATTGGTCATAAAAAAAGCCTCATGAAAAATGAGGCTTTTACAAATATGTGGAATATTTTTAGTTATCTATGTTAGATGTTTCATCACCAATATTCCATGTCAAGCCAAAACGTAAGGTGTTATCCAAAGCAGTATTGATTTTAGACATGTTGATTAAGTAAGAAATATCAAGACCGAAAGAACGGTATTTCAAACCAATACCTGCAGTTGCAAACTGTCTTGCTCCCTGCTGCTCACTTTCGTGGAAATAACCTCCTCTTAGTGCAAATGCATTATCATAAGAATATTCCACTGCACCACTGTACATGATAGAATTCGGATTATTGAATGATTTTCCGATTCCGGACATTACCCCTACATTCGGTACAGCATAAATAGGCTGTCTCGTGTTAGGATCTGTTCCTACCAATTCTGATCCGGGAACCAAGATTTTAGAACCTTCTACAGAAATTCCTACTCTGTTCATATCATCAAGATACATATCATAACCTACCCCTAATCTTGCCATGGTAGGAAGATAAGATCTTGAGTTTTCATCTCCTGTATAATCTAATTTAGGACCTAAGTTCTGAATAGAAAAACCAGCATTCACTTTTCCGTCCATTCCTCCAAGACTAGAAAATCTAGGAGATGTATAGTAACCGGAAACATCTACTGCAAATGAGTTTGCAGGTTTTAGCGTAGTATCTGTGTTGAAACCTCCGGCTAAATCTGAACGGATGAATCTACCGGTTACAGCCATTGAGTAAGAATCCGATAGTTTCAAACCATAGGCAACGTCAATAGAGAATTCATTTGGTTTTGAAGTTCCCAATGAAGTTACATCATTACCCACCAAAGTAGTAAGATCTACCTCACCCATATTGAAGTAATAGATACTCGCAGAAATTGTAGATCTTTCTTCCTGACCTAAAAATTTGTGGAAAGCACCATACAATAAAAACACATCATTGGTAAGTTTTCCCATATATGGAGTGTAGTTCAAACCTACAGAAGAACTTGTTCTGCTAAAAGGATATTTTGCAGCATTCCAGAATTGTGAAAAAGCATCAGGAGAGGTTACAACCCCCTGATCTCCCATACCTCCTGATCTTGCATCAGGTGCAATTCTTAGGAAAGGTGCTCCTGTTAACACAGGTCTTACCTGACTCAAATCTTGTGCATAGCCTAGAAACCCAGCACTCAAACCAATCCCTAAAAGCAGTTTAGTAGTTAAATTCATATGTTGTCTTTTATATATTATCAGTTTTTTATTGATATTCTTAATTAATTATTTATTTACTTCAAAAGTACCATTTTTTCTACAGCTGTAGCACTTCCTTTGCATTTTTCTTGATTTTGACTTTTTGCAAATATCTTAAAAATATACGTACCTTTTGCAACTGTATCGCCAAAATCGTCTTTTCCGTCCCATTCTATTGCCTGACGTGGCGTTCTAAAGCCCTGTAGGAACGGTTCTGCGATTACAACATTGGTTAATGTTCTTACTAATTTTCCTGTAATCGTATAAATTTGAACATTTACATCCAGAATATCATCACAATTATGCTCGAAATGAATGTAGGTTTTGTTGGTAAAAGGATTTGGCCAGTTCAGTGGACGGTTGATAATCAAACGCTGATCTGTTTCATCTTTAACCTCAAAGTTTAACGTCTCGGTGGTCGAATTATTGTTTATATCCCAAACTTTAAATGTCAGCTGATGCTGTCCTACTGAAAGATTTCTGAAAGGGTAGGTTACATTACCTTTTTGATAATCTGCCAAAGATGGATTTACACAGCCGTTTCCTTCACCGGAAGAGTAAAAATCATTCAAAACAATGGTGTTGATAATTTGACCGTCCAAATATACAGTAATATCGTGACCAATACCAGAACCCGTAGAATTTATTCCTGTATCATCAGTAATACAAGCCAAAAGCATTGGGTTTTGGTCGGTAATTCCCCCATTGGCAAAATTAGTATTATTCATGTATAATTTCACTTTCGGTGGCTCGTTATCATTAATTCCGTTCGGATTGATGTCTCCAACCTGTACAAACTGATTATTGAATACATCAAAAGATCTATTATCAGCATATCCTAAGATTCTTCCTTGTCCCACAGCATAATTAATGTCTTTAGGAACATAAAATTCAACCGTAAAAACACCGTTTACAGCCGTTCCCGAAGCTTTCACGATAGCGCTTCCTTCTTCTTTGTAATTTAAGACAGGGCTTAAATCTCCTTCGTTATTTAAAGTGGTTTTATTTAATTTTTTATCAAAAATATTGATGACCACTCTTCCGTTGAATGTTGTATTTACAGTACCATTCTGATTATTAATATGTCCTGTGATTTTCACAAAATCAAGGCCTCTTATCAACCCGGGAACCGGAGTTTCTATGTTATCGATCACAAGCTGTCTCTGAGGTCTGCTCAATTTCATTGCAGGATCGCCCAATAAATTTACTTTAAGATGATCGGAATGAGCACCTGTTGTTTTTTTAGCGTTAAGATGGGCATCCCCTAATGTTTGCAAATCATCACCATTTAATTCAAAAATTTCATGAGTTAAGGTATCCGTAAAATCAATTCCGTATCCAACACCAAGCGCGCGGCTAGAAGTAATCATTGTAGCCGGGCCTCCCTGCTTTAGTTTAATAAACTGCTCACCTGCTGAAAATGTAGAAGGCTCATCCCAAAGTGTAAATTCACAGGTAATTGTAGAAACAAATGGAAATCTGCTGTACACATTTGAAAAATTATTGGAATTCTGAATTTCATCCGTAGTCAAAACTCGTTCTTGTGCCCAGCCATTGATGCCTCCGTGTCCGAAGTAGAATAAATAAAGACTGTTGCCGATATCATTGGAGATTGCCTGATTTACCTGTGGATATCTTTGTCCTCCCGCTGTACTTTGCCCCTGGAAAGCATCCATGTAAAGCTTTCTTACATTATATTCTTTAAGCGTATTGGTTCCGGCTGTCTCAAAAATATCTTTCAGAACATTGTCCATGATGTTGTGAAACGGAGCCCCACCATCGTTATCATCATCCACAACGAAATCAAGCTTCATTCGCCATTCGCCAAAAGGAGAAGACTGTCCCGGCAAAGCATTGTAATATGCCAAAGTTTTATCCACCATATTTGCCGCTTCCGTAGGGTTGGCTGCCGGAATACGGCCAACGGGAACATCAGGAAGATTATAATAAATATATTCTGTAGTCTGCGGTTTTGTCATTACAATATAATCATCGGTTACAAATGATGCTATGAAATCTGCAGAGCCCTCGCTTTGATAGCTGGAGACTACATTAGAATTATTAGGAACTCTGTTTTTAAAATCATAAGAAGCGTCTCCGAGAATAAATACATATTTAAGACTTCCAAGAGGAGTATTAAGCTTTGTAACAAAATCCCGGATAGCTGTAAGATCTCTGCTTCCGCTGCCAAATTCGTTGTAAATTTTATCAGTATCTACAATTTCTACATTAAAATTGTTTTTGGTCTCGTGATAATTGGCTATTCTCTGAGCCTGTGCCATCATAGCGGGCGTTGTGATGATAAGGTAATCTACATTTTGTAAAGCTGAAAGATTCTGATTCGCAATTCTTCCGACGAACTGAGGTGAAAAAGCGGCATCTGATCTGAAAGCAACAAATTCATTATTAAAATTAGGATCAGAAGCAGTATAACCAAAATTGAAAACTCCGCCACCGGCAGCTTTATTCACCCGTCTGTTTGCATTTGTAATGTCGGAAACATCCCAAACCTGTTCCATATTTCCGACACTGGAAATGCTGAAGCCATATGATAAATTTGATCCGCTGTCAATAGAGAAATCTCGGAAACTCATCTGAGAACCATTAAAGACTAAATCCTGTTTATATTGAACTTCTACATAGTCAAGATAAAAAACTCCATTAGGATTGGTAGTGATATTAGGTGTATAGTTAAATGTAATTGTATTTCCAGACAAATTTGAAATAGTACCGGAATATCTTAAAGGAAAATAATCAAAAGCATAACCCGGCTGACTGGCAGGAACACTAGAAGAAGCAGGATTTTGGTTATTGATATTAAATTCTACGCTGTTTTGTTGTGATCTCCAGCCGATAACCTGCGTTCTGTATCTTATGACATCTCCGTTTTGTATTGGTGAATTTAAGGTGAATGTCACCGCTTTGTCAGTAGTGAAATTCTGTTCTTCCACCCAGATTCTTCCTACTTTCAACAGGTTTTTCTGGTCATTATTGATGACCTGATAATTATCATATCTCGAAATAAGATTTGCCGGAAGGTTCAGATCTGCATTTTGGACTCTTTTTCCAGTCCCCTTATCGAAATTTATAAAATAATAGGAAAAATCCTCGTAAATATTTTTGAGGTTTTCACTCCTGTCGTTTCTGCCGTCGGTTCTTTTAATGCCGCTTCCGTTTGCGTTGTTGTAAAGATTATATCCATCTGGTCCCTGAGCATAAAATAATGCATAATCACCGTCATTCCACACACCGTCATCTTCACCTACAACCTGAATTGCGTTTTCCTGCAGCGCACTGTATTTGATGTCCTGATTAAACTCAGGAAGCATCACTCCGCCATTTCCGTAAATTCTGAAATTTCTCGGATTAATACCGGAAGGATTTATGCCATTGTCTCTTAAAAACTGGGAAGTTATTTTGAAAATTCCGGATTTATCAACCTTGATTTTATAAAATGTTCCACTTGATAGGGGATTCTGCGTAGTTCCAACTTTACTCGCATTTAAGATCCGTGAAGAATTGTTTTCCGTAACATTAAAAGATGAAAGTCTTTGAATCTGTCCTTTCACATTTTTAAATAATCCTACACTTATGCTTGCAAACCGCTCACCTTTATAATAAAAATAATCGATTGCCGTTATATTATAATCCTGGATAAGCGACGGTTTCAGATCGTAAAGATCTTTTAAAGACACAGGTTCCCATGCAAGATCTGTGATCTGCAGCTGCCCTTCTCCGGTTTTTTGTTTGTTTGTAATAAAGATATTGTCTTGGCTGTAAGAAAAACCTTCGTTTTTGAAGTTTGGAAGATTTTTTTTAGTATCACCATAATCTTGGATTTTGGCTCCGTCCCAGTTGATTGTAACTCGCTGAGCGCAAACAATTGATACAAAAGCAAATACAAATAAAAGAGTGATTTTAAGTCTCATGTCTATTTTTGAAATTTCTGAATTACAAAATAAATGAAAATTTTATAATTAATGTATTATACCATAAAATTAATTTGTTAAGATTTTTCAAAAAAATCAAATCTTTATTTGATTTATTGAATAATTTATTTTTTCTTTGTACTTTGAATAATATTTATATCGACTATGAAAAAACTAAAGTTGTTTTCATTAATAGCATTAAGTTCTACACTTGCATTAACCAGTTGTGGTGGTTCGGGCGTTTCCGGAGGGGGCGGTACTAAAAAGTTTGTCAGCAAGACAGGTTGGAAACCAAACGAGAAACAGGGTTGGTTTTTTGCAGGAAAGCAACAAAAACAAAAAGGTTGGCCGGGAATGGTTTATGTAGAAGGTGGAACTTTTACAATGGGATTAGTGAAAGATGATGTAATGCACGATTGGAACAACACACCTCGCAGAATGCAGGTAAGTTCGTTCTTTATTGGTGAAACTGAAATTACTAACTACGAATACCGCGAATACCTTACATGGTTGAAGTATGTATTCCCGCCAAGTGATCCTAGTTACAAAGAAATTTATAACGGTGCTCTACCGGATACCCTTCTTTGGGATAACAAATTATCCAGAAATGACTACAACGAAACTTATTTCCGTTCTGCGGAGTATGATTATTATCCGGTTGTAGGTGTTTCCTGGACACAAGCTAACAGATACTGCGAATGGCTGACTGACAGAGCAAATGAAAAAGCTTTGATGCAGGCAGGAGTAATTTCAAAAGATTTATATATTAACGAATCTAATAATCAGGGAGGTACAGCATTTAATATGGATAAATTCAAATCGAATGATCCTGAAATGCAAGGGTACATCAATGAGAAAAGAATGCAGCAGAAAAACGGTATTAAGACTACCAATCAAAGATTGCTTGCCGCCAACAGATCTCCTTCTTCTGCAATGGTTACCAAATTCAGACTTCCTACAGAGGTTGAATGGGAATTTGCAGCATTGGGTATGGAGAAAAACAGAGAATACAATAACTATCTTGAGAAAAAACCTCAGATAGAAATGTTGAGAGATAAAAGAGGAGAAATTCTTGCCAACTTCAAACAGGGTAGAGGAGATTATTCAGGTCCTGCAGGATGGAAAAACGATGGAGCTGCTAATACTTCAGATGTAAGACAGTTCCCTTCAAACAGCTTAGGGATCTACGGTATGTTTGGTAACGTAGCAGAATGGACTGCAGATGTATACAGACCAATCATTGATACAGAAGCAAGTGACTTCAACTATTACAGAGGAAATGTGCCTCAGGCAATTGTAAGAAACGGTGACGGAACATATAAAATGGTTGAGGAAGGTTCTATTCAGTATGATACTTTGGCAGACGGACGTTTAGTTTACAAAAAGCTACCAGGTCAGTTTGAAAGAGAGACTATTGCAGATTACAGAAATTATAGAGACGGAGACAGAATGTCTTCTCTGGATTATAGAAATGCAAGTGATTCTGCTTCTTCTTATGATATGTATAACTCACCAAAGACAAGATTTATTGTTGATGGTAACGGTAGAGTAGTAATGCAGAAAGATACTAAAGACAGAACTTCTGCTATATCTAATGATGTAAGAGTTGTAAAAGGTGGTTCTTGGCAGGATTCAGCTTATTGGCTAGATCCGGGTCAGAGAAGATTCAAAAACCAGAATACAGCTTATGGATGGATTGGTTTCCGTGTTGCTCAGGATGCAAGAGTAAGCGACAAATCTAGAACTAGAAGATAAAATATTTATCAAAATACTTTCAAAAAACCTCCCATATATTCGGGAGGTTTTTTATTTTTGAACATAATTTAAGCTTGAGATTCACAACTCAAATAGTATTAGGCTTTCACCCATAACCAATGATAATTTTATGAATCCTGAACAGTTTTATCCTATATATTTAAATGCAGAAAAGGTAACAATAGACAGCAGAAAAGTTTCTCAAAATGATGTTTTTTTTGCTTTTTCCGGTGAAAATTTTGATGCAGCGACTGTTGCTGAAAAAGCTGTTGAAAACGGAGCTTTAGCTGTAATTGTTGAGAATAAAGAGTTTGAGAATAAAGATAAAAACATATTTTATGTTCATTCTACTTTAGATTTTCTGCAGAGTCTTGCAGTTTATCACCGCGATCAGATCCATATTCCCATTATAGGTCTTACGGGAAGTAATGGCAAAACCACGAGTAAGGAATTAATTCATGCTGTTCTTTCTCAAAAATATCATGTACAGTACACTCAGGGAAATCTAAATAACCATATTGGTGTTCCGCTTACCTTACTTTCAATAAAACCAGAACATGAAATGGCAGTGATTGAGATGGGAGCTAATCACCAGAAAGAAATTGAATTCTTGTGCAGTCTCGCTAAACCGAATATAGGTTACATTACCAACTTCGGTAAAGCGCATCTTGAAGGATTTGGAGGATTTGAAGGAGTTATTAAAGGAAAATCTGAATTATACGATTACATCAAAAATCATAATCAGGTAGTTTTAGTCAACGAAAAAGATCCTATTCAGACAGAGAAAACGTTAAATTACCCTTCTAAAATCACTTTTGGAAACAAAGAATCAGATTATTATTTTGATTTTTTCTCGGAAGAACATTTTGTGGGTTTGGAATATAAAGGCATAAAAATTATTACCCAATTAACAGGCGATTATAATTTTACCAATCTATGTGCAGCTGCAAGTTTAGGACTTCACTTCGGAGTTGATATTTCTAAAATAAAATCTGCATTAGAAAATTACACTCCAAATAACATGCGGTCACAAATCGTTAAGAAAGGCAATAAAACATTGGTTCTGGATACTTACAATGCTAATCCCAGTTCTATGACTGCGTCTTTACTCAATTTTAATACGTTTGAAGGGTCAAAAACCATTATCATAGGAGATATGCTTGAGCTGGGCGATCAAAGTGAGACAGAGCATCTAAATATTCTTAATCTTGCAAAAAAATTAGATTTTGATCAGGTAATAACAGTTGGTCATCAGTTTGAAAAAATAAATGATTTTTCGTTTTCTTTTTTAACGACAAATGATCTTGTTAGTTATTTAGAGAGTAATCCAATAGTATCAGATAATATTTTATTAAAAGGATCACGAGGAATTGCTTTGGAAAAATCAATTGATTTTATATAAATTAAATTCGTTGCTGACATACTGTTGTCATACACGCAAATTATATTTGTGAAATATTAAAATCTTTCTAAAAATGAGCTACTGTTCTGCTATTGAAAATATGCAGCCTGAAAGCAGGAAAATGCTGCATAAAAAGTATCATGACCACCATTACGGGTTTCCTATTCATGATGATGATGAATTATTCGGAAGGCTTGTAATGGAGATCAATCAGGCAGGACTGAGCTGGGAAACTATTTTGAAAAAAGAAGAAGGCTTTAGAGCGGCTTACGATAATTTCGATATAAAAAAAGTTGCGTCTTATACGGAAGAAGATCGGGAGCGTCTTTTAAATGATAGTGGAATTATCAGGAATAAGCTCAAAGTAAATGCAGCTATTGAAAATGCCAAAACCATTCTGGAACTTCAGAAAGAATTTGGATCTTTTGAAAAATGGCTTGAGCATCATCATCCAAAAACTTTACAGGAATGGATGAAGATTTTCAAAAAAACATTAAAGTTTACAGGGGGAGAAATCGTTAACGAGTTTTTAATGAGTATCGGCTTTCTAAAAGGAGCTCATGAAGAAAGTTGCTGGGTAAATCGTGAAATTATGCAGCATAAACCAATGTGGAAAAAAGAATAGTTCTATTCTACAATCTGGCTTTTCAGTCTTTCAGTAATCA
This sequence comes from Chryseobacterium sp. L12, assembly GCF_056133985.1. Classification (NCBI taxonomy): domain Bacteria; kingdom Pseudomonadati; phylum Bacteroidota; class Flavobacteriia; order Flavobacteriales; family Weeksellaceae; genus Chryseobacterium; species Chryseobacterium sp. L12. The sequence continues at coordinate 56,365 of NZ_JBVYOF010000013.1, read as the reverse complement.
TGTTAATGATTCTTTTATTAAACATTTTATTTTCTGTGTAATATATCTGCAGTTCTTCGACATTCATCATCCCGATAACCATTCCGATATATGTATTTTTTAATATATTGTCTTTCTGAAAACTATTTTCGATAAATGTATTCCGCTTTTCGCTGGAAAATGATTCCCAGTTTATCTTCGTATTTTTCAGATAATGAAAAAAGTGTGTCAGCAAAATATCATTTTGTAATTTGATAATAGGACGAAGTACAGTGTTTTGAAACAATTCTTCTGCAGTCACAGATTCAGAAATCTCTATATTCAGATTTTCTCTAAGTTCTATTTTTGATGCCATTTTTTATTATTGAAGCTAATTAAAATTCAGATAGAAAGATAACTATAAAAGATTGATAAAACAAAAAAGCTTTCTCCTGTTGAGAAAGCTTTTGAGGTGCCTAGCGGATTCGAACCGCTGTAGATGGTGTTGCAGACCACTGCCTAGCCGCTCGGCCAAAGCACCGTTTTAATTGGTGCAAATATAGCAAAAATTACATTTGATACAAATTTTTCAAGCAATTTCTTTGCTGCCGATTTCATCAATTTCTCTTTTGTGCTGTAATTCAGCGTTATATTTTTTAAGGTTAATTACTCTTGTGTCACTCCACGAATCATGCCACCCGTTTACGCCAAAAAATGAAAGAGCGTCAAAGGGCACAATTCTGGAAAGTGTTCTAATCAGATACTGATAAAATCTTGGGCTTGACCCATCAAGACTCATTACTTTTGTACCGGTAATATATTTTCCTAATGTTCTTCCTTTTGTAAAATATTCCATAATAAAAATATATACAAGATACGTTGTCAACATTATCAGAATGTCTTCAAATTTACTTAAAGATGCTAATTGATAAGTAATATCAATAAAAAATTCTACACCGAAAAATTCAAATAATCCTGCAGAAAATAATCCAAACAAAAAAAATAATATATAAATTACAATTCTGTCAATTACGAAATTTATAAATCTGATTCCTATCGACGCTTTATGATGTTCTATAATTTTAAGATGTTTTATCATGTTATTAGTTATTATTGTATCAGAATGCTTTTAAAGTTAGTTTTAAATTAGCTTTGGTATCTATGACAGCGGTGATGCCATTATCATTCAGTAGAATTGGGTTAGGTTTTAAATTAAAGACTTTTCCGTTCAATTGTAAACCTTTATAATATTCTTTATTAAAGGCTTCTTCAATGCTTTTTTTAGATGAATTTTCAATATCATCTGTCGGGATTCCATATTCATCTTCAATCATCTTTACAATTTTCCCTCTGAATAAAAGTGTGGCGGTTTTTTGAAGAATATTGTTTGTTTTAAGTTTAAATTTTGTTTCTGAAAGTACAATTTTTTTCTTTGACTCATCATAAACAGGAATTCCGGATATATACGATGTACCGTTTACATAACCTTCTGTCTCTGCCTCTATCATAATTCTGTTTTCGTCTTTATAGACCTTAATGTCGGTGATTTTAACTTTAGAATTACGAACATCATATTCTTTATTCTGAAACATTCTTCTTGCAATATTCGTAGCTTCAGAAAACGGAATATTGGCGGTCGTCTGCAAAAGAAATTCGTTGGCAAGTAAAGGAATAGAATTGAAATTCATCACCGCTTTTACCGGTTGTGAAGATTCTGGTTTTGTTCCGGTAAAAGTTTCAGAAAAAATATCAATTCCAATATTGCTGTCAATCTGATTTCCATAAAATTTTAGTGGAGTGATATTGACGTTTACAGGCGTAATTTTGAGCCAGGTATTATATTCTTCAGAAATATTAAATGGTTGTGAAAAAGCATTCCATGCTAAGACAGCATACTCCTGGAAATTGAGCTGCGAAGCCATTTGCTGATCCATAGTTTTACAAAAATTATACTGCTGTTCTTTAAGGCTGGTTTCCACCAAAGAAGTAATCGGTATTTTTATTTTCCCGAAATCCAGAACAGGTTTTGTTACCCATTTAAAGCCTATTGGCTGGGTAAATGTACTTACCAACCAGTTATTTCTTAAACTGACTGCGGTTTTAAAATACATCACGGTTTCAAAAGTTGTCTGCTGGTAAGAGTATATTCCGAGTGTGCCGATGCCTTTTTCAGCCCATATTTTCAAAGGAACTTCAATCATGATGTTTCCGTTGGTATCACCAACCAGTCTGATAGGACGGGTTTTCCATACTTTTACTTTAAACTGATCATTATTGTTGTCAGTATAAGAATCATCCTGAAAGATAAGATCTTTCACAGAGGCATTTACCATATTGCTGATTTCCGAAAGCGGAATCGTTACCGGCATGGTAATGCTTGATTTTATTTTTGGAAAATTATAGGCAGCCGAAATATTGCTGTTTTGACCTAATAATCTAATGCAGAAAAATAATGCAACAAAAAAATAACTAATTTTCACCCAAAGAGTTTTTTATTGATATGAAATTAACTATTTTCTGCAATTCCGCCTAATAAAAAACTCTTTTCTAGCTCAATGCTTGCTCCTTTCATTTCACCTTTCATTGGCGGGCTTGTTTTGGTTATTTTAAGTTTAATATAGGAAACCTGATCAAATTTTTCACGGATTTTTGTGATAATTCTTCCCGCAACGTGTTCCAGAAGTTTAGAATTGATTTTCATTTCTTCATGTATAATTTCATTGATTTCTGCATAGCTTATCGTGTCATTCAGATCATCAGATTCTGCGGCAATCCATAAATCGGTATGAATTTCCAGATTCAGAATATAATAAGTTCCGATAATATTTTCTTCTGGTAAAACGCCGTGGTAAGCGTAGATTTTTACATCTTCAAGATATATTTTGCTCATGATTAGGTATTTAATGTAATTAAGTTGTACAACATAAACTGTTCGTTCTAAAAAATATGCATTTTATTTCACAAAAGACATTTAAAAAAGCGAGCCAAAACCCGCTTTTAAAATTTATTTTATACTTTTTGAAAGATCAAGCATTGCTTCAATCGGTTTCAGGGCTTTCAGCCGGAGCTCTTCATCAATCAGAATTTCCGGAAGCTCATATTTCATGCACAAATAGAGCTTTTCCATAGTATTACGTTTCATATAGAAACATTCTGAGCAATTGCAGCTTTCATCAAACACAAGAGCAGGAACAAGCTCTTTATGCGGAGCCCTTTTTCTCATTTCGTGCAAGATTCCTTCTTCTGTTGCGATAATGAATTTCTGACAATCATCTTTTTCAACAAAATTCAGAAGGGCAGAAGTCGAACCAATGAAGTGAGCCAGCTTTAAAACAGCTTCTTCACTTTCCGGGTGCGCAATCAGCTTGGCATCGGGATTGTCTGCTAATTGTTTTGCAATTCTTTCCATGGAGAACGCTTCATGTACGATGCAGCTTCCGTCCCAAAGAATCATATCCCGACCCGTTTTTTGAGATAAATATCTTCCTAAATTTTTATCAGGAGCAAAAATAATAGGTCTGTCTTTTGGCAGAGCTTCTATAACTGTTTCTGCATTGGAGCTTGTAACAATAATATCACTTTCTGCTTTTGTTTCTGCATTACAATTAATGTATGTGGCAATTAAAGCATTTGGATGCTGTTCACGCATCTTTCTTAAACCTTCACCGGAACATCCGTCTGCCAGAGAACATCCTGCCATTGTATCCGGAAGAACAACTTTCTTTGTAGGATTCAGAATTTTTGCAGCTTCTGCCATAAAATGAACGCCACAGAAAACAATCATATCGGCGTTGGTTTCTTTTGCCTGTCTTGCCAGCTGCAGAGAATCCCCCAGAAAATCAGCAATATCCTGAATCTCTCCTGGCTGATAATAATGTGCTAAAATAACTGCATTTTTTTCTTCTTTCAGCTTCAAGATAGCTTTCACCAATTCTTCTCCCTGCGGAATCTGAATTTCCTTGATGTCTAAAAATCCTTTTACAGGTAGATTTGCTTTGGCTTTATCTAATGTTTCTGTGCTCATATAAGTCAGTGTTTTTTTAATGCAGGAATCGGCAATTAGTATTAAATTTCCGGGTTTCCTCATTAGGATTTTACTTTTTTATAAAATTTTCTATTAAAGTTTTTATTTCCTTTTTCGCCTGATCCAGATTTTCATTAATCACAATTACATCAAAATCCTTGGCATACAGCATCTCTTCTCCGGCTTTTGCCACTCTTGTTCTGATGGTTTCTGCATCATCTGTATTTCTGCTGATCAGTCTTCGTTCCAATTCTTCAATGGAAGGCGGTTCTATAAAAATAGACAAAGCTTTTTCTTTAAAATATTTTTTTAATGAAATTCCGCCTTTTACATCTACATCAAAAATAACAACTTTTTGGTTATTCCAGATTTTTTCAACCTCAGATTTTAAAGTTCCGTAATATTTGTCAGTATAAACTTCTTCATATTCCACAAAAGCATCGTCTGAAATTTTTTGTCTGAATTCATCAGGAGAAATGAAATGATAATCTACGGCGTGAATTTCGCTTCCTCGCGGCTGTCTCGTAGTGCAGGAAATTGAAAATTCCAGCTCGGGAAACTGTTCCAAAGCATATTTTACCAATGTGGTTTTTCCGCTTCCGGATGGCGCTGAAAATATGATGACCTTATTCATTTTGTTGTTTCGGGTTTCGAGTTTTAAGTTTCGAGTTTCAAATTCCATCTTTTAATGATGAATCAAGAAACACATATCATCAATTTCGTAACTATAATACGTTTAATGTCTGTTCTTTAATTTTTTCCAAATCGTCTTTCATCATCACCACCAGTTTCTGAATTTCTGCGTGATTAGCTTTAGAACCCAATGTATTGATCTCTCTTCCGATTTCCTGAGAAATAAATCCTAATTTTTTTCCGTTGAAATCTTCGTTGTCCATCACTTCTTTATAATATTTCAGATGCTGTGCAAGCCTTACTTTTTCCTCTGAAATATCCAGTTTTTCTGTAAAGTAAGCCATTTCCTGATAGAAACGGGTTTCGTCCACATTTTCAAATTCTTTTAAAGTCTTTTCGTAGCGCTCTTTTACTGAATTGATTCTTACTTCTTCAAAAGGCAAAACTCTGGAAAGATAAAGATCAATATTCTGAATATTTCTTTCAAGTTCCTCATGCAGGATTTTCCCTTCTGTTTTTCTGAATTCCTGAAACTTATCAACAGCAGTGTTCACGATTTTTGACAGAGCTTCCCATTCTCCTTCATTCAATTCATCGGGTCTTGATGTTACCGCATCAGGAAGTCTTACAGCCATTTTCAGATATTCAAAATCCGGTCCGTCATCTGCAATTTTGCGGAGTTCAGAAATATAGGAGTCAATAAGATTTTTATTGATTTTCACATCGCTGCTTTCTTCCAGATTCTCCAGATTGATATAGCAGTCTACTTTCCCGCGGATAATTCTGTCGTTTAGAATTTTTCGGATTTCAAATTCTTTCTCTTTATAACGCAAAGGAACTTTGATGTTGAGGTCAAAACTCTTGGAGTTGAGCGATTTAATATCTATTGAAATTTTTTTTCCTTCAAAAACGTCTTCGGCTCTACCAAAGCCGGTCATTGATAAAATCATACTTTTTTATTGTTGTACAAAGATAAACATTTCAGTCTATAGTTTGGCTAAAGACATTGGCTGGAAGCTGGAGTAGAAAGAAGGAATATTGTTTTGAAAATAAATTAATCACAATATTTCATTTCGGTCTTAGAATTCCATTCTTCAGATAAAATAGAAAAGAAACTTCATTCATTTTCGTAAATTAGCGGTGTGAAAAAGAAAAGCTTGATCTCTGTAGTCGGTCCTACGGGAATCGGAAAAACCAAACTGGCAATAGAACTTGCAAAACATTTTAAGACGGAAATTATTTCGTGCGATTCGCGTCAGTTTTTTAAAGAAATGAAAATTGGCACAGCGTCTCCTTCTAAGCAGGAATTGGCTGAAGCACAACATCATTTTATCGGAAATCTCTCGGTAGAAGAATATTATTCTATCGGACAATATGAAACAGATGCCCTGAAAAAGCTTGATGAGCTTTTTGAAAAGCATGATTTTGTAATTCTCGTTGGCGGAAGTATGATGTATGAAAAAGCAGTAATTGAAGGGTTGAATGATCTGCCTGAAGCGAGCGAAGAAAATCAGAAAAAACTGCAGGAAATTTTGCAGACAGAGGGCATTGAGAAACTTCAGGAAATTTTAAAAAATCTTGATCCTGAATATTTTGAGATCGTTGATTTTCATAATTACAGAAGACTTCTGCGTGCGATTGATATCATTTGGCAAACCGGAAAAAAATATTCTGAGCAGATTGCTGTTTCTCAGGATTCCAGAAACTTTAATGTCATCCGAATCGGAATTGAAGCTCCCAGAGAAGAATTGTATAACAGAATTAACCGCAGAGTAGATCTTATGATTGAAAACGGACTTTTGGAAGAAGTAAAAAGTCTTGATAGATTTAAAGATTTAACTGCTTTGAAGACTGTTGGTTATACAGAGCTTTTTAAATATCTTGACGGCGAATGGGATTTGGATTTTGCAGTTTCTGAAATTAAAAAAAACAGCCGCAGATATGCAAAACGCCAGCTGACTTGGTATAGGAAAGCCGATGATATTTATTATTTGTCTTTGGGCTATTCTGATAGTGATTTCATGAACCTGTTAGAATATATTCATCAGAAAATTAATGAATAATGCATAAAAAAGTCCTCAAATAGAGGACTTTTATAATGTGTTGAAATCAGCAATTAAGCTAAAATTCTTTTTACTGCTTCTTTTACGGCTGCTGCGTCGATTTTATATTTTTTCATTAATTCAGCAGGCGTTGCAGATTCTCCGAATGTATCGTTTACCGCAACAAACTCTTGTCTTGTAGGTCTTTTTCTTGCCAGCATTCCGGCAACTGATTCACCTAAACCACCCAAGTAATTGTGTTCTTCGGCAGTGACAATTTTACCGGTTTTTTCAACGGATTTCAAAATGATTTCTTCGTCTAATGGCTTAATGGTGTGAATATTAATCACTTCACAAGAGATACCTTCTTTTTCAAGTTCATCTGCTGCAACCAAAGATTCCCAAACGAGGTGACCTGTTGCAACAATGGTTACATCGGTTCCTTCCTGAAGCATAATTCCTTTTCCGATTTCGAAAGGCATATCTTCCGGAATAAATACAGGAACAGTTGGTCTTCCGAATCTTAAATAAACAGGACCTTTGTGATCTGCAATAGCAAGTGTTGCCGCCTTGGTCTGGTTGTAATCACAAGGATTGATTACCGTCATTCCCGGAAGCATTTTCATCATTCCAATATCTTCTAAAACCTGATGTGTTGCCCCGTCTTCACCCAAAGTAAGACCTGCGTGAGAAGCACATATTTTTACATTTTTATCAGAATATGCAATCGACTGACGAATCTGATCGTATACTCTTGAAGTAGAAAAGTTGGCGAAAGTTCCTGTGAAAGGAATTTTTCCTGTTATGCTTAATCCTGCTGCAATACCCATCATATTGGCTTCTGCGATACCTACCTGATAAAATCTTTCAGGAGCTTTTTCGATGAATTTTTCCATCTTTAAAGAACCGATAAGGTCTGCGCAAAGTGCAACAACATTTGGGTTTTTATCTGCTAATTCAGCTAAACCAGCCCCGAAACCAGAACGTGTATCTTTTTTTTCTGTATATGTATATTTCATGAGAATTCTAAATTTATAATTGTTTGATGATGTAAATAATTGATTCTTAAAAAATATCGTTTATCAATTATCATTAATCATTCATATTAATAATCTGTCGGAGCTTCTAAGTATAATTGTTTGAAAGCAGTATCCAATTGTTCGTCATTAGGAGCTTTTCCGTGCCAAGCGTGAGTTCCCATCATATAGTCTACACCAAATCCCATTTGAGTATAAAGGATGATTGCTACAGGTTTTCCTTTTCCTGTTTCTGTTTTTGCTTTTTCTAAAATAGCGATCACGGCTTCCATATCGTTTCCGTTTTTCTCTTCAAGAACAGTCCATCCGAAAGCTTCCAGCTTTGCATGAAGATTTCCTAGGGAAAGTACGTTGTCTGTGCTTCCGTCAATCTGCTGTCCGTTATAATCTATGGTGGAAATAATATTGTCAACTTTTTTAGCTGCAGCATACATCAAAGCTTCCCAGATTTGTCCTTCCTGCAATTCCCCATCTCCGTGAAGCGAGTAAACTAAAGAATTGTCGCCATCTAATTTTTTTCCTTCAGCAACTCCCAGAGCAACAGAAAGTCCCTGTCCTAAAGATCCTGAAGCGATTCTTACTCCAGGTAAACCTTCATGAGTAGTAGGGTGTCCCTGTAATCTCGAATCTAATTTTCTGAAAGTTCTCAATTCATCCACAGGAAAGAAGTTGAATCTTGCCAAAGTAGAATAGAAAACCGGAGAGATATGTCCGTTGGAAAGATAGAAGTGGTCTTCATTTTTTCCTTCCATAGTAAATGGAAGATTATAGTTCATTACTTTACCGTAAAGTGCTGTGAAATACTCTGTACAGCCTAAACTTCCACCCGGGTGACCAGAATTTACAGCATGAACCATTCTTAAAATGTCTCTTCTGATTTGCGTAGTAAGAGATTTCAGCTCTTCAATACTTTTACTCATTTTGATAGATTTATTTGCGTGCGAATTTACGATTTTTTGACGGTTTACGGAAATGTAAAAAATCCGGTTATTGAAGCCGGATTTATGTTAATAAATTAGTATTTTATTATTTTCAAATTAATAAATTAGTTTCTAAACTCTTAAGAATTCTACCGTCAGAAGTTTTCCATTCTGTCAAACCATTAGCATTTCTTCCCATCACTATAGCTGCAGCATAAGATGGACTTGAAAAAATAAAGTCTTCAGTGAATTGATTATTAACAATTATCTCTTTTTTTAATAACTCTTCCCTGAAGTTTTTAAAAGAATTTGATAATGATGGTGTAACTGAATCGGCTACTTTTGATCCTTTTAAAACAAGAAAGCCTTCAGATGTTTGTTCTCCTGTAGCCTCACAACCTCTTGCAGATGTAATATAGAAAATTTCTTTGTTTTTTGAAGATTGAGAATTTTCTCTCTTATCTTCAAAAACTTTGTGACCAAGGGTATTAACCATTAGAAATATATAATTTAGAAATTCTTCCATTTCAGCTCGGTCAGATTCTGAAATTGAAGATTGGGTAGGTATACATCCGTTTTCTAAAATATATCTGTTAGTTTTTGTTGCAGTTTCATGAAGTCTATTTTCGAGGTATTTAATATGTGCTTTATTCAGATTCTCGTCTTTACTTGTAAATACAATTGCTTCATTCCAAAAGTCTTTACTGGAAAGGTGTTGATTTAATCTTGCAAATACATTTTCTGCTTCCCCAATGTAAACTAAATCTTTATTGCTGTCATTTTTTCCTAATAACAAATAAACGCCTGTAGACATTAAATCTTTTCGATCAACGCAATCTTTAATTTTTATTCTAGGGATTTTATATGCTTTACCTGTCCAGTTTGATAATTCGCAAGACATTCTTCCATTTGGATCACCATCTATTAGAAATATTTTAATTGTTTTACCAAAAGCCATTATTCAATTTTTTTTAAATATAAAGTTTGCTTTAGCAATAATATTTTATGAAGTAACTTAAAAAGTTCTTTGATAATGATAATTAAACCACCTTCAGATAATTCTTGTTCTTCACTAACCATAAACCAATAAACGTCAGTAATCCATTGAGGATAATCAATTCTACACCAATTCTGTAATTGGTAGTTTCGGTTACGGTATAATTAATCAAATACGTTAAAACAGGAGCAAGAAGTGTTACCGCAAGAATTGAATATTTTCTCGAAATTTTAAATTTGGTAAAAATTCCGAAAGCAAAAAGTCCCAGAAGTGGTCCGTACGTATAACCGGCAACTTCCATGATTAAATAGACAATAGATTTATCATTTAATGCTTTAAAAACCATAATTAGAAGAAAGAAAACTGCTGTAAAAGTTAAGTGGACCTTCATCCTCAGACGTTTTTTCTGCTTTTCTGTTTTCTTTTTGTCTTCGTTCAGGTTGAGAAGATCCACACAGTATGAACTTGTCACTGCGGTTAAAGCTCCGTCTGCCGAAGGGAAAAGAGCAGAAATAAGCCCGATGATGAAAATTACAGAAATTGCCATTGGAAAATATCCGTTTAAAGATAATGCAGGAAATAAATCGTCTCCCATAATATTGGTAATATTTCCCGAAGCATCTTTGAACCCGAAAATATTAGAAACAACTTCTTTTCCGTCTACAATATTGGTGATTTGAGCATAGCCCGCTCCATTTTGCAAGGCAAAAAGATAGAGTAACCCACCTAGAAACAGGAAAGCAAGATTTACAATAAGTAAAGTTCCTGCAAAAGTGAGCATATTTTTCTTGGAATTCTGAAGATTGTCAACCGAAATATTTTTTTGCATCATTTCCTGATCCAGTCCGGTCATGGCTATCGTAATGAAGATTCCGCCTAAAATGGTTTTCAGAAAAAATGTTTTTGAATTTGGATCTAAATTGATGAAATGAGTGTAATTTTTCTGCTCTAGAATGGTATAAGCTTCTCCAAAAGATAGATTTAGATTAGATAAAATATAAACGATACAGGCAATTAAACTGATAATCATAAAAGAAGTCTGCAACGTATCTGTAATGACGATGGTTTTTACTCCGCCTTCAAAAGTATATAAAAGCACCATCAGTAAAAGCACCAACGCAGTTACCCAAAAAGGAACTCCCAAAGCTCCAAGTAAAAATATCTGTAAAACATTCACAACAAGATAAAGTCTCGCAGTTGCCCCGATTGCTCTTGAAACAATGAAAAATACCGAACCGATTTTGTGCGCCTCAACATTGAATCTCTTCCCTAAATAAGTGTAAATTGAGGTAAGATTCATCTTATAATAAAGCGGAAGAAGAATAGCAGCAACAATGAAGTATCCGATGAAAAACCCGATAACCATCATATAATACTCGAAACCACCGAAAATGTATTCACTTCCGGTCATTTTTCCGACAGTTCCCGGAACGGAAATAAAGGTAACACCGCTTAAGCTGGTTCCGATCATTCCAAACGCTACAAGCCACCATTTACTTTTTTTATTTCCGATGAAAAAGGACTGATTATCAGAGTTTCGGCTTGTGAAATACGAGATGACCAAAAGCCCGATGAAGTATATAAAAACAAATAGCAAAAGGATTGTTCCTGAATTCATGCTTATAAATAATTTTCAGCAAATATAGTTTTTTTTCAAATGCAGCTGGATGTTGAATGTTTGTTGATGGAAGTTTGGAAATTTAAAACAGATTGCGATGCTTCACACAGATTTATTATATCTAAGAAAATAGCCGCGAATGCACGAATTTGTTTAAGAAATTAGAAAAAACAAATTCGTGCATTTGTGGCAATGATAACAGATTTTCATAAATTATCCGTGGAAATCTTTATTATTTGTGGGAACCGACGTCAAGCGTCCAGCTTCCATTATCCAAAATTACAGAACATCCTGTAAGTCTTCGTTTTTCTGGAAAGTAGCTTTCGCAAACGGGCAAAGAGGGATGATTTTTTTGTTGTTTTCTCTTGCAAATTCTACTGCTTTAATCAGCATTTCTTTTCCGACTCCTTTTCCGTTGTAGGCTTCTTCCACTTCGGTGTGATCTATGATAAACCTGTCTTCACCTGCCCATGTGTAGGTCATAAGTCCGGCTTTGTTTCCGTCGATTGAAGCTTCAAAGCTTCCGTGTTTTTTGTCGTCGTTTTGTTTTACTTCTATCATTTTAAGAAAATTTTGTTTGAATTTCTATTTCGTTAGTCAGAATTTTATGTATCGGACAGGCATCTGCAATAGCATGAAGTCTTTTCAGTTGTTCTTCGATAAGATGGCTTCCGTCAAAACTGATGTTTCTTTTAAAAACAGCGAGTTTGGTGAGAGGGAAATTTTCCAGTTCTACTTCCACATCTATTTTCTCTACTTCCCATTCTTTTCTGTCGATATACATTCGCAGTGTAGCTGCAGTGCAGCTTGCCAAAGATGTTGCGAGTATTTCAAAAGGATTGAAACCTTTGTTTTGTCCGCCTTTGTCAAGAGGTTCATCGGTAATCAGGTGATTGTCACCTGCTACAACTTCTGTATAATATTTTGTAGTTCCTAAGCTTGCTTTTACAGTTACTGCCATTTTTTAGTAAAGATTTTATTTCAATAAAAACAATTTTATGAAAAAAATTAGAAATCTGAATAATTTGGTTTATCTCTATCAGACAATAAATTATCAGATTCCTAAAATACGTAATAATTTCGATTTTACAATTTTAATAGAAATTCAAAAATTATTTTAGAGGAATATTGGCCAAAATATCTTTGGTAAATTCCCAGAATTTCTGTGTCGAAGAAATGCTTGCTTTTTCATCAGGTGAATGTGCTCCTCTGATTGTAGGACCAAAGCTTACCATTTCCATCTCCGGATAATTGGCTCCGATGATTCCGCACTCCAGACCTGCGTGACAGGCAACAACATGAGGCTTTTCGTTAAACTTTTCCGTATAAATTTTCTCCATGAGCTGAACGATTGCAGAGCCGGGTTTAGGCTTCCATCCGGGATACGAACCGCTAAATTCTACATTCATTCCTGCTAATTCTGCTACTGATTTCAGCTGTTCTGCTACGGAGTTTTTTGAAGATTCTACCGAAGATCTCGATAAGTTTAAAATTTTCAAATCACCATTTTTAAGATCAACTCTTGCGACATTGTTGGATGCTTCAACCAGATCAGCAACATCCGGGCTCATTCTGTATACACCGTTATGCAATGATTTAAGCGTTAAAATTATCTTTTTAGAGTCTGCTTCAGATAATGCTTTTTCTGTATTGCTTGTGTGTTCTATATTGATTTGAAGTCCCGGCTCAACAGAAGCGAATTCTTCAAGGATTTCTTTTTTTAAGCCATTAGTTGTATTTTCTATAAACTCATTGGCATTTCTTACAGAAATTACAGCAAAAGCTTCTCTTGGAATGGCATTTCTAAGGCTACCGCCGTCAATAGATATCAGTTGGATTTTTTGATTATTCAATCCTTCATATAAAAATCTTCCTAAAATGATGTTTGAATTTCCAAATCCTTTATGAATATCCATTCCGGAGTGACCTCCCTGTAAACCTTTTATTTCAATTCTTATAAGCTGCCATTTTGCTTCTTCTACTTGATAAGACTGCGTAATCGTCACATCAATTCCTCCGGCACAGCCTATGTCAATCTCATCATCTTCTTCAGTATCAAGATTGAGCAGAATTTGTCCGGTTAACTGTCCTGGTTTTAATCCTAAAGCACCTGTCATGCCTGTTTCTTCATCAATGGTAAACAAAGCTTCGAGATCAGGGTGAGGAATATCCGTACTTTCTAAAACCGACATAATGGTTGCCACGCCTAAGCCATTGTCTGCACCTAATGTAGTTCCTTTTGCTTTTACCCAATCCCCGTCAATTTCCATTTGAATTCCCTGATTTTCAAAATCAAAGTTTACATCATTATTCTTTTGGCAGACCATATCCAGATGCGACTGCATGACGATAGATTGGCGGTTTTCCATTCCGGGAGTTGCCGGTTTTCTGATGATGACGTTTCCTGTTTCGTCTACAATGGTTTCAAGTCCGAGATTTTCACCAAATTCTTTGATAAATGCAATTACTTTTTCTTCTTTTTTTGAAGGTCTTGGAACAGCATTCAGCTTAGAAAAATTTTTCCAGATAATCTGAGGTTCTATGTTGGATAATTCCATAAAAATTTTATTTTTCTCAAATTTACGGATAAAAAAAATGCTCCAGAAATTCAGGAGCTGTATTTTTACTAATTACTAATTACTAATTACTAATTACTAATTACTTAACATCCGCATTCGCCATAAATTGGAATCACGCTTTTTGTTCCGTCCGGCTTTTCTATCGTTAGAGTGCCTTCAAACAATAAGGCTTCTTCGTTTTTTATCTTTTTTCCTTTTACGGATATTTTATAATTTTCGTTTTCAATTTCTTTGCTAAGCTCATCATTGGCTTCCATATCACTGGATGAGATCAGGTTTAATGCCATTCTTTTTCCGTCCAGCATCATATAAGCCGTTTTTCCGGCATCATCTGCATAAATATATTTTTCGTTAAGAAAATCCTCTCTGTTTTTAGAGAAAAAGCAGGAGCATTCTTTTATTTCTTTAGGAAAAGGAAAGGAATCAACAGTGATATCCGTATTCTGAATAGCTGTTTTTGCTGAATCCTGAATGTTTTTTATGGAGTCTGTTTTTACTGATTCCGAAATGCTTTCTTTATCTTTTTTACAGGCAATCAACATAAAAGCTGAAACTAAAATGATTAAATATTTCATCGATAAATTTTAAAAAAAATACAGTTTCAAATTATAAGCCATAAGCTTATTTATCCTCTTGATCTTTCCAGAAGAACCATCATCAATAAGGACAGAATAACAAGACTTTCATCTTCATCGTCTATATCAATCAATCTTTCCAGCTGAAACCTTCTTCCAAACATAGAAGGCATCTTTTTGAGTCTGAAATAATCTTTACCGTCAATTCCTTTTACGGTGTATGAAGGATTAAGAAAATATCCTGTAAACATACTGATAACCGGAATTTCTCCTACCATATTGTCGAAAATTTTCACCCACGGATTGTCTTCTGTAACGGTGAATCTGTTTTGATCAGTCTGATCCAAGATATTATAAGTAGATTTCCATATAGAACGCATCCCTTTTCTGGCAAGTCTCCCGAAGTTTTTTCCATCCAAAATACTTTTGATAGAATAAGAAGCGTTAAAATCAATCCATTGGTTTGCCTGAATTCTAAACAGCTCCTTGGTTTTGCTTTCATCGTTAAAAACGATTACATCTTCTTTCAGTTTAAACATTTTCTGACGTACATACGCCACATAGTTTCCATTTTTATCTGTAATATTGAAATCACTGGCAAGAGTGGTAATTTTAAATTTAAAATCAAGCGGATAGTTCAGGTTGTTTAAAGTCATTCTGATTTTTTTATCATTTCAAAGATAGTGGTTTTTTATGTAAATTTCTCTTCTGGTCTAAGATAGATTTTAGCCTTATTTAGCTTCTGGTTATCAAGTATAATTGTTATTTTTGCAGATATGGATTATCCGAGTAAAGTATTGGCAAAAGCAGTTGACGAAATTTCAGGACTTCCCGGAATAGGAAAGAAAACCGCTTTACGCTTAGCTCTTCATCTTCTTAAGCAGCCGAGTTCCAGAGCAGCGGGACTGGGAAATTCTATCATAAGTCTTGTTAATGAAATAAAATACTGTAAAGAATGTCACAATTTTTCGGATTTTGAAATCTGTGAGATCTGCAGCAGCCATAAAAGAAGTGATGAGGTTATCTGTATCGTAGAGGATGTACGAGACGTGATTGCGATTGAAAATACAGGGAAATATACAGGAAAATATCTTATTTTAGGCGGTAAAATTTCCCCAATGGAAGGAGTAGGTCCGAATCAGCTTAATATTCCGAGTATTGAAAAAAAGCTAAGTACAGGAAATGTAAAAGAATTTATTTTTGCTTTGAGCGCAACAATGGAGGGAGATACAACGGCATATTATATTTACAAAAAATTCAAAAATTCGGATGTTAAATTTTCCAGTATCGCAAGAGGAATTTCTGTAGGTGATGAATTGGAATATGCAGACGAAATTTCTTTGGGAAGATCTATTGTCAACAGGTTGCCATATAACGAAAAAGATTAAATGATGGTGAAACTTTCGTTTATAATCGTTAACTACAATGTTACGCAGTTATTGAGAAATTGCCTTCTTTCAATTCAAAAATACGGAACTGGGGTAGAGTATGAGGTGATTGTTATTGATAATAATTCTTCAGATGTGTCATGGAAAAATCTTATCAGCGAGTTTCCTGATTTTCACTTTATTGCTTCTGTCACCAATGACGGTTTTTCTAAGGCGAATAACAAAGCAATACAGTCGGCGAAAGGGGAGTACCTTCTTATTCTGAATCCCGATACGGAGCTTGAAGGATTTTACTTAAAAGAAATTTTAGATTTTGCAGATTCTAAACCTAAATTTGGCTGTCTCGGTGTAAGAATGCATGATGCGGAAGGTAATTTTCTTCCTGAAAGTAAAAGATCCGTTCCTGATATGTTCAATTCGTTTGAAAAACTTTTTGCAGGATTTAAGAAGAATAATTCAAAATCATATTACCGAAATGACATTGGAGAATATGACATTGCAGAAACGGAAGTCATTACCGGAGCTTTTTTTCTGATAAAAAAAGAAGTGTATCATGCTGTTGGCGGATTGGATGAGAAATACTTTATGTACGGAGAAGATATTGATATTTGCTATACTTTGCTGAATCACGGATTTAGGAATTACTATTACGGTAAAGTTTCTATTCTTCATCATAAAGGAGAAAGCACCATAAAAGATGAGGTATATCTGCAACGGTTTTACGGAGCAATGCAGGTTTTTATTGATAAATATTATAAAACTCAAAATCCTGTTCAATACTCTTTTCTTAAAGCTGGTTTAAAGCTCAGACATAAAATTGAAAAAATAAAGCTTAAATAAAAAATGCAACTCAGGATTGAGCTGCATTTTTTTATTATTAGTTAATTTAAATTTTATTTAGCCGGTGCGTTTGTCGGAGCAGGATTATTTTCAGAAGCCGGAGCATTCTTTGCCGGAGCTTCAGTTTTAGCTGGTGCTGCCGGAATCGGAGCTGCCGTTTTCTTTGGTTTACCTGTTACTACTACACTGATCAAAATTAAAACGATAATCACAGTTCCTAAAGTCCATGTAGATTTTTCCATAAAATCGTTGGTTCTCTGTACGCCAAACTGTGCGGAAGATGCTCCCCCGAATGTGCTTGAAAGACCTCCACCTTTAGGGTTTTGAGCCATAACAACGATTACCAGAAGTACGCAGGCAATCATAATAAGAACCATCAATAGTGTAAATATTGTATCCATTAATTTTGATATCTTTTTGAATGGGCAAATTTAATGTTTTTTTGCCGAACAGCAAAATAAGATTGATATAAAAATAAAAACGGCAGCTGAATGCCGCCGTTTCATTAAAAATATATTGATTCTTATTTGAAGTCTGTATCTTTAGCCTGATTTACTTCATAAGATTTTACCTTCATGGTCATATCCATTCCCATTTGGTTCACCGTCATTGTGTAAGGCATTTTTACACCGGAAACATCTTTGTAGTCAGAGAAAGTTGTAGGGATGGTAAATGTTTGTCCCTGCGCTGACATTGTTTTTGTTTCTCCTGTTTTAAGACCAGTTTTTACGCTATAGTAATAAGTAGTATCGTTGCTCTTAATTGCGTAAGAATCTTCACCGTTGATTTTTTCAATTCCTGCCAATTTGTAATCTCCGGATTTAGCAAAACCAACCTCAGGGAAAAGTTCAGTGTTTTTCAATCTGTCTGCAATTTCCTCTTTAGTCATTTCTGCTTTTTGACCCATTTGCTCAGAAAAACCGGTTTTACCGTCAAATACCTGCTTCTGGAAAGTCATTCCGTTGGCTGTTACAAGCATTAATTCTTTTCCTCCTTTAGCTTTGATGTTTTTAATATCAATGTTTTGTCCCTGCATAGACATTGATGCGTTTACAGTATAAGAATTAACTTTAGCAATGTTTTCCTTGCCTCCGATAGCTGCAATATATTTATCGGCAACAGAAGCAACAGTTACACCGGCATCAACTTTTTGTACAGTAGGTTTAGCTACAGGATTTGCATTGCTGTCATAATACTTTACAGGATATCCTAATTTTTCCAGACTTTCAGAAATATCAGATGCTTTACCGGCAACAAAAATTCTGCTTTGATTTGGATTAATAGTAGATTTTACCGCATTAGAAACATCAGCTGCAGTTACTTTATCAATTGATTTTAAATAGTTGGTGTAGAAATCTTCCGGCAGATTCTGTACTTTTTGGTTTACTGCAAATCTTGCGATAGTTGCAGGCTGCTCCAATGACATGATGAAACTTCCTTTAAGCTTTGCCTTTGCATTTTCAAGCTCATCAGGTTTTACTGTTGAGATAGCATTAAGCTCATTCATAAACTCTTTTATCGCCTTGTCAGTCACTTCATTTCTTACACTTGCCTGCGCAGAAAAAGAAGGAGAATACTTGCTTGCACTCATGCTTGAGTAAGCTCCGTAAGTAAAGCCGTTTTTCTCACGAAGATTCATGAAAAGTCTTGCTTCACCACCACCTCCAAGAATGTAGTTGGCAATTGTTGCCGGGAAATAGTTCGGATCTTTCATTTTCAATGTAGTAAGGTTTTCCACCGAAACTACTGACTGTACTGCAGTAGGAACGTCTACAACATTGATCTCTGTTTTGGCAACATTATTAGCCGGCTCAAGAGGCGGATATGTTGTTCCTGCTTTTTTCCAGTTAGCAAAAGCTTTCTCAACCATCGGTTTTACCTTGTCAAACTTTACATCACCCACAATTACCAGATAAGCATTGTCTGGTGCATAATGTTTTTTGTATATATTCTGTACGTCTGATAATTGAATTTTGCTGATAGATTGTTCTGTCTCAAATTCACCTCTTGAAGTGTTTTTTCCGTAGGCTAATGCGTTGGAAACTTTTGATGCAATAGCATCGGCACTTTTTTCTGAAGCTTTTAAGCCCTCAATTGATCTTTCTTTTGATTTTTGAATTTCGTCAGCAGAAAATTTAGGATTGATGATCGCATCAGCCATTAAATTTAAAACTTCCGGAAAGTATTTTGAAAGGGAATTGGAAGCTGCACCTCCTGAGCTGAAGTTTAAATTAGCTCCTAAGAAGTCTACTTTTTTATTAAATTCGTCTTTGCTTAAAGTAGTGGTTCCGTTACCCAGCTGATCTGCCATGATTTCGCTTACTCCGGCAATATCTCCTTCATAATAAGGAGGTCTGTCCATTGAAAGGCTCATGTTTACTCTTGGTAACTTGTTGTTTTCCACAACCATTACGGTCATCCCGTTTTTAAGCTGAAAAGTTTTTGGTTTGGCAATGTTGATCACAGGAGTTGGTCCCGGTTTTGGCATTGCATTCAAATCAATTTTTTGTGCAGAAAGCATTCCTGAAAATAAAAATGCTACGGCTATATATGTTAATTGCTTTTTCATTTGTAAAAATTTTAATGGATAATCTTTATAAAACTTAAGTTTTCTCTAGATTATTTTTTTTCAGGTAAGTAATTAAGGATGATTCTCTGGTTAGAATTTAAATACTTTTTAGCCGCATTTTGAAGATCTTGCTTAGTGATAGATCTGTAAATGTCAATTTCTTTGTTGATTAAATTGGTGTCACCCATCAAAACATTATAAGTAGCAAGCGATGAAGCTATTCCTTCTATGCTTGAATTGGCATTTACAAACTGATTTTCGTATTGGTTTTGAAGCTTTTGATAATCTTCATCAGAAATGAGAGTAGTCTGGAGCTTTTTGATCTCAGCATCAATGTCGGTCTGAAGTGTCTGCTTCGTAGTCGCTCCCATAGGAATAGCAAAAAAAGCAAAAATACCGTAATCTTCAAGACCCTGGTTGAATGCAGCAACCTGAAGTGCTTTTTTCTCCTGATCTACCAGTTTTTTATAAAGTACAGAAGATTTTCCGCTGCTGAGGTAAGAAGAAAGCATATCTAATATATAGGCATCTTTTTCTTTATTCCCCGGAGTTCTGTAAGCGAAAACGTAAGCAGGAAGCTGGATATTCGGATCATAAGCGGTAACTTCTTTCTCTTTTGTTATTGGCTCGTCCTTAGGGAAATTTTTAGGATAAACTGTTCCTTTCGGAATGCTTCCGTAATATTCCTGAATCCATTTTTTTGTCTGTTCCGGTTTAATGTCACCTGCTACAACCAAAGTTGCATTATTCGGAACATAGTATTTCTTGTAAAATGCCTGAAACTCTTCCAGTTTAGCAGCATTCAGATCTTCCATAGAGCCAATGGTTGACCAATGGTAAGGGTGCTTTGTGAAAAGGTTTTTCTGCACATTCGTGAAAAGATTTCCATAAGGCTGGTTATCCATTCTCAATCTCTTTTCTTCTTTTACAACCTCTCTCTGAGTGTCTACACCAACCTGATTGATTTGTGCGTGGCGAAGTCTTTCTGCCTCCATCCAAAGACCCAGCTGCTCATTATTGGAAGGAAAAGTTTCGTAATAATAAGTTCTGTCGTTGGTTGTATTTGCATTATTCTGCCCACCGTTAGACGAAACAATCTTAAACCATTCTCCTCTTTTGATGTTAGGAGTTCCTTCAAATAACAGGTGTTCAAAGAAATGTGCAAAACCTGTTCTTCCCACTACTTCATCTTTCGCTCCTACATGATACATGACACCTGTTGTTACTACAGGTGCAGAATTGTCCTGATGAAGAATAACGTGAAGACCATTTGGTAAATCATATTCTTCAAACTTGATTTGCTGTGCGTTCAGCATTGCTCCGAAAAAGGCAGCTGCTGCAGCACTAAGAAGTCGTTTTTTCATAAATAGAAATTGTTTTGTCAATAAGTCTCAAAAATACATTATTTGTTACAATTTTGGAAAAACTTTTGCATAAGGTTGTGATAAAATTATTTTTTAAACTTTTGTGGTATCTGTTTCTAAAATTAAATTTTATTAAATTGATAAATAACAACTAATTTTGATTTCCAAATCTGATAATGAAAAATACTTTACCTTCCGATATATCCTACGATTCACTTATCACTCTATTCAGCCAGGCACCGGTAGCGATGTCTCTTCTGATGGGAGATGATTATGTCATTCATACTGCGAATCCTAAAATTCTTGAACTTTGGGGTAAAGATAAATCATGCATAGGTAAAGCATTGTTTGATGTTTTGCCTGAAATAAAATCGCAGGGTTTTATAGAAATCTTTGATAATGTCTACCATAAAGGTGAAATTTTCAAAGGTGATAAACTTTCGGTATATCTGGAAAAGTATGGTTTGTATGACGAGCATTTTTTCGACTTTATTTATTCTCCGGTTTATGATAAAAATCACGAGCAGATTATTGGGGTAAGTGTTGTTGCAACAGAAGTTACGGATCAGGTTTTATCCGAAAAAAGATTAAAAGAAAGTGAATACAGATTTGAAGATCTGATACAAAAATCAGATTATTCGATTGCGATTTACAGATCAGGGGATTTGTTTATAGAATTGGCCAATGAGCCGATGCTGAAAACATGGGGCAAAGAGAAATCTGTCATCGGAATGAAACTGGAAGATGCACTTCCTGAACTGGAAGGTCAGCCATTTATAGGTTTGCTAAAAGATATTTTTATTACTGGTAAAACATATACCGCAAAAGAAGACAGAGTAGATCTTGTGGTAGACGGTAAACTTCAGACATTTTACTATAATTTTTCTTATAAACCTTTAAAGAACTCGGACGGTCAGGTTTATGCCATTTATAATGTTGCAGTAGATGTAACTCATTCTGTGAATGCCCGAAAAGAAATTCAGAAAAACGAAGAGAAGCTGCGGGAAATGGCAAATTCAATGCCTCAGATTGTATGGACTACCGATCCTAACGGAAGATTGCAGTACATGAATGAAAAATGGTTTGATTTTGCTGATGCCAATTCGGAAATGAATCTCACAGAGTCGGTAAAAAACATGATAAAGCCAGAGGTTTTTGAAAGAGTTGATGAAATTTGGAAAGAATGTGTGAAAACAGGAAAGCCTTTTGAAGTAGAGCACGAATTTCGCAATCCGTCTAATGAGGAAGAATATCGCTGGTTTCTCGCAAGAGCTGTACCTATCGTTAATGAAAAGAATGAAATCAAAGAATGGATAGGAACTTTCACCGATATTGATGATTTTAAAAAACTACAGACTCAAAAAGATAATTTTCTCGGTATTGCAAGCCATGAGCTGAAAACTCCTCTTACAAGTTTGAAACTCTACACACAGGTTATAGAAAGGAATCTTTTGCTCAACGGAGATCAAAGAAATGCAGAAATTGCTTCAAAGATGGACTCTCAGATTGAGCTTCTTAACGGTCTCGTAAGAGATTTGCTGGATGTTACAAAGATTCAGAATGGACAGATTCAGCTTAATGAGTCTTATTTTGATTTTGATACACTGATTGATGAGGTAGTAGCAGAACAGCAAATGGCATCCAGGCATAAAATTGTTGTTCAGAAGGGTAATATTGGTGAGATCTTTGCAGACCGGCACAGAATTGCACAGGTAATGAGCAATTTGATCTGTAATGCAACAAAATATTCTCCGGAAGCAGATGAGGTTCATGTAAAAGCTTCATTATTGAATGATAGTATTCAGTTTAGTGTAAAAGATTTTGGAATTGGTATTCCACCGGAAAAGCAGTCAAAAGTTTTTGAACAGTATTACCGCGTCAGCGGATCCAAAGAACATACGTTTCCGGGATTAGGTTTAGGACTTTATATTTCATCTGAAATCATTAAAAGGTCGGGAGGTAAAATTTTTGTCAACTCAATTGAAGGAAAAGGGTCTGATTTTTGCTTCCAGATTCCAGCATGCAAAAAATAATAACGTACAAAAAAATAAAAGATGTCTGATTCGCTGAAGGTATTGGTAGTGGATGATAGTCCTGCAATAGTAGATTCAATAGGGATGATGCTGGATTTTGAAGGTTTCCGGGTAGAAAAATTTTATAAAGGATCTGATATGTTCAAAACGCTGAGTCCGGAAACTAAGCCCAACGTAATTCTGATGGATATGTGGCTTTCCGGAGAAGACGGAAGAGATATCTGCAAAATGGTAAAAGCTGATGAAAACCTGAAAAGCATCCCGGTTTTAATCATGTCTGCAAGCCGTGAATTAGAGCAGTCAGCCTTAGATGCGGGCGCAGATGCATTTATTGCAAAACCTTTTGACATCAATGATATGATTGAAAAAATAAGGCTTTATTCTAAGTAAGAATTAATTGTTAGGACTGCGTTATAATTTGATTTTCAACGTATGATAACATTAATAAACGCAATCAGCCAAACAAGGCTGATTTTTATTTTTATCTCAAATGATGATTCATCTTTCGACGATCTAATTTGAATTCTCCTTATAAAACACTATTTTTGTTTTCCAAATTTTTTTGCAGTATGGATTATCTGAATGGACTGAATGAATCACAATATGAAGCTGTTACAACACTGGAAGGGCCTTTGATGGTGCTTGCAGGAGCTGGTTCCGGGAAAACGCGTGTTCTCACCATGCGGATTGCACATTTAATTACCAATGGGATAGATCCTTTCAATATTCTGGCGCTTACCTTTACCAATAAGGCAGCCAAAGAAATGAAAGAACGTATTGCAAAAGTTGTAGGACAAAGCAACGCAAGAAGTCTGTGGATGGGAACTTTTCACTCTGTTTTTGCAAGAATTCTGAGAAGTGAAGCACATTATCTGGGATATCCATCCAATTTCACTATTTACGATCAGCAGGATGCGCTGAATGTGATTAAAAAAGTGATTAAAGACCTGAATATTGATGCGGATTTATACAAACCCAAGAAAGTTCAGGCAAGAATTTCATCCTACAAAAACAACCTTATTACCGTAAAGGCTTATTATAATAACCCTGAATTGCTGGAAGCTGACGAAAAAGCCAATATGAAGTTTCTGGGTAAAATTTATGAAAAATATGTTGAAGCCTGCTTCCGAAACGGGTCGATGGATTTTGATGATTTATTGTTAAAAACCAATGAATTGCTGACTAGATTCCCTGAAGTTTTGGCTAAATATCAGGACAGATTCAGATATATTCTCGTGGATGAGTATCAGGATACCAATCATTCACAATACCTTATTGTAAAAGCTTTAGCCTCAAAATTTGAAAATATTTGTGTAGTAGGAGACGATGCACAATCGATCTATTCTTTCCGTGGAGCGAATATTTATAATATTTTAAATTTCAAAAAAGATTATCCCGATGCAGTAACGGTTTCA
This sequence comes from Chryseobacterium sp. L12, assembly GCF_056133985.1. Lineage (NCBI taxonomy): Bacteria > Pseudomonadati > Bacteroidota > Flavobacteriia > Flavobacteriales > Weeksellaceae > Chryseobacterium > Chryseobacterium sp. L12. The sequence continues at coordinate 32,373 of NZ_JBVYOF010000013.1, read as the reverse complement.
CTGGAGCAGAATTACCGTTCGACTCAGAATATCGTGAATGCTGCCAATGTAGTGATTGCGAAGAACCTTCAGCAGTTTAAGAAAAATGTTTTCAGTGAAAACGAAGAAGGGGAGAAAATAAAAGTGTACCGCTCACTTTCCGACGCTGATGAAGCCAATTTTGTTGCCGGAAATATCTGGGAAATTCACAACAGGGATCAGAGAAAATTTGGTGAATTTGCAATTTTGTACCGTACAAATTCTCAGACAAGAGCATTTGAAGATGCTTTAAGAAGAAAAAATATTCCGTATAAAGTATATGGAGGTCTCTCTTTTTATCAAAGAAAAGAAGTAAAAGATTTAATTGCCTATCTAAGGCTTTTAGTCAATGAAAATGACTCGGAAGCTTTGATGAGAGTCATCAATTATCCTGTAAGAGGAATTGGCGAAACTACTCAAAATAAATTAATCGTTTTTGCAGATTCTCAGAATGTTTCGGTGTCAAAAGTTCTAAGTAATCTGCCGATGTATGCACCGCATATGGGGTTTAATAACGGAGTAATTACCAAGCTGAATGATTTCTGGTCAATGATCAAAGCCTTTCAGGTTTTACTTAAAACAGAAACGGCGTACAATGTTGCCATGGAAGTGGCAAAAAGAAGCGGTCTGATTAAATTTTTAAAAGACGATCAGACTCCTGAAGGAATTTCCAGAGTAGAAAACGTACAGGAATTGATGAACTCTATGCAGGGGTTCATTGAGGAGCAAATGCAGCTGGAAGACGGGGATCCGAGTTTACCCAACTTCCTGGAAAATATTGCGCTTTCGGCAGATACACAAAAGAAGGATGATGCAGATGATGCCGTTTCTTTAATGACGATTCACCTTTCCAAAGGTCTGGAATTTCCGGTTGTGCATCTGGTAGGTTTAGAGGAAAATCTTTTTCCGAGCTTTATGAGTTCTGCCACAAGAGAGGATCTGGAAGAAGAAAGAAGATTGTTTTATGTAGCCTTAACCAGAGCTGAAAAGCAGGCGTTTTTCTCCTATGCTGTGTCAAGATTTCAATGGGGGAAAATTACCGATGCAGAGCCATCAAGATTTTTAAGTGAAGTTGATGAAGAATATATCGAATTTTTAAATCCGGCGATGCAGGGCAGGTTTATCAATAATTCCGGTATTACCTCCAATATTTTTGACGAGCATCCTTCGGAAATCCGCAGCTTTAAAAAAGTTGAGAAAAAAACTATTACTAAAGCGGATAAAGACAAACCTGTTGCCGAACCAAGAAAGCTAAAACCTGTAAGTACAGCCAAAATTATCAACCCAAGCGGAGCTTCTTCTCAGGATATTGAGGTAGGAGATAAAGTAAGGCATGATCGTTTCGGAGTTGGTGAAGTAGCATTTTTAGACGGTACAGATCCACAAAATATTAAAGCGAAAGTAATTTTCCTTCACGAAGGCGAAAAGAATCTGATTCTTAAATATGCAAAACTGACGAAGATTTAAAAAAATCAACATATTTTAGAAGTATTGTACAGAAAGCTGTAAAGTATACATATTGTCTTAGTTAAAAAGAAACCAAGTAAGGAATATCAAATTTGTATCTTTACACTCCAAAATATTTAAAAATGAAAAAGCTTTTTTTTATTTTCTTTCTCAGTTTAGTTTCATTCCAAACTTTTGCGCAGGATTATAAAACGGTCAATAATATTCATTATTATGACGAAAAAACAAACAAGTCTGATGCATACATCAATGAAAGATGTGTTTTAGATATTTATATTCCGCAGAATATCAAAGATTTTCCGACAGTAATTTGGTTTCACGGCGGAGGAATTACCGGAGGTGAAAAGTTTATTCCTGAAGAACTAAAAAATCAGGGCATTGCTGTAATCGCTGTAAATTACAGATTGTCGCCAAAAGTAAAAGCGCCTAAATATATTGAAGATGCAGCAGCTGCAACAGCCTGGGTTTTTAATAATATTAAAAAATACGGAGGAAATGATGAGAAGATTTTCATTACAGGGCATTCTGCAGGAGGTTATCTTGCAATAATGGTCGGTCTAAACAAATCTTATCTGAATAAATATCAGATTGACGCCAATAAATTAGCCGGAATTATACCTTTCAGCGGACAGATGATTTCGCACTTTACTACCAGAAAAGAAAAAGGCATTGGTGAACTTGATGCAAGAATAGATGATATGGCTCCTCTGTATTTTATACGTGCAGATGCTTCTCCTTTACTTTTGATTACCGGAGACAGAGAAAAAGAGCTGATGGGAAGATACGAAGAAAATGCTTATATGTGGAGAATGATGAAACTGAAAGGTCATAAAGAAACTACTTTGTACGAGTTGCAGGGTTTTGATCACGGAGGAATGGCACACCCTGCTTTTCCTTTGCTTTTGAACGAAATCAAAAGAGTGGAAAAAAGTAAGAAATAATTACATAATGCAGTGACTATTTGATCACTGCATTTATTTTTTGCCATAAAACATCATCAAAATCAGAAAGTGCGGGATTTATGCTGTCTGCCGCATCTCCCATTCTGATTACTACTAATTTTTTGCTAGGGACAACATAAATTTTCTGATCGTTTTTTCCTAAAGCGCAAAAAAGATCATCCGGAGCATTAGGAATAATCTTTCCGCTAAACTGAAATTGCGTTTGGGGCAGATGATAGCTTGTTTTTCCGTTGAGCCACCACAGATATCCGTAAGCCAGATTAATGTTTTGTGAAGTGGTAACAGCATTCTGAAAATAATTGGAATTAATCACTTGAGTTCCGTTCCAGTTTCCCCGGTTTAAAGCCAATAATCCGAATCTTGCCATACTTTTTGTTGTACTCCAGTATACACTGTTGTTGCCATTTTGAATCCAGCTTCCGGTCATTCCTATTTTGTCTCTTAGTCTGGAATTAAAATACTGTGACCAGGTTTGACCTGTAGCAGAAGCAACCACATCCTGCAACTTTACATAAACATTATGATATGCCCATCTGGTACCGGCATCCGCTTTATACAGAAGGTTGGCAGGAGATACATCATCTCCGAGGCTGTCATCAAGACCTGATGTCATGGTGAGTAAGTTTTTGCACGTGATAAGATTTTCTTTGACCAACGGAGCACTTGTCCAACCTGTTCCAATATACGTGGAAACTGTATTGCTGATATTTAAAAAACCTTCCTGCTCAGCAATTCCCGCAACGGCTGAGGTTAGAGTTTTACCGGCGCTTGCCCAATACCATGGTGTTACTGATGTGTGTCCCGAAAAATAATTTTCCATGACTATTCTTCCGTTTTGAAGGATAATAAAGCTTTTAGTGTTTCTGGTTTCAAGATAAGTCAAAAGATCCTGTACTTTTGTCTGGTTCCAGCCAAGAGATGAGATCGTTTTTGTTTCCCACAGATCACTATTGTTTGGTGGGAAATACATAGGTTCTTCAGATGGAGAATTTTCAGATTTAGCAGGTACTTCTTCAGAGGAATCAGTACTGCATGCAAAAAATAATAATAAAAAGATCCAAACAGAGAATAGATTTTTTGTTTTCATAGATTAGTTTTAAATCAGATTTTAGATTTATAAAAAATCTTATAGTTAAAAAATGATTTTAAAAAAATTGACTGGCTCTTAGTAAAGAACCAGTCAATGATAAAAATTTATTAAAAAAATTGACTACCTGAAATTTTCAATAGCTTTATTAATCACATCAATTTGAGGATTGATGCTTGACGCTTTCTGAGGATTCTGCTTAAGCAGCTCCATTTTTTTGTTCAGACCATCTTTCAGCATTTGGCTGATCATCATTTTTACCTGAGGATTTTCGCCCATCTGGCTTTTTGCCTGCCCAAGAATTTTGGTAATACTTTGTGTAGCCTTCATGTTATCGGATGACATGATCCAGTTGTAGCCTTCTTCGGCAACTTTCCCCAAATCAGGATTCTGGAATTTTATGAAAGGATAAAACGCTGCAAGCGGAGCAATATTTGCCATTTGAGAGGTTACCTTATTTTTTACAACAATAGGCAAAAGCTGGGTAAGCATTTCTTCTGATGCGCCTTCCAGATCAATTTTATCAGCTAAGGAATTTACTTTTGAAGGATCTACCGCCACAATTGCAGCTAAAGAATTTCCTTTTACCGAGTTAGAAACAGCATTAACTCCTTTTTCAAAGATTGAAACGTATTTTTTGTCTTTTGTTTTGGCTAATGCAGCAATTGCCGCACCTTGTACCAGTGTTTTAGGATCATTTACTGCTAATTTTTCAACCTCGCTTCCAAGAGCTTTCATTATCTCTGCATTGGTGAGATCAATAAGTTCTAAAGCCTTTATTCTGGTTCTGAAAAACGGATCCTTTAATGCTGCCGCCAATAATTTTGTAGTTGCAGGGTTTTTACCGACCTGATCTTTAATTCCGTTTAATGCAGTGTATTTACTTTTAAACTCTTTAGAACCAAGAAACTGCATCAGGTACTGTTCAGGAGTTTTAGATTCGGTGATGTCGGCAAGCAGGATTCCGTCTGCATTGATGTTGATTAAGTCGGGGTTTTTTGAAACATCAAATGTAAAGGTGTTTTTTGCTTCAGCATTTATCCAGACTTGGTGTCTTTTAGGCTTACCGTTCTCATAAACATCAATTGCTAAAGGAAACTGAAAAGGCTCTTCCTGAGACTGATTGATCGTTACCGTAACCTGCTTTTTCACAGGCTCGAAGTTGTAATAATAATTCAGCTTAGGATTTCCGCTTCCGAAATACCATTGGTTGAAAAACCAGTTCAGATCTTTTCCTGAAACTTTCTCAAAAGATAATCTCACCTGATGCGCTTCTGCTGCCTGATATTCATTGATTTTCAGATAATCGGTCATTCCTGCAAAAAATGCATCATCACCAAGATAATTTCTCAGCATGTGCAGGATTCCGCCTCCTTTTTGATACGTAACCAGATCAAAAACATCTTCTCTTGATTTGTAGTCGAATCTTACCAAATCTTTTTTGAAATCTGAAGGATTATGAATGTAGTTATTCACATCTTCCATTTGATGATAATCTGCCTGATCTTTCCCGTATTTGAATTCATTCCAAAGATATTCGGAATAGTTGGCAAAAGATTCATTCACGGTAAGATTGCTCCAGCTTTCTGCCGTCACAAGATCACCAAACCAATGATGGAAAAGCTCATGAGCAATAGTATCTTCCCATTTGTTTTCGTCAATTAACTGACCGGGTTTTTGCAGAATGTCACTTCCGTGAAGCGTTGCTGTAGTATTTTCCATTGCTCCGCTTACGTAATCTCTTCCCGAAATCTGTGCATATTTTGCCCATGGATAATCATAGCCCAGCTTTTTAGAAAAGAAATCCATCATTTCCGGAGTGTTTCCGTAAATCTGTTTTGCGTAGGGTTCATATTCCTTCTCAATATAATAATCTACAGGAATATTTTTCCATTTATCTTTTACTACAGCATATTCTCCAATGCCCATGAAGAATAGGTAAGTAGAATGTCTTTTATCCATTACCCAATGATCGGTTCGCAATCCGTTGGCTTCTTTTTGTGAAGATTTTAAAACTCCGTTAGAAAGCGTTACATACTTATCAGGAACTGTCATGAAGATTTCCTGGGTTGTTTTTTGATTCGGTTTATCAATGGTCGGAAACCAGGCAGATGAAGATTCAGTTTCTCCCTGAGTCCAGATTTGAGTCGGCTTATCAGTATCTTTACCTTGTGCGTTGATAAAATAAAGACCTTTAGCATCATTGATGGCTGCGCTTCCTTCCTGTGTTACTTCGTTTGGACGTGAAGTATATTTGATGTAAACAGTATAATCCTGATTTCTAGTATAAGTTTTGTCTAAATTAATTTTTAAAATATCATTTTTATACTCGTATTTCAGAGGTGTTTTTTTACCATTATTATCCAGAGCCACTTCGTGGATGAGCATTGCTTTTGCATCAAGGATCAATTCGCTGGCAGGATAGAAGTAAGGAGCGGCAGTAAGCCATTCTTCTCCGTTCATCTGTTCCTTTTCATAGTCAAAATTTACCTTCAGTTTGGTGTGTTTAAGCTCGGTAAGTTTGGTGTGCGTTGCTCTGTATACTTTTTCTCTTCCAGATGTTTCGGTTTGGGCAAAAGTTACATTTGAATTAAAAAATGCACCTAAAAATAACGATGCAATGAATATTTTTTTCATTCTGACGAATTTTGTATCGTGGTTATATTTTAAAGATTGATGAGTATTGTATTCTATGAAATTGTTACAAAAAAAGTGGGAATTCCCACTTTCTATTATATCGCAACGGGAGCTTTAATTCCCGGATGCGGATCATAATTTTCCAGAGTGAAATCTTCGAAATCAAAATCAAAAATATTTTTAATTTCAGGATTTAACTTCATGGAAGGAAGAGGTCTGGGATCTCTCGAAAGTTGTTTTTTCACCTGCTCGAAATGATTGTTATAAATATGTACATCTCCGAAACTGTGAACATAATCTCCAGCTTTAAGTCCGGTCACCTGAGCAACCATCAAAAGAAGAAGTGCATAACTTGCAATATTGAAAGGAACTCCCAGAAAAACATCTGCGCTTCTTTGGTACAATTGAAGCGACAGTTTACCGTCTGCTACATAAAACTGAAATAAAGCATGACAGGGAGCAAGTGCCATATTCGGGATTTCTGCGGCGTTCCATGCGGAAACAATTAATCTTCTGGAATCCGGATTTTTTTTAATTTGCTCAATAACTTCAGAAAACTGATCTACCACTTTCCCGTCTGCTCCGTTCCAGCTTCTCCATTGTGCACCATAAACAGGACCTAAATCTCCATTTTCGTCTGCCCATTCGTCCCAGATAGAAACGCCATTGTCTTTCAGGTATTTGATGTTTGTATCCCCTTTTATGAACCATAATAATTCATAAATAATAGATTTCAGATGAACTTTTTTGGTTGTTACCAAAGGAAATCCTTCAGACAAGTCATACCTCAGCTGATAGCCAAAAATACTTCGGGTTCCGGTTCCCGTTCTGTCGGTTTTATCGTTTCCGTTCTCTAGTATATGCTTCAGTAAATCAAGATAATTTTGCATCGGGAAAAATTTATGCCTCAAATTTAAGAAAATGAATTTTTTTTAAGCCCTTTTAATAGTGAAAGTTTTAATTACTTACATACTTTTTTGGAACTATTTTACTGTCTTAATTTTCGATTATATAAGTAAAAAAAATAGAATTTGTTATTGTTTGAAGCTGGAGTAAGGAATAATTGGCTAGAAGCGAATTAAAACAAAAAGGCTGCCGATTGAGGCAACCTTTTTTGTAACCAAAGAAACTTTACAGCAACTCCAGAATCTCCTGCACCGCATCTTTGCCTCTGTTTTTGGCATAATACACCTGCAGATCGTTGTAAAATAGATCTTTGGTGTAATTTTCGGGATCAGCTTTGTATTTCAGAAGAAGCTCATGCCCGAATTTCGGACGTGGTCCCCACGAATTTTTAACGTTAAAATCTTTATCCAGAATGATCACTTTCGGGATAGATTCGGTTCCGTTGGTCAGAAACTGACTAATCAGACTTTTGTCATTATCCCGGAGGAAAATTTTCACTTCGTTTCTGCCTTCAAAAAACTTAACCAAAGCAGGAACTGTGGCACTTGCATCACCGCACCAGACTTCGGAAATGATCAGGATTTTTCCGTCAAAGTTTTTAGACTGAAGCTCAGTAAGCTGCTCTTCATTGGGAATATACTTTTTTAAAGTTCTGTCGATTCTCTGAAGTCCGAGTTCATAATAATGTTTGAAATCAGCCTCTTGCTGATTGGCAGGATTTTCCAGCCTGGATTTTCCTGTCTGTACATATTCCTCGAAAGAAATAGCTTTGTCCCAGTAATTTTTCATTACTTAAAAGATTATTTTAAAATTGATTTATATTTCTTGTTTTATTGATCAGAAATAAATCTGCCAACACAAAAGCGGCAAGATTTTCTACGATAGGCACAGCTCTGGGAACCACACACGGATCATGTCTTCCTTTTCCTTCAACCGTAACAGCATTTCCGTATTGGTCTACACTTTCCTGCGGTCTGAGAATAGTTGCGACAGGTTTAAAGGCTACCCGGAAATAAATATCCATTCCGTTGGAAATTCCGCCCTGAATTCCACCCGAAAGATTTGATTTTGTAGTGAAATCGGGATTAAATTTGTCGTTATGCTCAGAGCCGGTCATTCTTGCTCCGCAAAATCCGCTTCCGTATTCAAAACCTTTACAGGCATTAATGTTGAGCATTGCTTTTGCCAGTTCTGCCTGTAATTTAGAAAAGACAGGTTCACCAATTCCGACAGGAACATTTTTGATAACACAGGTAATCGTTCCGCCGATGGTATTGCCTTGCTTTTTAATCTCTTTAATTTTAGAAATCATTTTTTCGGCTGTTTCCGTATCGGGACAGCGTACTTCATTGCTTTCGGTTTTAGAAAAATCTAAGGCCTGATAAGGTTTTTCGCAAAAAATTTCTCCTACAGAAGAAACATAGGCGTTGATCTCAATTTTAGGCAAAAGCTGTCTCGCCAAAGCTCCCGCAACCACCCAATTGATGGTTTCCCGTGCAGAAGATTTGCCACCACCGCGATAATCACGAATGCCGAATTTCTGATCATAAGTAAAATCTGCATGACTCGGGCGGTATGATGCTGCAATATGATCGTAATCTTTGGACTTCTGATTTTCATTTTCAATTAAAAATCCAATAGGAGTTCCGGTTGTTTTTCCTTCAAAAATTCCGGATAGAAACTGTACGGTGTCACTTTCTTTTCTTTGGGTAACTATTGCCGACTGACCGGGCTTTCTGCGGTCTAATTCGTGTTGAATCTTATCTAAATTGATTTCCAGACCGGCGGGAAAATTATTGATGATTCCGCCGTAAGCTTTGCCGTGACTCTCACCAAATGTGGTAAGACTAAGAAAATTGCCTAATGAATTGAACATATTGCAAAATTATTGCTTTTTATTTAGAAAACGGCTGTGTTTGTTTCTGGCTTTAGCGATAATCGTTTTTAATGATGTCTATCGTTTTATTAACTTCTTTTTCTTCTGTGGAATCAAGTTTTTTCCAGATAAAGCCTTTTCTGAGATTATTTTTGTCTATTAGCTGCGGAAATATTTTTGCCTTTTGATAATCTAAAACATAACTTGTTGAAATAGCAGGAATAGGCGTTTCAAAGTTAAAAGGATATTGTTTTGAAACATTAAAATTCAAATTTCCGACTTTACAACGGTTGAAGTTTTTGTATTCGTAATTGGTTGGTTCGAAAAGTTGTTTCAGATCTTTTTTTACCATAAATTTTCCCACATTAAAACTTGGAATATAATTCTGGATAAAAGCCGGAAATGTGAATATTCCTGAAAAAATGACCACTAATAATATTGAAAAAGCAATCACAGCTTTTCTCTGCAGTGTCTGGAAACCTATTACAAAAAATATAACGAAGAATACATCCAGAAAAAATCTGTATTGTGCTGAAAAAAGCAGTACGAGAATACTTTTAGCCAATACAGAAATGACGAGAAGTGAAATGATTTTTTCTTTCTTAATAAAAGCATAAATAATAAATCCCGTCAAACCGAGAATAAAAGCAATGTTGATAAAAGATTTTATTCCTGAAAGCAGAAACCAGTTTTTGATATAATCGAACCATGAAAAATGTAAGATTTCTTCATAAGTATACTGTCCGTCATACGTTTTTAAAATGGCATACTCCGAAGAGGACTGCAAAAGCTGGGGATTCGGTTTCCAGGGTATTCCGAGATCTAATACTGCTACTGGAAATATAGGATATCCGAATGTCCAGATATTTTTAAATATAAATAAAGAAAAAATAAAACTGCCAAAAACTAATTTCTGAATACTCATTTTCATGCTAAAAGCGGAGTAGAGCAGCACAAATAAGGGCAGCCAGATCACTGTAGGTTTTACTGCAAAAGCAAAAACCGCTAAACCAAATAAAAAGGGAATGTTTTTACTGCCTGAGAAGATTTCATTCACAATAATCAAAGAAAAAATGACAACTGGCAAATCCGGACTTGGAGATTGTGCAAAAAACAGTAAAAAAGGTATAAAAATTAGGTGAATCCATGTTTTATTTTCAATGATATAAAAAATGTAAATGATTAATAATACACTGTTTAGCTTAAAAAAAGGATCGCAGAAGTTGCTGAAGCCGGCCTGCAGAATATGCCAGACAGACATTTGTCCCAAAATAAGATCAAGATTTGAGATTCCTTTTACAATTCCTACTTCTGTAAGCCATTTTATAGTAGGAATATAGTATCCGAAATGATCTAAAATAAATGGATATGAGGAACCGCAATAGAGAATGATCAGGATGAAAAACACCAGAATACTAAGGTTTTTCTTCTGAATTTTATAAAAATATTCATAAAGTTTTTCTTTAAAGAAAATTGCAAGTCCGATAATTACGGCAGGGATTTCCACCATCAGATTGAGAGGAACAAAAAATGAGACTATTGCGAAAATGAGCCCTAAGGCTAAAATTCCGCTCAGAGATTTACCGGCTATTCCGCAAATATCAACCGGAATTATCTTTTCCAGCAATTTACCCCACCCCATAAGAGTAGGAATGATAAAAACCGATGAAAAAAATAGTAAAAGCATAAAAAAAGATTGCCTAAAAATAAGCAATCTCTCTGAAAGTATATGTATGTAAATTATTTTGGCTGTACTCTGCCGCTTTTTCTATCCTGCGCTCTACCTAAAGTATATCCGGTAGCTCCTCCGATAATACCTCCTACAACTGCACCACCACCACGGTTTTTCTTATTAACAATTGCTCCCAGCGCGGCACCACTTACTACACCTATGGCAGTACCTTTTGCTGCTTCACTTATCCCTTGTTTCTGAGCAGTTGTTCCTTGTGAAGCACTGCTGCCTGAACTTGTTCCGCCTGAAGAGGCTCTTGGCGCATCACGATAAACTGTTTTAGTTTCCCTGATTACCTGAGGTTTAGACGCTGCGGCTGTTTTTGCCTGTTGAGCTGTAGCAATGCTGTCTGCTCTTTTTTGCGTTTCGTATTCAAATCTTTCTCTTTCGATCGCCAATTTTTGTTTTTCTATTTCAAGCTGTCTTACCTGAAATTCCATTTTTTGCTGTTCCAATGTTTTTTCAGCGACCTTATCTTCACTTTTCTTACAGGCTGTAACTGCAAATATTGAGATTACTCCTGCTAAAACTATATTTTTCATAACTCAAATTTTAAATTAAATATTAAGCAGATAATTGCTTATAGCTATCTTATTTTCAATTATGAAGCCAAGTTTTAGTTAAGAAAATGTTAAAATAATTAAATTTTGTGAAATTTTATTTATATAGTGAATAAGTACCTGTATTAATTACTGAAAACTTTTTTATTTACCTTTTTTTCTTTCACTTTAATGACGAAACTAGGAATTTCAGAAATTTCCCCGGCATTAATTTCCACTTCCATAGAATTTTTTTCAGAATACGTATTGGAAGGTAGTGTGGATTCATTCAAAGTAATAATATATTTTCCGGTAGGTAAAAAAGAGGTGAAATGTCCCTCGTCATCACTGGAAAGTCTTTGAACGACTTCATTATTCTTAATAATACTGAAAGATACAGAAGAAGCACGGCGCTCAAACTCAACGGCTGTTTTCGTATTGTAGTCAAAAATAATTTTTCCCTGTAAAGTTCCGTTTTGGTGAAGCGGAACCAGGAGCGGATAGGTGTAACGGTTAACTTCAAAATCAGTTTCATCATAATACCATCCCTGCTGTATATGCTGTTTAAGATTATATTTTCCGAAAGGAACATTTTTATACGTTGCTGTACCTTCTGAGGTGGTTTTCAGAGCAATATCATTAATGTTGATGAGGTAGCCTTCAGCTGGTTTTTCATCAGGATCAAAAACATTATTGTTGTTTTCGTCGTAGAAAGCAAATATCTGAACTTTACCTTTCTTGTCCGGATTTAAAAGAGTTTTTTTGAGATTAAGAGTAAGTCCCAGCTCAACAGTAAGAATGTTGCTGGCTAATGTTCCTACCGCATAATTATACCAGGTAGAATTGAGAAAAATACTGAAATTTTTGCTGTTGTATCTTGTGTTGAGAAATGCTGATGGTGATTTTCCGTAAATAACATCATCTACATAGGAAACTCCTGTACTGAGATTGAGCTTATCTTTATAAAAATTGTTGTTATAAAACAGAGATAAACTGAGTTTTTTATAATCTACTTTTTCTTCCGTAAGCTGAGAAAAGGCATATTCTGATAAGTAATAACTTCCGGATTGGTAAATGGTATTAAAATTAAAATTTTTGAAACTGTAATTTGCATTCAGTCTTATCTGAAACTTCCGGGAATCTGAAGAAGGATACTTTGCAAAACCGGTTTCAACAGACAGGAGTGCAGATTGTTTTGATTTAATGTGATTCCATGAAAGCTGTTCTATGATTCTGTGAGCCGATATTTTCCTGATCAGGTTATCTTCCCAGCTTCCGAAATAATTGTTGTAACTGTTTGAGTTTTCGTTCTGAAACTGATAGATTATACCTGCATTAAAGTTGCCCATTTTAGGGAATTTGCTTCCAAATTCGATTCTGGTGTTTTCGGAAATCTGCGGTCTGGTAAAAAAATAGAATTTAGGAGAAAAATTAGAATAAATAATATTGGTAAAGTAAGTATGGTTTTTAAAAGTAGCAGAAATATTTTGTTGAAGCTGTATGCTTCCACGGCGGTTTCCGGGATAGTAATCTGAACTGTAAAAATAATTTCCGGTTACCAAATAATTTTTAATGACCCCGGAATAATTGCTTTCAGCAGAAAATGAAGGCTTCATGGTTTTCAGATCTTCGTATGAAGTAAGACCTGCGTTTAGTTTTCCATTTGCTGTCCAGAATTCATTAAAGGTGTAATTTCCTTCACCTCCGAATATGTGATTGTTGCTTTTCTCAAAGGGATCGTTTCTGTAAATATAAGCTGCAGAAACATTTCTGGAATTGTTTTTGGCATTTAATGTTCCTTTTGTAAAAAAACCGTAGCCGTTTTTCAAAAAGCTGTTTCTTTCGATAAGATTAAAGTTTTGATCTACAAGACCTATTTCTATTTTTTTGTTGTCTCTGAAGGTATGGCTGTATTCAGCACCTCTTCCAACAAGAGTCATCTCCAGTAATTTATTAATGCTTCCTGCGCTGTAATGATTATTTCCCTGTCTCAGCTGAATATTGGTATTAGTGACCAAAGGTTGCTGCTGGTTGTTGAGCAGTGCAATATTTCCTCGCATAAAAAGATAGCCGGAAGGAAGGTTTATGCCTCCGGAACCCAATAGCTGATACATGTTTATATTTTCTCCCACTCTTCTGTAGCTGGTTGTAATTTCGTTTCTGGCTTCTTCCGAAAAGTTGAAAAATTCAGGATTCTGATATTTTTGTACACTGGAAATATTCTGTACTAAAACATTAGAAGTACTGAAAATTTCTTTTTCAGGATTTCTGAAAGCAGATAAACTCACCATCAGATTAGATACCCTTGATAAGTTCTTGGTATCATTATATCTGAAAACCAAAATGGAATCTTTTTTTACAGCAATTTCTGCATGTTGTTCCATGAAAATATTTCCATTGGAAGGATCAGGTATTTTGCAGACAACGGTAATATTCTGATCTATATTTCCTGAATTCACAATTCTTACTTTTATTTCTAATGGTTCGTCCGATGAAGACCTGTAAATGTTAGAATTTAAAACTGTCATTGTCAATTCATTGCTGATTTCTACAATGTGGTTTTCAGTTTGTTCGGTGATAAGTGTTTCAAATTGATTAAATAGCTGTACCTGAATAGGGGAGATTCCGGCCTGTGCATCTGATTCTATAATAATTCTTACCGGAACAAAAATCTTTTCATTAGCTTTCAGTTCTATTGGGGTTTCATCACCGGAAATTACTTTAAAACCTTTTGGAGCTTTATATCTTAGTTTTCCTGAAAAAGATATAGGATTGAAATTTTGAACAGCAATAATCAGACTCAGTATTCTTGAGTTGGATGTAGAGCTGTTTTTTTCGATTTGTAATGAAATATTGGAAGAGGTGTTTTGCCCGCTGATCCATACGAATACAATTGATAAAAAGAAGCTTAGTAAAAATTTTCTGCCCTGTAGAGGTATCATTTAGACTTTTATTGAGGGGTGATCTCGTACTGTAAGGTTGTAGAATAATTTTGAGGCTTTGCATTAATGAGAAGTGCATCCTGTGGCAACGTAAAATATTTTATGTCATAAGAATACGTCGTGGTTTGTGAAGTGTTTCCTTGCGCTATAATTTGATTGGCAACACTTAGACTGATAGGGAAAACAGCCTGATTAGCAAGGTTTGAAGACTGCAAAACCAGACGAATAGCATTTATAGGAATTGTATCTCCTGTATTGGAAATCAGATTGCTCTGTAATGATTTAACCTTAATCTGAAAATTAGTATTGGAGGTTACCTGCATTCCATTGATATATGTCACGCTTTTCCCTTCATTATAATCCTGCATGCTTTTAAATTCTAAAAGTCCATTCGCCGCATTGGTATTGATTTTTAGCGAAAATTCCTGCTGTACAGGCGGAGTTCCCGATAAAGTTCCTATTTGAATCTGAAAAGTATGATTCATTCTTCCAATAATATTATTGTGCTGATCGTAAGCTGTAAACTCAACTGGAGCATTAAAACGTGTCCATGCAGGATAGCTGCCCAGATAAGCACCACCAATAAGGGTTAAGCCATATTTTATCTGAAGATTATAATATCCGTTTGGCTTTGAGGGCATATTGTAAAACGGAGCGTTGGATTGCGGAACCAGAAATACTTCGGTATTTTCCTGCAGAAAAACATTAAGAGGTGCTCCTATTTGTGATATTGTAGGAATTGGATTTGGCTCAGCCTGTCCTGAAGTGGAGATTGGCTGAAAAGAGAGCTTGTTTCCCGGGATAGTATATTGTCCGTTTTGTGAGGTGATATTTTGTTTTAATTTTGCAGAAAGTTTCCAATAAGGCATATTCAGGTTTCCATTGGCTGCAAAGGTTACGGTAAGTGCGTCAGGATTATTATTACCATTGTAAGAGTTAATCTGCATATAGCTGTTAATCCACGAAGTAAAAGATACCTGTGCATTGCAAAAAAAACTTAAAGCTAAAAGAAGAAAAACAAAAAGTTTATTCATATTTAAAGTTTAGTTCTGCCATTTCCAATGTTTCATTATCTCCATAATCAATGATGACAGATGCGTTGTAAGAACCTTTTTCTTCCAGATTATTTACAGGAAGGCTTACTTTTCTTATATTTCCTGGAAGGGTATAAAATACAAGAGGTTCTATAGTTATTTTTTTACCCGTATTGGTATTAATAATGTCAGTGATTATTTTACCGTCTGTCCATATTTGAGACTGATTCTCAAATGTTAAGTTCAGCATTTTTTTGGAAGCATCAAATTTAAGGTCTTTTATTTCTACCTTTCTTTTGATGATGTCGGTGTATTTATGGAAAATTTTAATTCCTGATCGTATACTTACTTTGATTTTTGAACCTTGCGCATCCACATCATCAACAGGATTCATCTGGCTGACAAATAAAACTGCGGTGTGAGCAGGAAGCTGATCTTTGGTATTAACCGGTGGAGTGATGGTGACATCCAAATCTTTTCTTTCTCCGGGTGCAAGACTGAAATAGTTGTCTTCCTTTTTTATACTGATCCAGCTTGCGCATGAATTTTTGAGCGTATTTGCAGGATGCATCATGTTTTCACCTTTTTCATCATATTCCCAGTCACCCAGACTCACCGCAAGATCTAATGAATTTTTTGCACTTACATTGGTAACAGTAATTTTCTGCGTGCTGCTGCTTCCTGAAGCCGACTCAAAATAAACTCTTGGCGGAGAAACAGAAATTCCTGTCTGTGCACTGATCTGAATAATCAGAAAACAAAATAACCATGCAAAATTTTTCATCTTAGAATTTTTATTTATATGAAAAGAGTGTCACAATAGATTTGTGACACTTTTTATATCTATATATAGCTTATACTATTACTGACTTACAATAGTGTAAGTTAATTCAGTTGTATAAACAGTTGGGTTTTGATTTGCAATATAGTTGTTGATGTATTCGTTTGCACCTGCTCCTTTATACTGAACGCTGATTTTTTTGTTTACACCACCATTCGTAGATGACACTAAAGTTGTTTCGTTAGCAGAAAGTGTTACGTTCTGAGCATACTGAGCTCCGTTTACAGCATCAGATCCCGGAGTAGCTTTTACCTGAATACTATTTGCCTGAATTTGCTTTCCGCCATTTTGCAATACTGCATTTCCACTTTTTACTTTTACCTGAAATCCTCCTGTGCTGTAGATATTAAGGTGATCCGTATTATCAGATTCAACTCCATTAGCATAATGATCTGTAGTTGAGTACTCTAAGTTTACAATCTTTTGTTGGTTATTTACTACAAGGGTTTGGATTGGTTTTAACACCACATTCAAAGTCACGTTTTGTGCGCTTGCTGTTGCAAAACCTAGCAAAGCTGCAGCTGTCAATAAAATTTGTTTCATTGTCAATCAGTTTTAATGTATTAATATCTATTCTTTTCGGATGCAAAGATATGCTGTATTTAGAGATTGGGATTTGCAAAAAAAGGTTTATTTTTTGTGAATTTTTACAAAAAATCTATTATTTACTGTAGTTTCAATTAAATAATAGATTATTATTATCAATAACATAATGTTGGAAAGCGTTCTGATGCGGATTTGCATGAATTTAGAAAAAAAAAATAAGGCAACAGGACTTATTGTTTAATTACAAGAAATCCTGTTGCCTTTCTGAAAACTGAATGATGAAAAGTTTATTAATATACTGAATGCGTAGTTGAAAAGAATAGATTATCAATACTAATAAAACTTTGTGATTTGGTGTGGTGTTTTATTCTTATAGTTTATAATTTTTATTTGCTGTTGTTTATATTACAAATGTATCTACATTATCAAGGGAAAGCAAACTATATAGGGTTTGATTTAATAATTTTTACGTAAAAATTTATAAATATTTACGTAAAAATATTTTTTAATTATCTGTAAATTAAATACTTGTATTTTATTTAATTTATATTCAGATCTATAAACTAATAAAAGAATTTAGGGTAAATTAATTATAAAAAAGTTAGAAAAAAAGGCAAATTATCCTGCTGTTTCACGCATTTCGGATGGTTTTTTGCCGAGATGTTTTTTAATGAAATTAGTAAAGTTTCCTTCATCATTGAATCCCAGGTCAAACGCAATTTCAGAAAGTGAGCGCGTTGAAAACCTGATTGCTTTTTCGCACTCAAAACTTACTTTTTCTATAATCATTTGTTTGGCAGATTTTCCATATACTGATTCTGTAGTCTCTGTAAGTTTTCTGCTGGAAACTCTTAGCTGGTCGGCGTAATAAGATACTTTTTTGTGAACCTTATGGTTCTTTTGAAGAAGCAAAGTGAATCTATTGACTAAGTTTGAAGATTCCAAATGTTCGGGGCTGATGCTTTCAATATAATTTTCATTTAGATACGCGTCAAGGATGAGGCTTTCAATTGCATTATGAGCAGCAGATAAATAAATTTTCTCATCATTAAGCTTGGAAAATTTTTGCAGTCTTTCTACCAATAGAACATTATTGTATTCATTAGTACCGTAATAAGGAGAAATGAATATTTCAGACTTGAAATTGAAAAACAGATGGGAATTTAGATAAAAACTGTCTTTAGATGTTTTATCAAAGAAATCTTTTGTGAATGCAATAACGTAAATGTTTCTGTCGTAAACGTCGCCAAGTTCAATTTTTTTTTGTGGTCCTACAAAAACTGCATTGCCGCCTGAAATGTTGTAGTTTTTTTCTTCTACCAATATTTCTAGGTCTTCAGCAACAAGAAAAATGCAAAAATATTCTTGTGTATTGAATATTTTTGAAAAATTCTTGCGTTCTATTATTTTTGAGACAAGATTGATACTAAAGCCATTTTTACGTAATTCCTCTGTTATTTTGTACATGGTGTGTGAAAACGTGTTTTCTTTGAGATATTATTAGTCAAAAATAAGGTATTTAATTAATAATATTCATGTCAAAAATCATTTTTATTTAAATAATTATTAACACATAATGGAATATAGTTGATTATACTGTAAATTATGAGAGTGAATTATTTAAGTCTGAGAAAATGCTGTATTATTGTGTGGTTAGTATGCGGAGTATTTTGTTAAAAAAGCGCATTTTCACTTTTAATAATGAAAAATCCACTTCTTTCAGAAGTGGATTTTATGCGATCCGGACGGGACTCGAACCCGCGACCTCCGCCGTGACAGGGCGGCATTCTAACCAGCTGAACTACCGGATCAATTTTTTTGAGCTAAAAATTGTAAAAGCTTGCGATCCGGACGGGACTCGAACCCGCGACCTCCGCCGTGACAGGGCGGCATTCTAACCAGCTGAACTACCGGATCTTTTTTATAATCTTAGATTGTTACCCTTGATTATTGTGGTTGCAAATATATAGCTTTTTTCATTATCTGCAAATTTTAATTATTAAATTTTTTAGAATTGATGTTAAATTACAGAGAATCAAAATGATTATTTCGCTATATGATTAGTTTTGATCTCTATTATATTACAGTTGTTGTTATCAGGATTATATTTATTGGAGTTTTTTGATGAGTTACAAGCAAAAGTCTGCAACTATACATTGAATACTTTGAGCATTTTTCTGTGAAATTGAGATAGTATAAGCCAGAATTAAGCTTACTTAGAATGTAGTATTGTGGTATCTGAAAATTTCTACATCAAAAATCATGCTAAAAATATTTAAATTCAAAAAAAATTAGTAAATTCGTCCTAAATTATGTTAACAGACACAAAGTAGAATATGCTAAAACAAAATTTACAACTTAAGTTAGGACAGAAACTTGCGCCGCAGCAGATTCAGCTGATGAAGTTGATTCAGCTTCATACTTTGGAGTTTGAAGAGGAGCTGGAAAGAGAGCTGGAAGAAAACCCTGCACTTGAAATTGCTAAAGAAGAGACTGCAGATGATGAATATTCTTCACTCGATGATTCTTACGAATCTGAAGGTACGGAAAGTATTGAAACAGATTTCGATGTAAATGAATATCTTTATGATGATGAGCCAAGTTATAAAACAGCATCAAGTAATTATTCGGCAGATGATGAAGATTTTGATAATGAAAGTCTCCTTACAGAAGGTCAGTCACTTTTTGATTATTTGATGGAGCAAATTAATCTTATCAATATTGCAGATGAAGATTTAAAAATTGCAGAATACATCATCGGTAATCTTGATACAGACGGTTATCTGAGAAGAGAAATTAAATCTATTGTAGATGATCTTGCTTTTTCCCAAGGAATTTATACAACACAGGAAAAGGTAGAAGATATATTAGAGAATTATATTCAGAAACTGGATCCGCCCGGAGTAGGAGCGAGAGGTCTGCAGGAATGCCTTTTGCTGCAGATTGAGAAAAAAGTAAGCTCGGATAAAGCAGTGTCTCTTGCTGCAAATATTTTGCGTTTTCAGTTTGATGCTTTAACTAACAAGCACTACAATAAGATTATTCAGAAATATGATATTGAGGAAGAAGATCTGAAAGATGCGTTAGAAGAAATCTCAAAATTATCTCCGAAAGTTGGTGGGAATTTTGATACTCAGACCATTACAATCAATCAGGAAATTATTCCGGATTTTGTTATTCAGGTAAAAGACGGACAGGTTATTCCTTTATTGAATAGTAAGAATGCTCCGACATTAAGAGTTTCTGAAGAATATAAAGATATTTTAACAACCTATTCTCACGATAAAAATTCATCTGAACACAAACAGGCTGCTCTGTTTATCAAGCAGAAACTGGATGCCGCAAAATGGTATATTGATGCCATTAACCAAAGACAGAATACTTTGCTGCAGACCATTAATGCTATTGTGAAATTTCAATACAATTACTTTATTACGGGAGATGAGAAATCTTTAAAACCAATGATTCTGAAAGATATTGCAGATATTACAGGTTTTGACATCTCTACCATCTCCAGAGTAGTAAAAAGCAAATATGCAGATACACCCAACGGAATTATTTATCTGAAAGATCTGTTTTCAGACAGTCTTACGAATGACGACGGTGAGGAGGTTTCCACAAAAGAGATCAAAAATCATCTTCAGGAAGTCATCAGCAAAGAAAATAAAAGAAAACCACTTACGGATGATGCTCTTGTAGTGATCCTAAAAGAACAGGGATATAATATCGCAAGAAGAACGATTGCTAAATATCGTGAACAGCTCAATATTCCGGTAGCAAGATTAAGAAAAGAACTTTAAAATAAAAAGGCTTGAAATATTATATTTAAGCCTTTTTTAATTGAATCAGTCTTTGTAAATAATATATCTGTTTCTGATTTTAGAAAACTTTTCAAGTTCAGGTTTCCAAGAGGATTTAATTTCTTTTACAGATTTTCCCGCAATAATCTGCTTGCGAAGCTCATCTGAACCTGCAAGTTTATCAAAGAATAAATTTTTAAGAAAAAAATCCTGCTGTGGATTCTTATAATTTTTATACGCTTTTATGAGCCATTCCAAATTTAGTTCCTGCAGCTTTTTCGGATAATCCGAAAGATTTTCACCATAGCACATTTGTCCGTTAAGAAACGGGTCTTTTGCTCCGTAATTAGGTTTAGGAGTAAACTGAAAGGGAAGTTCTTTTGTCCAGGGAGAACCATATACCTGAAACGGAAGATCTGTACCGCGGCCTACAGAAACCTGAGTTCCTTCAAAAAAGCATAAACTAGGATAAAGATTAATAGATTGGTCATTAGGTAAGTTAGGGGAGGGTTTTTCAGAAATAGGATAGCGTTTTTTCTTATGATAATTTTTCATCGGAATCAAAGTATATTTAGCCTGAATTCCGTTTTTGAGCCATTTTTCCCCATTCACCATTTTTCCATATTCTCCGATGGTTAATCCATATATAACAGGAACTTCGTGCACTCCGACAAAACTTTCCCATTTTTTCTTTAAAACTGGTCCGTCAATATATCCGTCATGTGGATTTGGTCGGTCCAAAACCATAACTTCCACGTTATTTTCAGCAGCGGCTTCCATCAAATAAGTTAAAGTTGAGATATAAGTATAAAATCTCACGCCAACATCCTGAATATCAAAAACAATGACATCAATTCCTTTTAACTGTTCCGATTTTGGTTTTTTATTAGATCCATAAAGAGAAATAATGGGAATTCCTGTTTTCAGATCTATTCCGTTTTTTACTTTTTCTCCCGCATCTGCATCACCTCTGAAACCGTGTTCAGGTGCAAAAATAGATTTAATCTGGACATTGTTTTTTAGTAAAAAATCGACTAGATGGCTTTTGTCGCTTAACAAGCCTGTCTGATTGGTCACAATACCTATCGTTTTATTTTTCAATTGTGGTAAATAAAGTTCCGGCTGATCCGCCCCGGTTTTGAAATCTTTATCTGATGTTTGAGAATAATATATATTGAATACACCCAAAAAAATTAGGCAAATAAGAAGTAATGTTTTAATTTTGAAATTTAAATTCATAAGCTTGAAATTTCCATTATATTTCTCCAGAAAAATAGCGTTTTCCAAAGATAACAAAAATAACCTTTCACGGGTGATTATCTTCATTGGCAGGCTGTCTGTAGCTTTAGGAATTATTGTTTCGCTCATCACAGTCTCTACAGGATTGGGTTCTAAAAAAGCAATTAAAGAAAGACTTGCAGATTTCAGCGGACATGTAACGGTAAAATCTACCAAATCAAATTCTTCCTATAATACCTCTGTTTTAGATAATGAAGGATTGAATATTAAGCAGATTCTGTCTCTTCCGGATGTTGCAGCTGTTCAGAAATATGCGATGGTTACAGGAATCATGCGAAACGAGCACAGTTTTGCAGGAATCATTTTCAAAGGAGTAGCGAAAGATTTTGACAGTTTACGTTTCAGAAAATTTATAGTTGAGGGTAAAACACCTTTCTTTAATGAAGACGGATACAACAATGGTGTGGCTATTTCGCAAAAATTGGCAGGAGATTTACACCTGAAAGTAAATGACAGTATTGTAACAGTATTCTCAAAGGCTGACCAGAAGCCAATTTACAGAAAATTTGAAGTTACCGGAATTTATAAAACAGATATTAAAATGATTGATGACCAGTTCGTTATTGGTGATATCAACCATGTGAAGAGAATTCTTGATATGAAGGATAATGAAATCGGCGGACTTGATGTTTTTTTCAAAAATGTAAACAATATTGACGAAGATTTTCCTGCGGTTGAAAAATTTATTGGTTATAAAAACTATGCTGAAAAAGCTACAGATAAATATCCTCAGATCAACGACTGGATCGGTCTTTTTGATACCAATATAGGGATCATTATTTCGATTATGCTTTTGGTGGTGATCATTAACATTATTATGGTTTTGCTGATTCTCATTATAGAGCGAACCAATTCTATCGGGCTTCTTAAGACTTTAGGGGCAACCAATGGGCAAATTCGTGCAACATTTATCAATTATACTCTGATTATTATGATTCCCGGGCTTTTATATGGTAATGTCATTGGTCTTGGTCTTCTGATTCTGCAAAAATTCTTTGGAATTATTACACTTAACCCTGAAAACTATTATGTAAGTGTAGTTCCTGTAGATCTTAATCCTTTGGTAATTGTTTCTATTTCATTGGGAATTTTAATTATTTCCGGATTAGCATTAGTGATTCCAAGTTATCTGATCAGTAAAATTTCTCCTGTAAAATCAATTAAATATAATTAATTACTACAAATTGTTCCGTTAAGTTGTCTTTTTTTGCTGATTTTTTCATGGGATGGCAAACTACTAGCCCCGATTGTAGAGGAAATCCTTTTTTGCAAAAAAAGATTGGAACGGAAAGCGGGAATTGCTCCTAAAAACAATCTTTGCAGTTAAAATCTCCAAAATCTATCAAATATGAAGAATTGTTAAGTGATTTGTATCATTAATCAGCCTCATAGAATTTAGTATTGCCCTAATTATTTTGAAAGCCTTATCTTTGTGCCGCTTATAAAAGATTTATGAAATACGCAGAAAATATACTCGAAACCATTGGAAATACTCCACTTGTAAAACTGAATAAAGTTTTGGGAGAAGATTTTCCGGCTTTGGTTTTGGCAAAAGTTGAGACATTCAATCCCGGTAACTCGGTAAAGGACAGAATGGCTCTGAAAATGATTGAAGATGCCGAAAAAGACGGTAGATTAAAGCCTGGAGGCACCATCATCGAAGGGACTTCAGGTAATACAGGAATGGGATTGGCTTTGGCAGCAATCATCAAAGGATACAAATGTATTTTTGTTACCAATTCCAAACAGTCTAAGGAAAAGTGTGATATTCTTCGTGCAGTAGGCGCAGAAGTTATTGTTTGTCCTACGGATGTAAAGCCTACAGATCCTCGTTCTTATTATTCGGTATCGAAAAGACTGGCAACAGAAACAGAAAACGGATGGTATGTGAACCAATATGATAATTTGTCTAACAGAACTGCTCATTACGAATCTACAGCTCCTGAAATCTGGGAACAGACAGAAGGAAAGCTTACTCACTTTTTGGTAGGAGCGGGAACTGGAGGTACCATTACAGGTTGCGGAATGTATTTCAAAGAAAAAAATCCTAATATCAAAGTTATTGGAGTTGATACTTATGGATCTATTCTTAAAGAAATCCACGAAACAGGTGAGATTCATCTTGAAAATGCTTACTCATACATTACAGAGGGTATTGGTGAAGATATTTTACCCGAAAACTATGATATGTCTGTAATTGATCATTTTGAGAAAGTTACAGATAAAGACGGAGCTGTATATGCAAGAAAACTTGCAAAAGAAGAAGGGATTTTCTGTGGATATTCTGCAGGAAGTGCTATTGCATCGCTGGTACAGATGAAGGAACAGTTTACGAAAGATGATGTAATTGTTGTACTGTTTCACGATCACGGCTCCAGATATGTAGGTAAAATCTACAATGATGAATGGATGAAGGAAATGGGATGGTTAGATTAATTCCACTTTATAGCATGCTAAAAAACTCAGAGTACGGCTCTGAGTTTTTTTTATTTAAAAATTTGACTGTTCTAATTGAAAATATTGTTCTCTAGTGCATATTTTACAACTCCGACAGAGTTTTTTACATTGAGTTTCATCAGAATTCTTTTTCTGTGAGTTTCTACGGTGTTAATACTGATAAATAATTTTTCGCTGATATCTTTGCTGCTTAATCCGTTGCAGATGTGTTTTAAGATTTCTAATTCTCTTTTGGTTAAAGATTCCCTGATGTTCGGATCATGTTTTTCTTCTTCGTGGCTGATGTAATTGATCATCATCTCTTTTACATGGTCACAGACATAGGTGTCATCATTCATTAATGTGGAAATAGATTTTACCAGTTCTTCGTAAGGGCTGTTTTTGTCTAGGTAACATTTGATTCCTTTATTAAAGAGCTTTCTGATACTTGAAATATCAAATGAATGTCCAATTACAATAATCTTGGTACATCTATATTGAAGTAAAGTTTCCTGAATTAAAGAATGTATATCAGTAAGAAGCATGGTATTGGTTCCTATCATCAGAAATTCCGGAGGCTCTTTCTTCAGATGCTCGGTAAACTTTTCGTAACAATTAAAATTTCAACGGAACTAAAAATCTTGTTTTGAACAAGAAGTTTTGACAAGCCTTCTGCATACAGCAGTGACTCGTCAAAGATAATTAACTTTGGCTTCATCATGGAATAGTTTTCAGTTTTTAAATATATGAATATTATTTAATTATTTGCCATATTTTTTGATTTGTTTTAATTATTTATTTAATCTATGGTATTTATTTTATCAAATTCGCAAAAGCATCTGTTTATATCAAATTTTAGGGATATATTTTGAATATTGTTTATTTAATTATTCTTTGCCATTGCCTTCTGGTGAAGCGTTTCAAATTTTCTAATAGTGAGTAATTTATCCAAGTGGGGAATTGGATGTAGATGATTAAGAAAAGAAAACACAGATTTTTGTTCAATTAATTTTAGATAAATAAATAAACGGGCAAAATATTTATTTAAATTTTAAACAATAAAAAAGCCTCCTGATCGGAGGCTTAAATAAGCTGTTAATTAGAATAACCGCTCAATTCTTCTTTTTTAGAATTGTAAATTTTGTATTCCAGATACCTGAAAGAATCTCTCGGGATGATGGTTACCCATTTTTTGTATTTCAAAAACCATTTCATCTGTATGCTTTTCATGCCTTTTGTAAGATAAGCTTCTACGAAAGGATGCACGTGTAAGAAAAGTTTACCTTTTTCTTTTTGCATAATATTTCTGATGGTTTCACCCATTTTTTCCACAATAACGATAGGAGCTACAATTTCTCCATCTTTATTAGGATTTTCTTCTTTGGTATCAATTTGTTTTTCGGGACGGTTTCTTTGTCTTGTAATTTGTATCAGCCCAAACTTACTTGGCGGTAAAATTTTGTGACGTGCTTTGTCCCGGCTCATTTCTGTTCTGAAATGCTCATAAAGATCTTTTCTGTGATCAGGATTGGTCATATCGATAAAATCTACAACGATAATGCCGCCCATATCACGAAGACGAAGTTGTCTTGCTATTTCTGTGGCTGCCATTTTATTCACGTTAAGTGCGTGTTCTTTATTGGCAGTATTTCCGGCTGTGATGTTATTACCGGAATTCACGTCGATCACGTGAAGCGCTTCTGTGTGTTCTATGACAAGATAAGCACCCTTGGAACTGGGAATATTTACATGTTTTCCGAAACTCTGTTTCAGTTGTTTTTCAACATTGTAATATTCTAATAGAGGAATGTGTGAGTCATAAAACTGAACAATATTTTTACGTTCAGGGGCAATGACTTCAAGATAGTTTTTCATTTCGCTTACCATTTGCTCATCATCGCAAATGATGTTTACAAAATCCTGATTAAAGTTGTCTCTAAGAATAGAAGATGCTTTATCATCTTCGCTCAAAACTTTTGACGGAACTTTATTTTTCTGAATATTTTTAAAAGTATTTTCCCATTTCTGAATCAGCTGATTCATGTCATTATGGAGATCTGCTACTTTTTTGCCTTCTGCAACTGTTCTGATAATAACGCCGAAACCTTCAGGTTTTATACTGTTAATCAGGGTGCGGAGTCTCACTTTTTCTTCAGAGCTGCCTATTTTTTTTGAGATAGATACTTTATTGTCGAAAGGTATCAGAACCAAAAAACGTCCCGTTAAGGATATTTGTGTAGAAATTCTCGGTCCTTTGGTTGAAATAGGCTCTTTGGTAATTTGTAATAAAACGATATCATCTTTAGCGATGATTTTGTCGACAGTTCCGTTTTTATCAATCTCAGGCTGAATTTCGAAGTTCTTCAGGCTGGAGCTGGTCTGTTTTTTTGAGACGGAATCTTTCAGAAATTTCCGGTAGGTAAGATATTGCGGTCCCAAATCCTGGTAATGCAGAAAAGCGTCTTTATCGTATCCGATATTTACAAACGCTGCATTAAGATTCGGAGCCAGTTTTTTTACTTTTCCGATAAATAAATCTCCTACAACAAAATCATTTTTGTCTTCTTCCTCATGAAGTTCACATAGTCTTCCGTCCTCCAGCAAAGCAATCTTTGTAAGATCATCTTCATACGAAACTATTAGTTCTTTCTTCATTGTTAAAATTAAAGATAAAAAGATTGATGATGAAATGAGATCTGTTGTCAGATCGTCATTTCCATTTGTTTACATAATAAAATATAGTCGGTGAATAATAAAATTAAAATTGCACCAACTATATTATTATATTAAAAACCTCGCGTGAGATTATTTTTTCTTATGTCTGTTTGCTCTTCTTCTTTTCTTTCTTTTGTGAGTTGCAACCTTGTGTCTTTTTCTTTTCTTTCCGCTTGGCATAATGTTAATTTTTTTAGTAAATCGTTAATATTAAATTTTTTATTTTACTGCAACTTTGGTCTTTACTTTTTCCACAAAAGATTTTGATGGTTTGAAAGCCGGAATATTGTGTGCAGGAATTTCTATTGCAGTGTTTTTTGAGATGTTTCTTCCTGTTTTAGCTGCTCTTGTTTTCACGATGAATGATCCAAAACCTCTTAAGTAAACATTGTCTCCATTGTACATAGAAGTTCTGATCTCCTGCATAAAAGCTTCTACAACTTTCTGTGTTTCATTCTTTTCGGTCCCCAATTTATTTGAGATGGTGTTTACCAATTCTGCCTTTGTCATTTCCTTTGTAAATTTTAAATTTTAGGTGTGCAAATTTAGTTAAAAAAATTGAATAGTCACAAATTAACAGCGAAAATATTTCACATAAATCCCTGACAATTTTATGTTTAGTATGGTTTTTAACTTATAAAATGAAATTTCACAGGCTAAATTAACTGGATTATTGTGAAATAATTCCGTAACTAACTCTTCAATTCAAATAAAAAGCCGAAACATTTCTGTAACGGCCTTCAAATGTAGTAATAATTTACTTATTTTTTCATTCCCGGAGGGTAATTTGCCATAATTTCTGACATAATCTGAGGAATTTGTTTTTGCTTTGACTTTGGACGGTCAACTGCAATCCCGCTTCCTATACCTTGCCAAACGAGTTTCTGGCTCTGTGCATCAATCATATCTACGATAATAGCGCCTTCATTATAATTGCTTGTCCAGGTTCTGTTCATCCCGATTCCCCAGCCGAAACCGCCGCCCCAGCCCCACATTCCCCCTGGATTGGTAGTGTTGATGTCAGTAATTTTTTTATGATTTGCTTTTACATTAATAATCAGATCTGGTGTATTTGATGATGAAAGACCTTTCATCTGAAGTTGTTTAGAGAGTTCGTTCAAGACTCTGTCTTTATCAATATCATTCAGTTTAAGATCATCAATTCTGAGCTTATATGTTTTATACGTTGAAAAATTGGCAGTCTGCGCATAATCTGAACGTACCTTAAAAGGGCTGCATGAGCTTAAAGTTAAACCTGCGGCAAGTAAAATAAAAATATATTTTTTCATTGTATTGATTTTTTAATGTTTTTATTGAATGTGTCTGTCTTTTTATCGTATCCGTACGGACAATGTTTGCATCCGCTCTTACAGCAATATCCCCGTTTGAGATGAAATTTTTCCGTGAAAACTTTGTATCCCTGCTCATTGTAGTAAAAGTCTTCATGCTCTTTGATGTCAAAATTTGCCATAAGTTAAATCAAAACTTTTATATTTGTTATCATGATAATTGTGTGCCAATTCCTGCTCAAAAATACAAAAATAAACGGCATTACGCTTTTTCCTTTTATTTTAATTAAAAAACCTGAGGATAAGCACAATAAAGTTTTGATCAACCATGAGAAAATTCATCTCAGGCAACAGCTCGAACTGCTTATTATCTTTTTCTATATATGGTATATTGCCGAATATTATTACCATTTTTTCAGATTGAAAAACGCTTATCTTGCGTACCTTTCAATTTCTTTTGAAAGAGAAGCTTACGCAATGGAACACAATTTTAATTATCTTAAAAAAAGAAAGTTCTGGTCATTCTGTAAATATTTGTCTTAATTTAACAATTTATAAAGGTTTTTAGATTTGTTTAACTTCGGCTTAAGTGTTCAATTGAAATAAATTCAGGAAATTTGCCTCAATGAAAATTCCAGAGATTCATATTCCGATTACAGAAATTCCTGTTGAGAAAAATATAAAACTCTATATTAAAAGAGAAGACCTTATTCATCCTCAAATTTCAGGTAATAAGTATTGGAAGCTTTTCTACAACGTCAATCAATATTTAGAAAAAAAGCCGAAAAATCTTTTAATCATAACATTTGGCGGAGCTTTTTCCAATCACATTGCGGCGGTAGCAGCCTTTGGAAATATTTCAGGTATTAAAACACTGGGAATAATAAGAGGAGAGGAACTTGAGCAAAAATGGCGGGAAAATCCCACTTTACTGGCTGCCAAGAGAAACGGAATGAACCTCAGATTTGTAACCCGTGAAGAATACCGTTATAAAGAAAAACTTACTGAATTTTTGCAGCAGGAATTCCCGGATGCTTTAATTATCCCAGAAGGCGGTACCAATCATAATGCTGTACAGGGCATTAAAATGATGCTGAACGAGCAAACAAAAGATTTTGACTATCTTTGCACGGCAGTAGGAACCGGTGGAACTATTGCAGGAATTGCCGAATTTTGTGAAGACAGTCAGAAAGTTATAGGCTTCAAGGCGGTAAAGGATAGTTCTTTAGAAAAAAAGATTTCTGAACTTACGCAAAAGAAAAATTATATATTAACGGATTCTTCTTTAGGCGGTTATGGTAAAATAAATGATGATAACATTCGTTTTATTAATGATTTTAAATTAAAACACAATATTTCCTTAGATCCGGTGTATACAGGAAAAATGATGCAAAAAATTTTTGAGATGACAGACGAGGGATATTTCCCTGAAGGAAGCAGTATTCTGTGCTTTCATACAGGAGGCTTGCAGGGAATTGAAGGAACCAATTTATTTTTGGAAAAACAGAACAGAAATTTAATTATAATCTAAATAGAGAAACAGGAAATATTAAGTTCCATTTTTTATTTTAAAACAATAAATAAATAAAATGAAAAGACTTTTTTTACTCATTAGCCTTCTAGTTTTATCAAAATTTTCAGCTCAGACCTGGGCTACAGAAGATCAGTACATTCAAAAGTTTGCGCAATATGCGGTAGAGGAGATGGAGAAGTATAAAATTCCGGCTTCTATTACTCTCGCACAGGGACTTTTGGAAACCGGGGGCGGACAAAGCCGTCTCGCTCAGGAAGGAAAAAATCATTTCGGAATAAAATGTAAAGAAGACTGGACGGGAAAAACTATGAAGCACACTGATGATGCTCCCAACGAATGTTTTCGCGTGTACGACGATCCGAAACAGTCTTATGAAGATCACTCCGTATTTTTAGCGACCCGAAAGTATTACACCAAACTTTTTGAGCTGGATATGAAAGATTATAAAGCCTGGGCTCATGGTTTGAAGAAAGCAGGGTATGCTACAAACCCACGATATGCATCTATTCTCATCGGAAAAATTGAAAAATATAAACTGTACGAATTTGATGAGGTCAATTCCAAGGAAGTTACTTACGCTTTGCTCAAAAAATACCCCGATCTGAAAGACGACAGAACCTTCATGGCAAGTTTAGAGCCTGCAAAACAGGTGAAAGAAATCAAAAAAGCTTCACAGCCTGTTACTGTAACGGTTCCTTACAAAGCAACATCTTATGCAGAGCAGAAAAAAAGGGTAGAAAGGATTAAAAAAGAAGAAACTTTAAACACTATTTTAATCAAAAGTCACCCGAATGATGGCTTAAAATATATTGTTATTCCTGAAGACACCAATGTGAAATACATTGCGGATAAATTTAAAATCAGCGAAAGTAAAATTTTAAAATGGAACGAACTGGAATCTGATGTCCTGAAAAAGAATGCTATTGTTTTTCTGGAATCTAAAAATTCTGACGGAAATACTCCTACCTATAAAGCTGCTTCTGGAGAAGACATGTACGACATTGCACAAAAATTCGGAATAAAACTTAATAAACTTTACGCAAAAAACAGAATGAATGAAGGGCAGAAACCTTCTGCCGGACAGCTGATCTATTTAATCGACAAAAAACCTAAAAACTAAAATTGGTTGTTGGTTTTTAGTTGATGGTTGTCGGTTTTTAGCTTACAGGTATACTATCAACCAAAAATCAAAAACCATCAACTATTTAATATCAATGAAATATCAAAGAAGTTCAGCTTTATTTAATGAAGCTAACCAATACATTCCCGGAGGTGTAAATTCTCCTGTTCGCGCTTTTAAATCAGTAGGCGGAGTACCTGTTTTTATGAAATCTGCAAAAGGGGCATATCTTACCGATGCTGATGATAATACGTATATTGATTACATCAATTCCTGGGGACCGGCAATTTTAGGGCATACACATCCTGAAGTTTTGGAAGAGCTTAAAATCCAAGCAGAGAAAGGTTTTTCTTTTGGCGCTCCCACAGAACTTGAAACCGAAATCGCAAAATTCATTATATCAAATGTTCCGAATATAGACCAGATCAGAATGGTGTCTTCCGGAACCGAAGCCTGTATGAGTGCCATTAGACTGGCAAGAGGTTTTACGGGAAGAGATAAGATCGTAAAATTTGAGGGCTGCTATCACGGTCATTCAGATTCATTTCTCATAAAAGCGGGAAGTGGTGCGGCAACTTTTGGAAATCCGAATTCTCCGGGAGTTACTTCGGGAACAGCAAAAGATACCTTGCTGGCAAGATACAATGATCTGGAACAGGTGAAAGATCTTTTCGCCAATAATCCGGAGGAAATTGCTGCGATTATCATTGAACCGGTAGCCGGAAATATGGGATGTGTACTTCCTGAAAATAATTTTCTTCAGGAACTGAGAAAAATCTGTGATGAAAATGGAGCTTTGCTTATTTTCGATGAAGTAATGACGGGTTTCAGACTGGCTTTTGGAGGAGCGCAGGAACTTTATGGCGTAAAAGCAGATTTGGTAACGTACGGAAAGGTAATCGGAGGCGGGCTTCCGGTAGGAGCTTTTGCCGCAAGAAATGAAATTATGGATCATCTGGCTCCGAAAGGTGCGGTTTATCAGGCAGGAACATTAAGCGGAAATCCTCTGGCGATGAGAGCCGGTTTAAAAACTTTGCAGATCATTAAAAACGATGCAGGATTTTTCAGCAGACTGGAAAAAACTACCGAAATTTTAGATACCGAAATCGGAAAAATTTTAACCGAGAAAGGGATCGCCCATACCATCAACAGACAAGGGTCGATGATGTCTGTTTTCTTCGACAGCGAAAATGTTTCGGATTTTGATGAAGCGCAGAAAGCTAACCACAATACCTTTAACCGTTTCTTTCATCACATGCTCACTAACGGAATTTATCTTCCGCCAAGCGGCTACGAAACCTATTTCATCAGTGATGCCATCAAAGAAAACGAAATTGAGATGACACTGGAAGCGGTAAGGAAATTTGAAAGCTTGTAGAGCTGTTTCTAACCACAATAAAAAAACGTCCGCATCTTTTACTGAAAAGATACGGACGTTTTCATTAAAACCTACGGACGTTTTGAATGAAAGATGCGGACGTTTTTAGAAAGCGGCTTAGTAGCTGTAAAAACTCATGCGTACTAATCTCTAAATTGATGCGGATAAACTGATCAATTCATACGCATCATTTAATAAAATAACGTGAGTTCGAT